>NZ_CP015109.1:2075000-2409357 GCF_002082015.1 Sporosarcina ureae | reverse complement strand
TAAATGAGCACCCACCAATAAATGTGAGCGCTCAAGCTTTGCTTTTCAATTGATTCAACGGATAGTTCTTTCTAACGTATTCAGCGGTGTGAATTGGTCTAATGTGTAGCTGTTTACTTCATTTACGGAAATCGTGTAGAGGGAATTACCGCTATATACCAGACGTTGGATTTCTTTTTCCCAGTCCATGTAGTCATTCGTCATGGGTTTGGTCAGATCGGCGGTTTGGACGATGCCGTGTTCTGCTGTGATTTCGTAGATCATGGCGCCAGTGCTTTGGAGATTCAGGATGTTTTCACGCTGGGATTGCGCATACACTGAGATCGAGAAGCCGAATAGGTTTCGTGTTGGGTGGATGAACAGTGCGTGATGGTCGTGTTGGACTGATGAATAGGTCCCTTGCCCGCCGATGATTTCAGAAGCGGTTTCTTTTGGATTTGCAAAGTCTGTCACGTCGAACACGGAGATTTTCATGCCGCCTGTTTGGATGATGGGTGCGCCACCTTGTGGATTTTTCTTCGCGATGGTTTCATAGCCGAAGCCGATTAAGTGGCCTTCGTCAAGTGGATGCAAATAGTTGCTGAAGCCTGGTATTTTTAGTTCGCCGAGTACTTTTGGGTTAGTCGGGTCCGCAACGTCCATGACGAATAGCGGATCTGTTTCACGGAACGTGACCATATACGCTTTGTCTCCTAGGAATCGTGCGGAGTAAATGCGTTCATTGACTGCTAGATTTTCGACTGAACCGACTTGCTTCATGTTTTCGTCGAGGATGAATAAATGGTTCTTCGCTTTATTGCGTTCGTCCCACAGATTGCCTTCTGTTGTGACTGTCCGGAAATAGCCGTTGTGCTCATCCATGGAAAACTGATTTAAGATGGTCCCTTTTAGTTGAGCGGTTTGCAGGAAATGCACATGCGTTTTCTCGAGGCTGAATTTGAATACTTCACTAGTGCTTTGCTGATTGTCTTGGTAGTTTGTAGACGTCAAGTATAGATGATCTGCAGACATGTACAGTTGTTCACCGCTGCCGAGATATGCTTTTGTATCTACTCCACCTCGTTCTCCTGATTCGATATCGAGTGTCGTAATGACCGAGTAGGAAGGTTCCATCGCGCCTGGCAAAATGGAAATTTTATCGAGTGCTAGTGGCTGAACTTGTTGATTGGATGCGGAATCATAGACTGTTGGTAGTAGCTGATCTTCTGCTGGAGTTGGATGATCGTACCAGAGAAATGGTTGATTATTCGTGACCATATAGACGAATTGGCCGATTTTACGTGTGCCGATGACGTAGCCTTCTGCCCCTGTTTCGCGAATGAGTTTCGGATTCGTGCGGTCCGTGACGTCATATACACGGATAACGGAAAGTTGCTGCATCGGCATGATCCGATCTTCTGTTATTTTCATATCCATATTGGACGTTGGTGCGTCTAGATTTTGGCCACCGATGACTACGACTTTGTCTTGATCTACATACAGTTGGTTTGCATAGAATCCATCGGTGAAGTCGGTCTTGCTGGCCCGGACCATCTCGTTTGGATTTCGTATATCCGTGATCATAAGTCCATCACCATTTAAGACGTCGTATAGGAAATCGCCGTCTGTTTTGACAGTGTCGGCTTCATCTACACCCGCTACTTGCTGGTTGGTTTGTGAATGGTCGACACCGCTACCAGAAGCTTTGTCTTCCGAAGAAGACTCTTCCATAATTTCACTGCGTCCTTGAGGTTTCACTCGTTCAAAGAAGTTCTCGATCTTCTTAATAGACGTGACGGGCTGTACGGATTCGAGGACGGTGAATGAAAGCGCTTGGTTTGCTGCGCGTTCCCAGATGCCAAAACTATTCGCTGGAACATGCAATGTATAGTTTCCGGGTTGCAACTCCCCTACTTGCAATGACGTCTTTCCATTTCCGTACGCAAGCTTGGCCGGTGTCTTCTCCTTATTTTTCGTCACGTAAAACTGTGAAGCGTCCACGTTTCCTTTCACAGGGTCTGTAAAGTAGACGTGTAGTGACTGACCCGCGAGCACAGACTTTGTTGATGTGACGCCTACTTTTGGCCAGAATAAAAAACTGATCAGCACAAGCACTCCGATCGTTCCAGCTACCCCCAACACAATGAGCCATTTACCTGTATTCATGATGTTCATCTCCTTTTATTTACTATGTAGTAGAGTAGACTGAAATTTTTCAGTTTCGTTACATCCTATGTAAAAAAGCTAAAACCACTCTTTTTATAGAGTGATTTTAGCTACGTTATAGCTTCTTCCATTGTCTGTCGCCTTTATCATTATGGATGGATTGTCCCGTATGAAATAGATTCTCTAGTTCTAGTTCATCTAGATAGCCTTTCAATTCAAGCATGATGTGATTGGTGTTGATCGTCTCCTTGTTGAGAAGATTCACATCTACTGCGAGCGGTACTTTCATTTTTTGTCCCGGTTCGATTTCCAATCCAAGGTCCGTTGAGTACTTGAAAGGGTTCTCTGCCCAACCTTTTTCTAGTTTCACTTCGAAACTGAAGGTTAATGTAGGCTGGTGAATCACCCTATTGGTGTCATTATTTATTTCAATTAAGTATTCGACTTTTCCATCGTCTAACGGTTTTTCTTGTAACACCTTGAGTTGTAAATTTTCTAGATCTTCATAGAGACCTACAGCAGGTACAACCTTTTCATTTTCTGTATTCGATTCTTGCAATAATGGTAACACGAGTAGCAAAAACATCACGGTGACTGTCGCAACTACACTCCAGATTACTATACTCTGTTTTTTTCTACGGGGTTGGATTCTATTGTCTTGCTTGTCGCTTCGGTCTTTTTTGTGTTCGCTCATCGTATTCCCTCCTCTCTGCTACATTTCTAATGATATTTTGCGGTAGTAAATTACTATATGCAATAGATGTCTAGTATCGAATTGGTTTTGAACCATTTTTTCATTACAGAAAAAGGAAGAGCAGAAAAATCGCTCTCCCTTTTATTATTTACACGCTAACAATCGATAATTCTTTCAGCTGTTGAATCGCTTGTTCAATCAATTCAACTTTCTGTACGAGGGCGAGGCGGACGTAACCTTTCCCTGCGGTACCGAAGATGCTACCGGGGACTATGACCACGCCTGTTTGTTTGATGACTTCGAAGACGAATTCTATGTCGTCGATTTCATAGGGATACTTCGCCCAGACGAACATACCGCCTTCAGATGGAGTCGTTTCCCAGCCTAATGATGCGAGGCCGTCCATTAACGCGTGGTGGCGTTTAGAGAACTCCGCGCGTAGACGGTTGGTGATTTCCTCCCCGTTATCAAGCGCCACAATGGCCGCTTCTTGGATTGGGCCGAATGTTCCATAGTCGAGGTTGGATTTTAGTTCGCGTAGCACTTTGATCATTTCAGTATTACCGACGAAGTACGCGATCCGTGCGCCTGCCAAGCTGAAGCTTTTTGATAGCGAGTTGATTTCCAAACCGACTTCCATTGCGCCAGGCGTTGTGAGGAAACTCGCTGGACGGTCGCCTGTGAAATAGTATTCCGAATACGCTGCGTCATGAAGCACGATGATTTCGTGTTTTTTTGCGAACGTTACGACTTCTTCGAAAAAAGCTTCATTTGGCATAGCGGGTACTGGATTTCCTGGTAGGTTGAGGATCAATAATTTAGTTTTTTTCAGCACATCTTCCGGGACTTCATTCAGATTAGGCAAGAAGTCGTTTTCCGCAAGTAATGGCATGTAATAAGGCACTGCGCCTGCTAGTTTGATTCCTGCGTCATAAGCGACATAGGCAGGATTCGTTGTCAGGACGTAATCTCCTTCGTCGCAAAATGCGAACGGTAAATGGACGAGACCTTCCTGCGAACCCATTGTCTGCAAGATTTCTGTATCGGGATTGATGGTGACACCTGTGCGTCGTTTGTAATAATTCGCGACGGCTTCATGGAATCGCTTCGTTCCTCCCAGTGTGTAACCGTAAGATGAGGCTAACGCGCTTTGCTCAGACAATGCTTGACGCACACGCTCGTCAGGCGGAAGGTCCGGGCTACCGAGACTCAAATCGATGACTTGCGCACCTGTTGCTTTTTTTAACTCGGCGGCTGCTTTTAAGTCACCAAAGATCGCTGGTGAGAATATAGACATTTTTTGGAAGGTTGAAAATTCACGAAGACACGCTCCTTAGCTGTTATATAGTACTTCACGACTTTATTATAACACGCAAAAAGAATGCTTGGATTAATTTTATACCAGACCTTTTCATGTTTGTTCATGAGTAATCGGGGAATACTTTTGGTAACTATGCACGGAGGAGGATACGACATGAGTAAAAATCGATACGAAAAAATGGATGACAACATACCAGGACAAACACAATCTACACAGCCTGGCGTGGAGGAAGAAATGAATCCCGCGCCAATTTATGATGATCCTAATTTTACAGGTGCAGATAAATTGAAAGGAAAAACCGCATTGATCACGGGCGGTGACAGTGGAATTGGTCGCGCTGTCGCGGTGTCCTATGCGAAAGAAGGTGCGAACGTCGCCATCGCCTATTTGGCTGATCAGGAAGATGAAGATGCCGACAAAACGATTGCTTTAATTGAGAAATATGGTGGGAAAGCGAAGAAGTATCAGACTGATATTAGTAGCGATGACAACTGTAAACAACTAATCCGCCAAGTAATAGAAGACTTCGGCGAGCTCAATATACTCGTTAACAATGCCGGTAAACAATTTCCGCAAACCTCGATCGAAGACATTACGGAAGAACAGTTGAAGGAAACGTTTGAAACGAACTTCTTCGGCTTGTTCTTTATGTCAAAAGCAGCCCTTGCGCATATGAAAAAAGGCGACTGCATCGTCAACACTTCTTCGATTACAGCTTATAACGGCTCGCCTGGATTGCTTGATTACTCCGCAACAAAAGGAGCTATCACAAGCTTTACCCGTTCATTGGCCTTAAATGTATCGGACAAAGGAATTCGTGTCAACGCAGTGGCACCAGGACCGATCTGGACACCGCTCATCCCTGCTACATTCGACGCGAAAAAGGTGGATGAACATGGTGCAGACACACCGATGAAACGCCGTGGACAGCCTGCTGAGAACGCACCCGCTTATGTATTCTTGGCTTCACAGGACTCGAGCTATATGACGGGACAGACGATACACGTCGATGGCGGTGACTTTGTTGGGTCTTAATTAGTACGACCACGCTTATACTCTCAAAATAAGAAATTCCACGCGAAAAAGCGATGCAGTAAGCCATGAGGCTTACCGCATCGCTTTTATTCCTCAAACGGCCACTTAGGCAACATACGATTCAATTTCTTATCACTACGCTCTCCAAGCACATATTCCGCCTGCATGATCGTATGGATTTCTCGCGTGCCCTCGTAAATAACGGGCGCCTTCGAATTGCGTAAATACCGTGCAACTGGATATTCATCCGAATAGCCGTACGCGCCATGGATTTGCACAGCGTCATCTGCTGCTTGGTTGGCAAAATCACATGCTTGCCATTTCGCGAGTGACGTCTCGCGTGTATTGCGAACACCGCTATTCTTCAACTCACCTGCGCGATAGACGAGAAGACGGCTCATTTCATAACCCGCTTCCATCTTCGCCAGCATTTGCTGAACTAGTTGATGTTCACCTATTTTCTTGCCGAATGTTTCACGCGTTGTAGCATACTTTACACTCGCTTCAAGACAGGCGTACAACAAGCCGACCGCTCCTGCCGCCACGGTGAAGCGGCCGTTATCTAGCGCAGCCATCGCAATCTTGAATCCTTCGCCTTCTTCGCCTAGTAAGTTGGCAGCCGGTACGCGCACGTCTTCAAAGAACAGCTCGCCCGTGTTACCAGCACGAATGCCGTACTTCCCTTTGATTGCCTTTGATGAAAATCCAGGCATACTTCGCTCTACAATAAACGCGCTAATGCCATGGTGCTTCTTTGATTTATCCGTGTAAGCAAAAACGAGAAAGTTATCTGCTGAATCGCATAATGAAATCCACGTTTTCTGCCCGTTCAATACATAGTCATTGCCGTCACGAACTGCAGTCGTCTGAATGGCGGAAACATCTGAGCCAGCGCCTGGTTCCGTCAAACCGAATGCGCCGATTTTTTCGCCCTTTGCTTGCGGCATCAAATACTTTTGCTTCTGCTCTTCTGTTCCCCACTGCATTAGCGTCATGCAATTCAAACCGATGTGTACGGAAACCGCGGTACGAAAAGCTGTGTCTCCACGTTCAAGTTCTTCGCATAAAATCGCCAAAGCATTATAATCCATCCCACTGCCACCGTACTTTTCTGGTACACATACGCCCATGAATCCGAGATCTGCAAGCCGTTTCCAAATTCCTTTGTCAAAACTTCCCTCTGCATCCCATTTCGCAATATGCGGCATAATTTCCGCATCTACAAACTGTCTTGCCGTCTGTCGCAACATGTTCTGTTCATCTGTAAATGTAAAGTCCATCTTCGTGTCCTCCTTTACAATGAAACTAGGCTTTTTCGATGCGTGCGTTCACCGCAATTTGCCCTACTGGTATGCGGTATACACGATTATACAACTGTCGATAAAACTTACGGAACTGACGCTCGTTTAATGCGGGCAGTGCTGACGTAGTCATTAATAATAACGGGTGCTTGAAATTGGTTAACTTCACCGTTGGATCCAGCGTCAGTCCATTGCGTTCATAAAATGCGATACGTCGTGTCCGAATCGATAATTCCTCTTCATTTCGGGAAAAGTCGGGGTCTTCCACTTCAAGTAAAATTCCCGCTGGCGATAACGCATCCAGACGACGAAGCATGACGCTGCCTAATCCATATGAACGGAATTCCGGTGCTATTGCCAAGTAAAGTACGTGAATACCGCCATATTTCGGGATTTCCTGATAGATAGCATAGCCGTAAATGTTGATGCCGTCCGTCAAATAGACTGCACGCAAAATATTTTTCTTCAGTGCTTTGCGCATAATCGGGAACGGAATATGATCGAGAAATCCAAAGTCTTCTAGCACAAATTTAAATAATCTGTTCAACGTCCGTCGATTCGTTGCGAGATGCTGTAATCCCATCTGTGATGTATTTAATGTTTGGTGTTGCATAGTACTTCACTCCTTAGACATACGAGGAGATGGTCTGTTGAGATCTAAATCCACGCTTTCCTACCAGTATATACTGTATCAGGCCTGTTGTACGTCAATAACCACTCCACGTTTCTTCATTTCCGCGATATACAGTTCGCCAGGCACAATATTTTCCGGTGGATAAGCACCTCTTTTTGTGATAACTCCGTTGCCGATCATTTGCGCTACGACAGAAATAGTGTTGGCCGTCGCAAGTGCCATAGCGGTTTCGTTCGTATTCTGATCCTTTTCCGTAATCATATTAAACGTGACCGTCTGCGGCTGTTCGTCTTTCGTACCGCTCACTATGACGCGAAGTAAGACAGCGTCCGATTTGTCTCTCAGGTGCAATTGCGGTGTCAAATGAGCGAGCATGACGTCGCGCACACGTAACGGTCTACCATCTACCTGAATAGTAGAATCTCTAGACAGTAAACCGAGATCAACTAATAGCCGCGCCTTTTCAGCATGACCCGGATAGCGGATTGTCTTGTATTCTAGCGTGTCGACGGTAGGGAATGAGTCGAGCATCGTCGACGTACCACCTGACGTATGGAAGGCCTCCATTTCGCCATAGCCATCGAATTCTAGCGTTTCGATTTCCGATAATGAAGGCAATTCCTTCACTTCACCATTTCGCATAACGCGCGATGAATCGGTATAATGATCGAATAATCCTTCCAACGAAAAGACAACGTTATAATCCAGTGGTGGCTCGGGTTTAACCGGAACTCCGCCTACGTACAGTTTAATCGACTTCGTTTCGTCGAGTAACGACGCACCGTATCCTGACAGAATATTAATCATACCGGGTGCTACACCGAGATCTGGAATCAATGTCACACCTTTTGCGGCAGCCCGTTCATTTAATGCAAGCACTTTTTCCGTTGCGCCACCGATATGTCCGCCTAGGTCGACAACATGTACGCCTCGCTCTACTGCACAGCGGGCGACCGCTTCATTGAAAGTATAAAACAGTGCGTTGACGACGATATCTCCAAGCCCGATAACGTCGCTCAGTTGCTCTTCATTCGTCGCATCGAGTAATAAAATATCGAGCTTTTCATTCATTAGTTCTTCAGCGAAATCTTCCGCCTGCCGAATCGCGCGGTCTGCGAGATACACTTTTCTCACTTCGTCTTGCTTGACTAAATCACGCACAACTTCTTTTCCCATTAATCCTGCACCTAATACCACAACTTTCATCTGCTCATCCCTTCTTCCTGTGAATTCATTCCGTATCGATTTGCGCACGTTGTAACTTGCCGCTGTAATCGACGTAAATGCTCTTCCATTCCGTAAAGACATCGAGCGCCGCAACTCCAGAGTCACGATGACCGTTCCCCGTTCCCTTCGTTCCACCAAACGGCAAATGAATTTCCGCACCCGTTGTCCCTGCATTGATATAGACAATACCTGTATCTAAATCACGTTGTGCGCGGAACACGTTATTGACGTCTTGCGAGAAAATAGAACTGGACAAGCCATATGCAACGCTGTTATTCACTTCGATCGCTTCGTCCAGACTGCTGACCGTAATCAATGACACTACCGGGCCGAAAATTTCTTCCTGTGCGAGTCGGCTATCCCATGCGACATCCGTAAACAATGTAGGTTCAATATAATGTCCAGTAGCGAATCGGCCTTCATTCAGCACCTGTCCACCCGCCACTAGACTTGCACCTTCCTCTTTGCCAATTTCAATATAGCGTTGGATTTTCTCCAGCGCTTTTTCATTGATCACCGGACCGACTTTCACGGTTTCGTCCAGTCCGTCGCCCATCGTCAGGTCTTTCATGCTTTCTAGCAGACGTTTTTGCAACTCTTCTTTTACATCTTGATGAACGATGACCCGACTACAAGCTGTACAGCGTTGTCCTGCCGTTCCAAATGCGCTCCATAAAATACCTTCTACCGCTAGCTCGATATCTGCATCTTCCAGCACGATGACCGCGTTCTTGCCGCCCATTTCAAGGGACACTTTCTTCAAGTGACGTCCGCCTAATTCCGCCACGTGTCGACCTGTTTCCGTCGAGCCAGTAAACGAAATAACGCGTACGTCGGGATGTTCGATTAGCGCAGTACCAACGTCTGATCCTGAACCAAAGACGATATTCGCCACGCCATGCGGCAAACCAACCTCTTCAAAAATCAATGCCATTTCATATGCCATCATCGGAGTTTCCGTCGCCGGTTTCCAAATGAATGTATTCCCTGCCACCATCGCCGGAAACGATTTCCACGTAGCAATCGCAATAGGGAAATTCCACGGCGTAATCAAGCCGACCACGCCAATCGGTGCACGAACGCTCATCGCGAATTTATCTTGCAACTCCGACGGAACGGTTTCACCAAACAACCGTCGACCCTCACCAGCCATGTAAAACGCCATGTCGATTCCCTCTTGCACTTCACCACGCGCCTCTTCTATTACCTTACCCATTTCCTTCGTCAACACGTGCGCTAAATGTTCTTTCTTATCTTTCATTATACGGCCAATTTCATAGAGATAGTCCGCACGCTTAGGCGCCGGCACCAAAGCCCACTTCCTTTGCGCCCTCTTCGCCGCAGTCACCGCCTGCCCCACTTCATCCTCGGTCGACAAAGGCACCTGCGCCAACTCTTCCCCATTCGCTGGATTCAATACAGCGGTATAACTAGCGGCTTCCTTCTGCCAAACACCATCAATATAATTCGTCAGCTTCATCAAAACTACTCCTCTCTACTCCATATAGTTTTCGTAAGTAATCCCTATTAGAATTGTTCGACAATATATCATCCTATTCCTCTTTAGCTAGACATATTCGGGAAAAATGAACTTGATGGGCAAGAATGGGTGACAGGCTTAGAGCGCTTGACTCATTTCATAGAGCGGTTAAACGGGCTGATAGAGCGCTCTAGTGCGATCATAGAGCGACTATTAGAGATGTATGAGCGGATGTCGTGGAAGTATGAGCGCGTAGATGAAAGTATGAGCGTTTCTCCCCCTAAAGAAAACGATACTAGATGATCGTAAGGGGAAGGCAATGTCGTCATGCAGATCAAGCCCTACTGCTCACCAATGCCAAAAACCGCCACAGCAAGTCGGAACTTCCAACTCGCCGTGACGGCCTACATGCATTACAGCAAATACCAAATATAATGTGCTTCCTCATGACTACCAGGCGTAAGCGCCACGCTCTTCGGATAACTCATCTTCTCCACAGCCATCTCCATCAACTTACTTACATGTGGATTCAACTGCTCTGCCTTAGCAAACAACTCCAAAGCACGTTCCGAAGACTTCCCTTTCGCACGCTCCATCTCCACTAACCAAGACAAATACCAATACGTTGCATCGCTTTCAGAAACTTCTGCACTCGCTTCCAAAACCTGGGCCGCTTGATCTATCTCTCCTTGGTGAATCAATGAAGAAATCGCCAAGTACCGTGCACTTTGATGATCATAGAGGTCGAGCGACAGCAGGCGCAACAACGTCTCGCTCGCTTCAACAAAACGATCTTGCTCATAGAGCCATACACCGTACTGCATCAAACTACGTAAATACGGACGATTCGGTGCAAACTTCCACGCATCTTCCGCACGGTTGTCAAACTGTTTGTCACCAGAGAATATAGCTTGCTTAAAGAACTTCTCCTGCTCGTCCTTCGAATCTGTCAGCTCCGCTTGAAGTAATAACGCATCGACATTCGTTGGGTCCGCGCCATAAGCACCTACCGCGAAGTCATGTCGCTGTTCGACCGTTTCGGCATTGTACGCCATATAACCAAGCATTTGCGCTTCTTGTTGCTGGTTTTCCGGCTCGAACGGTTGCTGAATAGCTTCTTGAATATATGCTTGCGCTTCTTCAAATGAATCGAAGTTATGCTTTTGCGTCAACATATGCACTTGCCAGTTCATTTGCTCAGACGGCAGTGGATTGGTACCGATATGATACGCTTCACCGGTCTTCCCTTCTGCCATCATTTTCTCAAGGTCTTTAATCTTCTCTAGCAAAATATCCGTATGCTTTCGGAATGAAGAAACAGACACGTCAAATAGTTTCCCTACTTCCGCTTGCGTATACGTATTCGGCATCATATTCGTGTCGACCGCCAATTGGAACGCTGCCGCGGCGAGTACTTCCGGCTTACGGAACTTCGGATTTTGATCGGTAAAGTAGTATGCCATCAAGGACAGTACCATTTCATACGCGCCCGGATATAGCTCTTCCTTTTCGAGTTGAGCATCCAGAATTTCTATTACTTCACGTTGTAATGGTGTAAAGTTTTGCTCGACTACGTCAGATAATGTCTGAACGTCGAGTTTGCAAACGACTTCGTAAATGTCGACAAGATGCTTCTTGAAGAAATCAAAGCTATTCTTTTCTTCACTCGTTTCAGCTAGATCTTGCACACGCGTCAATAGTTCATCACTCATATGCTTATTCACTGCGATGGCAGAAATCGGCATGACCCAGCGCTCATCATTGCGCATCTCTTCCAATACGATGGCAATGATAGCGCGAACGTCTTCAGGCTCGCCTGCTTCTCTTGCTAATAAATACTCGCCATCTCCAAGAATCTCTTTCATATGATAAACTTCTTTATCCGCCTTCGTTACTTCTGCGAACGTAATGAAAGCATTCTGCCAGCTCTTCAATATAGCTCGTACCGCTCTATTTTGCGTACGGTTCAGCGCTTTTACGAGGTGGCGTCTCCATAGATCTTTGCGGACGATGAAGAAATAATAATCGCTGACATTCGTCACGAGTTCCTCTTCTTCCATCCACTCACCTAGACGCCCTGCCCATTCTTTCAGCAATCCTTCCAATGATTGAATCTCAGCAGGAGATAATGTAGTTTCATAATAGCTGTTTAATACTTTCTTCAGTTCTTCTTGTACTATGTTTGTGCCCGGCATATCTGTTTTGCCGCAGCAGTTCTCTACGATTTCCCCACTTCCGCATGGGCATTTTTCTTTATTCCCTATCACATCGAACACAACCTTTTCTTTTTACTATACCATACTAAAAAGAAGCTCCGCATGCATAGTAGCATACGAAACTTCTTATTCTACTTTTCGGACTGTTCCTTCACCCCATTAATAGACGGTGAAGTAGGTGGCATAACCCGTTTAATGAACAACGAGAGAATCAATGCGAAGACTGTAATCACTGTCGAAACAAAGAACGCGTGATTGACACCGTCGAGCATCGCCATACGTTCAATCTCTTCTGTCATAGTGGACACATCGACTCCAGATGCGGCTAAATCCTTTGCTTGCGCCATTGCCGATGCATCCAATCGTTTGGTCATGAGTGTCAATAGCAATGCCGAACCAATTGCACCAGAAACTTGTTGCAATGTGTTATTCATGGCGGTACCATGCGGGTTCGAGATCATCGGCAACGAGTTCATTCCGTTTGTCATAACTGGCATCATGACCATGGACATGCCGAACATACGGAACGTATAGACTGCCATTAAATAATAATAACCTGTATCCATCTGTAACTGGCTCATTAAATATGTACCAATTACGGAAATAATCAGTCCTGTGTAGACTAATATTCGCGGACCGTATCTATCGAATAAACGGCCCGTAATAGGCGACATGATGCCCATTAAAACTGCACCTGGCAACATCAGCAATCCTGCATCTAGCGGTGAAATGCCTCGGACATTTTGCACATATAACGGTGTCAAAATCATTCCGGAAAACATCGCTACTGCCAGCACCATAGATATGACGGAAGCAAGTGCAAACATCGGATGTTTGTAAATTCGAAAATCGAGCATCGGCTCTTTCATACGTAGTTGTCTTACTATAAATAATACAAGGGCTACCGTTCCAAGCGCGATCATGCCATAGACGAGCGGGGAACTCCAACCTTTTTCACCTGCAGAACTGAAACCGTACAGCAAACCACCAAAACCGATCGTCGATAATACTAACGACAGGAAATTGATGCGTACATCACGATTCGGCGTAATGTTTTTAAGTTTAAAGATAGCGAGAACTAATGTTAATACGGAAATCGGCAAGACAATCTCAAACAATGTCCGCCACGAATAATTTTCTACTACCCAGCCGGATAAAGTCGGTCCAATTGCCGGTGCCGTGAACATGACGAGACCAAACATACCCAGTGCCGCTCCCCGCTTTTCAATCGGGAAAGCCGTCAACATGACATTCATTAGTAACGGCATCATCAGTGCGGAACCAGATGCCTGGATCATACGTGCGACTACTAGCAAAGAAAATGTCGGTGCGACGATTGCGATCAACGTCCCTAATGAAAAGAGCACCATCGCTGTAATAAAGATTCTTCTATTGGTAAACTTCTGTATAAAAAACGCACTTGCCGGAATCATAATCCCGTTGACCAGCATATAACCAGTCGTCAGCCACTGAACGGCTGATGGCGTGATCGAGAACTCTTCCATAATGACCGGTAATGCGATATTCAGCAACGTATTATTCAAGATCGCTACAAATGCACCAATGAACAATATGGCAATGATGCCATAAGGCGGTTTTTCATGCATTTTTTTAATTTCTAATGATTCTACCATTTTACCCTCCTATAACCTATATAAAATATGTCAGAAGTATATTTTATACCGCCAGTACATTTATTACAACTAATACATTTTAAAATATTTAAAAGCTTGATATGACAATATTTTAAGATTAGTATATAAAGTGTACACGCAGTATAAAAAATAAAATTACAGGTGATTCTCTATGAACGACCGCAAAAGACACGTATTGCTTATCGCGAAACAATTATTCATCGACAAAGGCTTTCATGCGACATCCATTCAAGACATTTTGGATGCAGCACAAATTTCAAAAGGCACGTTCTATAATTATTTTTCTTCTAAAAACGAATGTCTAATGGCCATATTACGCGATGCCTATTATATAAGTTTCTTACGAAGAAATGAGCTGGCGATCGGTAAAGATCTTACAGACCCCGCCTTACTTTCTGCACAAATTGAAATTCGTTTAACAACGAACCGGGAACAAAACTTGCTACCGTTGTTTGAAACTATCGTGCATTCCCCTGACGACGAGCTACGTCAATTCGTCAAACAGATGCATTTCCGGGAACTGGCATGGATTGCGAAACGACTCGTTAACGTCTACGGTGAAGAAATAAAACCTTACGCTTACGATTGTGCGTCGCTGCTTTTCGGCTTCATCCAACACGCACTCAGCGTCTGGAAAAGTTCCACTACCGAACACATGGACACGATGAAACTAGTCGAGTTCGTTATGCAACGAATGGAAGTCATCGTGCCGGACATCATCGAACGAGACGCACGCTTCCTGTCGCAGAACTTACTAGAAGACATGTTAGCAGCCGCAGAGTTTTATCCGATGACACGCGAAGTGTTGATCGAGAGTTTGCAAAAATTCATTGACGAGTTACCGGAAGAAGAAAGTCAAGGATCGTTATACAGCCAATTTTTAGTAGACGAGCTATCATCTGATCCACCTCGACTGTATTTACTCGAATCCGTCGTACGCTCATTTCGCGAAGCCTTCGAAGGCTCCGAACTGCAGCTACAGGCAATCGAATTATCCGCAGCAGTTTGGCTGTTCATCCATAAATCTCAATAACAACAAAAGAGACTAGCAAAGTCGGCATGTACGACTTTGCTAGTCTCTTTTTCGATTGTTGAAGACAGATACGAGGAGTGTAGGAGCGTACCTGGAACGTCGCAACAGTGTTCCCACGTCATGACTACCCACGGACCTGATGATTAGGCTCTTCTCCTTGCGCAAACGCAAGCAATGCGTCTACGTTCAGCTTCATCATCGCCTTGCGCGTCTTCACGGTGGCACTGCCAATATGCGGCAACACCGTCAAATTCGGAAGCGTCAGCAACGGATGATCGAGCGGAACAGGCTCCGTCTCAAAGACATCTAACCCTGCCGCATGAATTTTCTTCGTGCGTAGCGCATCAAACAACGCGTCTTCATCCACAATTCCGCCACGCGCAACATTGATCAATATACCCGTCTCTTTCATCTGAGACAACTCTTTCTCCCCAATCATACCTTTCGTCTCTTCGCTATACGGCACTAAAATTAGCACGAAATCAGACGATGCAAGCAAATCCGGAAGCTGGGCATACCGACAACCATACATATCTTCCATTTCGGACTTGCGGTTACGATTGTGATACAGCACGTCCATATCGAACCCTTTTGCACGTTTCATCACCGCTTCACCGATTCGGCCCATTCCGATGATACCAAGAGTCGCCCCGTAGACGTCAGTTCCCGTGAAACCAAGTGGCTCCCATGATGTCCAACGTCCTTCGCGCAACATATTCTCTGCGCCGATCACATCACGAGCCGTAGCCATCAATAAAGCAAAAGCTAAATCCGCCGTCGTTTCTGTCAGCACATCGGGTGTATTCGTCACGACAATATTCCGTGCCGCTGCCGCTTTGACATCGATATGATTATAGCCCACCGCCATATTGACGATCAGTTGTAAGGAAGGCGCTGCGTTTAGCACTTCTTCATCGATTTGATCCGAGATAACCGTCCATAGCGCGTCGACGTCAGCTACTTCTTTAAGCAAGACGTCACGAGGAACGGCTTCACTCGTTGATTCCCACATGCGTACTTCGTAATGTTCACGCACGGGGGCGATCATTTCTTCTGGCATCTCTCGACAGATATATACTGTTGGTTTCATGGACAGCACTCCTTTAGCCACCTATATAGTTCATATTGATTTTCTTACGATTCTTTACAGTTTGCTCCGTACGTTCATCAGAATAGCGGTCTTTTCGGCCTCTCCACACGTCGGCAATCACTTCGTATAATTCTTCGTCCGTTTTATCTGACCGAATTAATTCCCGTAGATCAAAGCCGTCAGACGCGAAGAGACACGTGTATAATTTTCCTTCGGATGATAAGCGAGAGCGTGTACACGTTGAACAAAACGACTCCGAAACGGATGTAATGAAGCCGACTTGTGCGTCCGTTCCTACATAGCGATAACGTTTAGCCACTTCACCGTAATAGTCTTCTTCTGCAGGCTCCATGTCAAATTCAGCCGCCAGCATGTCGTAGATTTCTTTTTTCGTGACCACTTTTTTAAAGCTCCAGCCGTTGTCATTGCCGACATCCATGAACTCAATGTAGCGCAATGTGATGCCGCGTTCTTTGAAATACGCAGCCATCGGAAGGATCTCGCTTTCATTGACACCTTTTTGTACGACCATATTCACTTTGATGGTAAAACCGATGTCCTGTGCCTTTTGAATGTTTTTGAGAACGAGATCAGGTGAAATGCCACGGCCGTTGATCTGGCCGAACAGTTCCGGGTCCAGTGCGTCTAAACTAATGTTCAGACGGCGCAATCCAGCGTCGTAAAGCGGTTGCGCGTATTGACCGAGCAACACTGCGTTCGTTGTAAGTCCGATGTCTTCGATCCCCTCGATGTCGTGAAGCTTCTGTATCAACTCGGGCAAATTGCGACGCATCAGCGGTTCACCGCCCGTCAAGCGCAGTTTCTTGACACCTAACTGAGCGAAAATTCGAGCCAGGCGTTCTATTTCTTCAAACGATAATAATTCATTTTTTGCTAAAAACACGAAGTCATCACCAAATACTTCTTTTGGCATGCAGTACGTACAGCGGAAGTTACAACGATCCGTAACAGAAATCCGCAAGTCCCGAATCGGACGTCCGAGTTGATCTACAATGGCATTCATCTTCTTCATCCCCTTTCCAGTTCACATGGCGTGTTGACATTTTTAAAAGCTATTTCGGGTGTAGGGGTTAATAAAGCTCCTTCAATCCACTGACTTTCGTGTTGGCCTTGCACATGCATCACGCGACGATTGCTATCGCGCAACGCTTGTTTGATCGTCGGTTTTACACGTGCGTCCCAAACCGATACGAGTGGATGTCGCTTTCCTTCAACTGTGACAGACGAAATATCTCCTTTATGCAATTCCATTAATCTTTTCATGATACTCGCTTCTATGAACGGCATATCACAAGGCAACACGACGTAGCGGTCAGCTTCCATTAATTCCATTGCGGATAAAATCCCCGCAAGAGGGCCCATTCCGGCATACGCCGCAAGATCCGTCGTCACATGAACGCTGTCCGGAAACTGTTCTTGAAATTCAGGACGCGTCACGACGACAATGTCATCGCAAATCGGTCGCAATGCTTCTAGTGAGTACTGATAAAACGAGTGTCCTTCGTGCGTCGCAAATGCTTTTGGCGAGCCGAAACGTCGCGATTGTCCGCCTGCCAGTAACACACCGACCGTCTTCATCCGCCACTCACTGGTGGAATGAACGCGCAGATATCCCCCGCTTGAATGACATCATCCTTTAGGGCATACTCTTCATTCACCGCCACGTGGATCGTCTCTTTACCAAAACCCGGATACGTCGCTTCCGCCCAATTCAGCAAGTCCTCCACCGTTAAAGGCGCACGATCCAAAGACTCTTCATCTTTACCCGTTAACTCCCGTAGCCTTGCAAAGTAATGAACTGTAATCATTGTGATTCGCTCCCTTTCTCTGGATATTTCTTCTGTGCACCGATCCACTCTTCGCCGTCTTCCCAGATTTCCTTTTTCCAAATCGGTACGACTTCTTTAATGCGCTCAATCGCGTATTCATTTGCCTCATACGCTTCTTTTCTGTGAGGTGATGATACCGCGATCACTACAGCAATATCCGATATTTTTAATTCACCAATCCGATGCGCCATCGCGACCTGAACTCCCGGCCACTTCGCTTCCATCTCCGCACCGATTTCCGCAAGTTTCTTTTCCGCCATCGGTACATAGGCTTCATACGCGAGATACAATGTGCGAACACCATGCGTCCACTCGCGTACATGTCCTGTAAATACTGTCACTGCACCCGCCGCCGGATGCAAAACCAACTCACTGTATTTCTGCACATCAATCGGTGTGTCTATGATTTCATACCGTTTCATGATCTCGCCTCCACCCATTCTTGCAGCCAATCGTCAAGTCGTGTGATGTCTTCGAACAGTTCGGCTGTTTTCACCGTCCGAATGATGCCAGACAACGACTTCAACTCTTGCCGTTCCTCTTCATTTCGGATGAGGACCACTTTCTCACCGGCTTCTTGTTTATACCCTTCTATCAATAAAACATCTGGCTCACCAGACGCGGCCAATGCCTTTAGTTGTTCAAATGAACGTTCTTTATTTTGTACCAATTGTATCATATCGCCACCCGCCACAAGTGTAGAGACAGCTCCAAATTCTAAGAATTGCACCGTATCGGTATGCGCTGGCGGCAGTTCAGGCGCGCCACCATGCCCATGATGTTTGAGCACAGCGACTTCGTAACCAAGACGGTTCAGCACGGTAATCCAGTGCGAAACGAGCGTCGTTTTTCCGCTATTCTTGAAGCCGACGACATGTAACGTCTTCACAGCTCCCAACGCTCCACGCCTTGTTCCGTTCCTAGCAATAATACATCCACTAACATGCCTTTTTCAAAGCCGCGCGTTCCGCTTGGCAAGACAATGATGCAGTTACCACGCGCAATAGAGGACACAGCGCTAGACTTATTGAAACCGGCAGGCGTTGCCACGACTCCTTCGTTCGTCATCGACCAGCTAGCACGGACGAAACGAGTGAACGGATTCGCTTTCTGGAAATCGTCACCAAGAATCGCTTGAATACGTGGCATATAAGGCGCTGTACAGCCCATCATCGAATATATGGCAGGACGCGCGAACAATTCAAATCCCGTGAAGCAAGCGGAAGGATTACCTGATAGGCCGAATAATAATTTATCCCCTAATACCGCTACCGTCGTCACACTGCCCGGACGCATCGCCACTTTATTGAACAATACTTCCGCACCGAGACGTTCATATATTACCGGCAGATAGTCATAATCTCCAACCGACACACCGCCCGTCGTAATGAGCAAGTCCGTCTCCTGAAGAGCTTTCTCAACAATTTCCGTACACGCATCTAAATCATCTTCCATCATGCCGTACGATGTATACTCAATTCCCATTCGCTTCAACTGCGCACGAATCATCGGTCCATTTGAATTGCGGATCTTCCCCGGTTCGAGTTCATCCTCAACATCCAGCAATTCAGTTCCCGTCGACAACACGCCAGCAATCGGCCGTTTCGCAACACGCACTTGCGCATAGCCAAATGTCGCAAGCAATGCGATCGTTCCCGGATGAATAACGGTTCCTGCTTCGATCAATGTCTCACCTTGTTTCGCATCTTCCCCTTGACGCGAAATATTCTCCCCCGCTTCAAACGGCTTACGCAGCGTAAATCCACTGTCGTTCTTGACCGTTTGCTCGAGCATAACGACCGCGTCCGCCTGTTCCGGAATCAACGCACCCGTCATGATGCGGAACGATTCACCTGGCTCTATCGAACGATCTGCGACATGCCCTGCGCCAATTTCCCCAATTACACGGAAAGCTTTTCTCGCGTCTCCTGAAGCACCCGTCGAATCTTCTGCACGAATCGCAAAACCATCATACGGCGAACGATCAAAAGGCGGCACATCATGCTTCGCCACGATGGGTTCCGCCAGCACCCGACCATATGTATCTTCTAACGGAAGAATTTCCGTTCCCAACTTATGTACATTTTTCATCACACGTTCCACAGCTTCCGCCACTTGAATCGGTTTTCGAATTTCTACCACGTACATCTCCTACTTTCTTTTGGTATACTATCTAGTACAATGAAATGAAATGAAAGGATGATCCTCATGTCCGAACTTACACACTTCAATGAACAAGGTCGCGCCAAAATGGTCGACGTGTCCGAAAAAGAAACTACATTACGTACGGCGATCGCAACATCGTCCATCCTCGTCAACCAATCGATCCACGAGCAAATTACACAAGGCACAAATAAAAAAGGAGACGTCTTCGCAGTTGCGCAAGTCGCCGCCATTATGGCCGCGAAAAACACGTCCAACATCATTCCCATGTGCCATCCACTCCCATTAACAGGGGTAGATGTCCGATTTGATTGGGAGATCGATGAAGAATCTTCCCATTATAACGTGTTCATCCAAGCCGAAGTCAAAACGAGAGGCGTAACCGGCGTCGAAATGGAAGCCTTGACTGCCGCTTCTGCCGCCGCGTTGACAATTTACGATATGTGTAAAGCAGCCGGCAAAGATATGGTGATCGGCCCGACGATGCTACAGCATAAATCAGGTGGGAAAAATGGAGATTATCAACGCGCGGACTGAATGTCGCGCGTTTTTTTGGTTGGGTTGGGTTGGGTTGGGTTGGCGCTCAATGAAATGGCTTGAGCGCTCTATTGGGCTGTGTGGCCGCTCATAGTTTCATGCTTGCCGCTCTATTGGGCCGGGTGACCGCTCATACTTCCACCCCAACCGCTCTATCAAGCCGCGTGGCCGCTCATATTTCCACGACAGCCGCTCTATCAAGCCGCGTAGCCGCTCATACTTCCACCCCAACCGCTCTATCAAACCCCGTAACCGCTCATACTTCCAACCCAGCCGCTCTATCGAACCGCGCAACCGCTCATACTTCCACCCTAGCCGCTCTATAAAACCCCGTAGCCGCTCATACCCCCATCCTAATTCAACCCAAATGCTTCCCCAACTCATGCACAATATGCGGCAATTCCGGCACGATCAGCTTATCCATCGCGAGCGTCACGGCCTTCGAAGAGCCCGGCAATAAAAACACCGCTTGCAAGCCAATTCCGCCAGCCGCCGCGCGACTGAGCAATGCTTTTGATCCCACGTCTTCGGTATAACTCAAAAAGCGAAACAGTTCGCCAAATCCGTCTAATGGCTTCGTGAAATGAGGTGACACGGTTTCCACTGTAATATCCCGTGCGCCAATCCCCGTTCCGCCTGTGAAAATCATAGCTTGAATGGACGAATCGGAAGACCAAGTGGACAACTGTTCTTCAATACGCTCCGCTTCATCCGGGCAAATTTCGTATGCTTTCACGGTATGTCCCGCTTCGGCCAACTTATCGCAGATCACCTTGCCGCTTTTGTCATCCGCTTTGGTCCGCGTATCACTGATCGTCAGCACTGCGACTGCAATCGATTGATCACGCGCTTTCTGTGGTAAATGAGCCTTCTCCATTTGCTGTTCCTCCTAGCCGAATAATGAATGATAAATTTTTCGTCCTTCTCGCATATCTTTCAGACCATGAATCAACAGCCTGCCGTTGCCGAATAAAATACAACGATAGCCTTCTGCTTGAAACTCCACGAAAAATGGCGTTTCCCGGTATTTCGATCCTAGTTGCTGTGCGACTTTCACGCCGTCCGCCACCGTTAATTTACGTCCTGCATCGGGTATGATTTGTACTGTATCACGACCGCACAGCACAGCGTATTGTGTACCCGCTGCCTGATGCAACGCGGGATATGTCGGATGTTCACCACAAGTTTCGCATTGTGGGTTCTTCATCCGGCTGATTCCCGCTTCCACTGATGTATTATTCCACACATCAAAATGCAGAAGTTTTGTACGCATGGCGTCTTCATTTCCCGTCAGCCATTTCATCGCTTCCGCACTTTGATGTGCAGCCGAAATTTGGACAGCGGGTGCAATTACCCCTACTGTATCACATGTTTCATTGACCGCCGGCATAACCGGTAATAGACAACGAAAACACGGTGTTTTGCTTGGAATGAAAGGAAAGACGCTGCCTGAACTGCTCACGACTGCGCCATACACCCAAGGAATATTCAGTTTCCATGCGACGTCATTGATCAGCAAACGGGTCTCGAAATTATCGGTTGCGTCGAGTAAGATATCCGCGCCGACCGCCATTTCTTCGAGCAATGGTCCGTCGATATGGTCGAGCACCGTCGTAATGTCCACGTCTTCTCGAATCGCATGCAAGCGACGGGCTGCCGCTACCACTTTTGGCACACTGTTTTTCGCATCTGCTTCGACGAATAATTGTTGCCTCTGTAAATTGGATGCTTCCACATAATCGCGGTCTGCTAGCGTTATTTTACCAATTCCTGCACGCACAAGCGTCTCGGAAATCGATGAACCGAGCGCACCACAGCCTATGATGACCGCATGAGAGTCTGATAGTTGCCGCTGTCCCGACGTGCCAATAGGTTGAAATAGTGTTTGCCTTGAATAACGATTCTCCACTGGATCTACTTCCTTTCATTACACCACAAGCGAGGCAATCGGTTAAGACCGATTGCCTGCGTTTGCTTCTGGACTAATATCACTGAATGAACCAACATAGCGAACTACGTCGCCTGTTCCATCTATGACCGAACTGATGGATAGGAACTCCAGATACTCTTCGCCGTTCTTTTTCTTATTCCAAATTTCACCTTGCCATTCACCTTGTTCCTCAATGGTGCGCCACATGTCGTCATAGTATGCTCGATCATGTCGGCCTGAACTTAAGATGCTCGGACTCTTACCGAGAACTTCTTCTTCATTGTAACCTGTTAGTTTCGTAAATGCCGGATTGACCGAAAGAATCAACCCTTTTGAATTGGTCACGAGAATACCTTGCCCAGTTGAATCGAATACTTCTTTAGACAAGCTCGTGCGATCCATGTAGTAGAGCCAGATAGCCAATACAAGACTGACTAACGATACTTGTGAAAACGCCATGAATCCTATTGAATAGGAACCCGTCATCGAGAAAATCGTTGCGAGTAATAATGGAGGGAAAAATCCACCAAGACCACCCATCATCGATACGATCCCGTTGACAGTACCTGCTTGCTTACTGAAATACATCGGTACCAGTTTAAAGATCACACCGTTTCCGATACCAGCCGCTGCCGCAATCATAATACTGCCGACTGTGTACAGTCCGATATCCGGGGAAAATGCTAAGACGATGGACGAGATTGTCAACCCTGCGAAACAGCCCATCAATAAAAATAACGGCTGGAATTTATCACCTAACCAACCACCGACTGGACGCAATAGCGTCGCGACGACGATGAAGCCGGCTGTACGAAGTCCTGCGTCGACCTTATCAAGTTCAAAGTAATTAACGAGGAAACTCGGCAAGAATACCGTAAACGCAACGAATGAACCGAATGTGATGAAATAGAACAACGAGAAGAACCAAAGTTTCTCATTCTTATACACACCTTTAATTTGATCGACAATGGGTGCTTTCACTTTTACTTCTTTACGGTCACCGAAGAAGAAGTTCATTGCGATGAACGCAAGCAGTAAAATTAAGTACATTTTGACAGTCAACGACCAACCGAACTTCATAGCGAGCACCGGTGCGGCAAACGTCGTGATCGCTGTCCCGATATTCCCCATTCCGTAAATACCATTGACGAGCCCGTGCTTTTCTTTAGGATAGTACTTCGGTAGCGACGTAACACCAACAGAGAAAATCGCGCCCCCTATCCCAAGTAACGTACCGCCAATCAATAGTCCTGTCACTGTTGATGTTTCACTTATGTAGTAGACAGGAAATAGTAAAACGATGAAACTGATGAAAAACATCATACGCGCGCCATAGACATTGGCATAGTAACCCAGTGGAATACGCAAAATTGAGCCGAGTACTACAGGGATCGCTGTGATGATGGCCACGCGCTCTGGTGGAATGTTGATATCTTCGCTAATAAACGGTAGTAAAGAAGAGATCAGGACCCACACCATGAAGCCGACAACTAGATTTGCCGTCTGTAAAGGCAACTGAATCTTTTGTGTCATAGGAATCCATCCAATCTAAAATTAGTTGCAAAACAACCCACTTACTCTTTTTTCATCTTCATTATTCGTTATTCCGGTAGAATAGACGTATATAATTGTTCGAATAATTCATCTTGCTCTTTAGCAAGCAAGACCGATAGAACCATTGGAAAGATGACGTTTTCTTCTTTTACAAAATGAATCATAATCACCTCAAATGCCTCGCCTGCGTCTTTTACGACATCTTGCATCATGGCGAGTGTAAACTCTGATAAATCGCCTCTTGTGTGATGAAGGAAATGTCCGATAAACGCATCAATCTCATCGTGTTCTTCTTGCACGGCTTGAACCGGCCCTTGATCACTGCCCACATATTTCGCTAGCATCGGGAACAGAAATTCCTCTTCTTTTTCTGTATGATTCTTCAATGGATCAATGAATTCGACGACTAGCTCGCGCAATCTCTTGAGTGCTTCGAGACCTTCGTCACGCGTGAATCTATCATTCTCAAAATCCAGTACGATCGCATGCCACTGCTCCATCAAAGATGTCAGGAAACGATGTTCGTTTTCGAGCACGCGTAATGCAGGTAGCGTATGCGTGAATCCTGTATTGACCATCATCCTTCACCTCTTCATTTAGAAATTCAAAAGTTTCTTGCGCAGCGCATATTCGACGAGTTCCGGACGGCTCTTCAAATGCAGTTTGTCCATCATTTTCGCTTTATGCGCTTCTACAGTCTTGACGGAAATATACAGCATTTCTGCAATTTCCTTATTCCCGTAACCTTTTGCGACCAAAGGCAGAATTTCGACTTCCCGTTTAGATAAAATCTTGAACGGATCATTTTCTTCTGCCTCTTTCGTTCCTTTCTTCACAAACTCCCTCACAAGCGACGTCGCCATAGACGGATGAACATACGTCCCGCCGTCGTATACTTCACGAATGGCGTGTAGCAACTCTTCATCAGGAGCATTTTTCAAAATATAGCCTGCTGCACCGTTTTTCAGTACATGAAACATATACTCCTCATCATCGTACATCGTTAAAATGACGATTTTGGTTTCGGGAAAATCTTCATGAATTTTACCTGTCGCAATCAATCCACTTTGGCCAGGAGGCATGCTAAGATCCAGTAAAATAATATCGGGTCTGTGCTTTGCAACTAGTTCATATGCTTCCAATCCATCTGCCGCCGTGGCCACGACTTCCATATCGTCTTGGAAATTCAATATATGCATGAACCCTGTGCGGACGACTGCATGATCATCAGCTATTATGATTTTCACTTGTTGCTCTCTCCTTCTTCAGTGGAATGGTCGCTTGGACTGTCGTGCCTTTTTGTTGACTAGAAGCGATTGTCAAATTACCACCTACTAGTTCCACCCGTTCTTTCATGCCATACAGACCAAGGCCCGTGCCTTGCGGTGTAAAGTCATTGATATCGAAGCCGACACCTTCATCTAATACTGTTATTTGCAGCTGGCCATCGACTTCATTCAATGTTAAAAAGACATCTTCTACTTGAGCATATTTCATGGAGTTGAGAATCGCTTCTTGGCCGATACGATAGGCAACCGTTTCAATCGCACCTTCATAACGACATTCTCTCAAATCGGATTCGAAATGAACATACAATCCGTAATTCTTTTCCAGATTCTTGATGTGCGTTCGAAAAGCAGCATCCAGTCCAAAATCATCGAGTACAGCCGGTCGCAGTTCGACGGATAAATGACGAATCTCATCGAGCAAGCGCATCAATGAACCTTCCGTTTGACGCAACTTCTCGAGCGCTTTTTCCGTCATGCCCATATATTTCAATACGCGTAAATCGACGAGTGAACTGAGCATCTCCTGCGCTACACTGTCATGCAGCTCGCGTGAAATACGTTTGCGTTCGTTTTCCTGCGCCAAAATGACTTGTTGCATACGCAACTTTTGATGGAGAACTTCGGACGTCTGGGTTTGTCGCGTTAAATTGCGCAACATTAGCATGGACACATAGTTCTCTTCATCTAACACCTGATACGTCGCGCTGTATGGTTGTACGCCAAGGTCTTTCGTCTCCAAATATAGTTGGAATGAAGATATTGTTTGTTGTGGTTTCTCCATAAAACATGAGACACACGTCATTTGTTCCTCTTCGCTCGTAAAGCCGCGGCATGTAAGACACATCGCGTCGGCTTCACCTTGTAGCATTTTTTCATAGAGCGCGGGCTCCATAATTTGTTTCGCCGCTTCATTCATGGATAGGATCTCACCGTTCGAGCCGAAAAAGAACATTGCTTCTGTCGTACGATCGTATAATTTATGCAGCATAGTCGTCAGTTGGTCATTGTTCAATAATGTCATCTTTCAATCGCTCCTTCATGTGAAACGGTCCGAATTGAGGTCCTACTGCATGCTTGAATTGCTCAAACTTGTCAGCCGTTAACCGGTTCGCTTCACGATAGCCAATCAAAAGTACGCCTTGCACATGATCATTAAGGAATAGTGGGATCGCGCCAAAACTTTTTAGCTTTTCAAATACGACAATTGGATAGTTATAGAGATCTCCATCCATTACACTTACGTCTACGTTCTCGATACTCATCGGTTTTCCTGTCTTGAAAACAATTCCTGCCACACCTTTTCCTGATTGAAGGACAATTCTACGATAGCGTGAACTGATATTCCCCGTTACATATCGCCATCTAAAGTCGTGATGATATTTCTTCAAATCCACTAACGCTAAGCCAATGAAATCCGCATGAAGCGTTTCCTTCAATTCGTCAATCGCCAGTTGGAAAGTACTATTTGCTTGTCCCGTCATAGCTTAATCTCCCATTATTTATCATTCGCTTACCGAGGTGATTGTTTGGTCGGCTGATGTTTTCTATATAGGATATAACTTCTACCTACATAATTCAATGGCACACTCCACACGTGCACAAGGCGCGTGAATGGCCACATCGCAAAAATGAGGAATCCAGTCAAAACATGAAGCTTAAACATAATGGGAACTGATGCCATGAACGCGGCTTCCGGTTGGAATATGAGTAACGACCTGAACCAGACCGAAATCGTATCACGGTAATCAAATCCCGGTGTCATCGTGTTCGTAATCAATGAGCTGTAGACACCGAGGAATACGATCAACAGCAACAACGAATTGACAATTAAATCGGATCGAGAAGATAGATGGCGTACATTTTTCTTCGTGAAACGACGGGATGTTAAAATAATCATTCCGGCGAATGTAACGACTCCAAAAAATCCACCACCCCATACGGCACCGATATGGTACATATGGTCACTGATTCCCATGGCACGTGTCCACTCTTTTGGAATCCCAAGTCCCGCCACATGACCTAAAATAACGGGGAAGATTCCGATGTGGAACAGCAAACTACCGATCATTAATTGTTTCTTTTCAATAAACTCACTCGACTTCGCGGTCCAGCCGAATTGGTCATTACGGTAACGGAAAATATGCCCTACAATAAATACCGCGATACAGATATAAGGAAAAATGACCCACAAGAATTGACTAGTCATTAGCGGAAACCTCCCGTTGAATACATGATTTACATGTTTCACGCAGTGCACGGATCAAATGTAGCCATGGACTTTCATACTTCTCAAGTGCTTTCATCAAGAAGTACGAACCGTCCTCGATGACCGCAAGCAACATCGTGAAGCTCTGTTGCGCTCGCGGATCTCCCTTCCATTCAGCTGCATAAATAAATTCACACATTAACGGAAGCAAGTCAGATAGTTCTTCATCCGGCATTTCGAGCCCGAACATTTCGTATAACACTTTTAACTGCGCCAGCGTCTGACCACGCTCTTTCGAGTCTGAAAATTTTACATAGGTCATAAACAGTGTAGCGTCTTTTTGAAAATCGAATGTGTACGTGTACATCTCCTGTATTTCATCCAAACTGTATGTTTGCATTGCTTCCCAGTAGAGCTGCAGGTCCTCGTAACCTGCAGCATCTTCTGTTATATACTCATCCCACATATTTGGATGGAATGTCAGCTTTTCTGGGTAGTTCAGTTGATGGGAGAAAAAGCCGAAGATATGCTTCTTTTCATATAAGAGATCAAGATTAATCACGCCAGATCCCCCCATAGAAATTCTCTTCATAGATTTGCTTGCCCGTTTTCACTGGAGCAGCTCCCGGAGTTACAGGTCCACAACCGTCACACCCTCCGTCTGAGCCCATTACAGAGAATGAAGAATACGGATTTTGAGCAGGTGCTTGTTCACCGTACGTACCCATGCCGTCGTATCCCGCAGAACCTTGGGAACGGTAAACGTTCATCTGACTTTCTTTATGTGAAGTCGGAATCACAAAACGATCTTCGTATTTCGCAATGGCAAGCAAACGATACATTTGCTTCGTTTGTTTCGCTGTCAATCCAACACGCTCTAGTTTAGATTCGTCGAAGTCCTTGCCTGAAGAAACCGCACGCATATACGAACGCATCATAGCCATACGTTGCAAGCCTCCCTTGACGATATCCACATCTCCAGCCGTTAGCATATTAGCTAAATATTGAAGCGGGATTCGCATTTCTTCGATAGCCGGGAAAATCATGTCCGGGTTTTTGATGGAGTCTTTACCTTCAAAGTAGTTCATGATCGGGCTAAGCGGTGGAACGTACCACACCATCGGCAACGTCCGGTATTCCGGGTGCAATGGGAATGCTAGCTTGTATTCAATCGCTAATTTATAAACAGGTGAGTTCTGTGCTGCGTCAATCCAGTCTTCGGAAATGCCATCGTTGATTGCTTGCTCGATGACTTCCGGATCATGCGGATCTAAGAACAAATCACATTGTGCTTGGTACAAGTCTTTCGGATCCGGTGTAGATGCAGCTTCTTGCACGCGGTCTGCGTCGTAAAGCAAGACACCTAGATAGCGGATTCGACCTGTACATGTCTCGGAACAAACTGTCGGCAAACCAGATTCCACGCGCGGGAAACAGAACGTACACTTCTCGGCTTTATTCGTTTTCCAGTTGAAGTACACTTTCTTGTACGGGCAACCGGTCATACAGTAGCGCCATCCGCGACATGCTTCCTGATCGACCAGAACGATTCCGTCCTCGTCACGCTTGTACATAGCACCTGATGGACAAGAAGCTACACAGCTCGGGTTCAAGCAGTGTTCGCATAGTCGTGGCAAGTACATCATGAATGCTTGTTCAAAGTTGAATTTAATTTCTTCTTCAATTTTCTCGATATTCGGGTCAGTTGGTCCGGTAATATGTGCACCAGCTAACTGATCTTCCCAGTTCGGGCCCCACTCTGGAGCCATGTATTCGCCTGTGACTACAGACTTTGCACGTGCCACCGGCGTATGTTCTTGATCCGGTGCGGATGTTAATTTTTCATAGTCGTACGTCCATGGCTCGTAGTAATCTTTCATTTCAGGCATATCGGGATTGTAGAAGATTTTACCGAGTGCGATTTTCGATAGTTTAGAACCCGATTTCAATTCCAATTTCCCTTTTCGCAACTGCCAGCCACCCTTATAGAGTTCCTGGTCTTCCCAGCGTTTCGGGTAGCCGATCCCCGGTTTCGTTTCTACGTTATTGAACCACATATACTCGGCACCTTCACGGTTCGTCCATGTCGTTTTACACGTCACACTACATGTATGACACCCAATACACTTGTCTAAGTTCATCACCATCGCAACTTGCGCTTTAATTTTCAAGCCAATTGACCTCCTTCATCTTACGGACTGCGACGTAGACATCACGTTGATTACCGATCGGCCCGTAGTAGTTGAATCCATAACTGAGCTGTGCATAGCCGCCTACCATTTGAGTCGGCTTCATGTGAATTCGCGTCGGCGCATTATGGCTTCCTCCGCGTTGCTCGGTGATTTCCGAGCCAGGCATCTGAATATGCTTATCCTGTGCGTGGTACATAAACATCGTACCTTTAGGCATTCTGTGACTGACCACGGCACGTGCATTGACGACCCCGTTTCGGTTATATACTTCGAGCCATGCATTGTCGTCGATTCCGTGCTCTTCTGCATCGAGATTCGATAACCAAACGGTTGGACCTCCACGGAACAACGTCAACATGTGCTGGTTGTCCTGGTATGTCGAGTGAATATTCCACTTGCCGTGCGGTGTTAAGTAGCGCAGTACGAGTGCATCTTGTCCACCTTTAATATCTGCATCACGATCTGCGAAAACAAATGGCGGAAGCGTCGGTTTATAGACTGGCAATGCTTCACCGAATCCTAGGAATAATTCGTGATCGACGTAGAAATGCTGTCTTCCCGTCAACGTCCGGAATGGCACGAGACGTTCGATATTTGTTGTAAACGGCGAGTAGCGTCTGCCGAGTTTATTGGAACCACTGAAGACTGGTGTTGGAATGACTTCACGCGGTTGTGCGGTAATGCCTGCGAATGTGAATCGTTCTGCTGCGCGGTCTGCCGAAATATCTTTCAATTCCACGCCCGTGTCGTGCTCCGCTGCTTCAAATGCACGTTGCGACACGCGACCGTTTGTTGCGGAAGATAAGGTCAACATCGCTTCTGCTGCATGTTTCGCTGTGTACAATTTAGGCAAGCCGTCTTTCACGGTATCATCCTCATAAATACCGTTAATTCCTTTCATCATTTCATATTCATCCGCGACGGAGAAACTGACACCATGCGCGCCCGTTTTCCCTGTGGACAATAAAGGCCCAAGCGTAATGTATTTATCATAGATCTTCGTAAAGTCACGCTCTACGATGGTCATGCCCGGCATCGTTTTGCCAGGAATGGCTTCGATTTCACCTTTACTCCAGTCATGCACCTCGCCCATCGGCTGAGAAATTTCCTGAACCGAGTCATGTGCTAGAGGAGATGTGACTAAGTCTTTATAGACGCCTGGCAAATGCGTTTCCGCAAGTGTCGAGAACGTTTTTGCGATTTCGCGGTAAATATCCCAATCCGATTTGGATTCCCATAATGGGTTAACTGCCGGATTGAATGGATGGACGAATGGATGCATATCAGTGGAAGATAAATCCACTTTTTCATACCATGTCGCAGCCGGAAGTACGAGATCTGCATAAAGTGGCGTCGCGGTCATACGGAAATCGAGCGCTACTAATAGGTCGAGCTTGCCTTCCACTTCATCGCGCCAAACCATTTCTTTCGGTTTCATATCTTCGTTCGGCGTCGCAAGCAAGCCGTCCGAAGCGCCGAGTAAGTGTCGCATGAAGTATTCTTGTCCTTTTGCGGAACTGGAGATCAAGTTCGAGCGCCAGACGAATAATGAACGCGGGAAGTTTTCCGGTGCACCTGGATCTTCCGCTGCGAATTGTAATTCACCGGATTTAAGTTGATCGACGACATGTGAAACGACTTCCTTTGTATCCGTCTTCCCAAGCTTCGCCGCTTCTTCCACGAGCAATAAACTATTTTTATTGAACTGAGGATAAGATGGCAACCAGCCGAGACGCGCCGCCAGTACGTTATAGTCTGCCGGATGCTGGTATCTTGCTTCACCGCCAAGTGGCGACATCAATGTATCTGTCCCCGCTTCTTCATACTTCCATTGGTCCGTCGCAAAGTAGAAGAATGAGGTAGCGTTTTGCAGACGTGGTGGTCCTTGCCAATCTTTCGCGAAGGCAATCGTGCTCCAACCTTCGATTGGACGACATTTCTCTTGTCCTACGTAATGCGCCCAACCTCCGCCGTTCACTCCTTGTGAAGCTGTCAACGTCACCAAGTTAAGGATCGCGCGGTAGATCGTGTCACTGTTGAACCAGTGATTGATGCCTGCGCCCATAATAATCATCGAACGGCCACCTGTGTCGACGGCATTTTGCGCGAACTCCATGGCGATTTGCGTAACGAGTTCCGGTTTCACATTCGTGATCGCTTCTTGCCAAGCCGGTGTATAGATAGAAGTCACATCGTCATAACCTGTCGCCTCTAGCTCACTGTCGATCCGGTTGACACCGTACTGACTCAGCATGACATCATATGTTGTAGTCACTAAACGCTCTGTGCCGTCAGCGAATTGTACTTTCATCGCTGGAATCGGGCGTTTGAATGTGCCATTTCCTCGGTTATCGAAGTACGGGAAATGAATTTCATGCCATTGTTCTGCTTGCTTTTCGATAGATAATGCAGGCTCAACGCGTGTGCCATCTTCGTTTTCTAGTTGCAAATTCCACTTGACGTCTTCTTCCCAGCGTTGCCCCATCGTGCCGTTTGGAACGATGATTTCATCTTTCGCTTCATCAAATATGACGGGTTTCCATTCAGCGTGTGCCGATTGCTGTCCAAGATCGCTTGCACGCAAGAAACGTCCGGCTTTATAGGAATCTTCATGCGGATCTAGTAGAATCAAGAAGGGCATGTCCGTGTATTGTTTGGCATAGTTTATAAATGTTGGTTCTTTACGTTTCTGATAGAATTCATCCAAAATAACATGCGTCATAGCTTGAGCAACTGCTGCGTCTGTTCCCGGGTTCGCCCCAATCCAGTCGTCGGCGTGCACTACGCTTTCCGCATAATCGGGTGCAACCGAGACTACTTTCGTTCCTTTATAGCGAACTTCCGTCATGAAGTGCGCATCTGGTGTCCGTGTAAGCGGAACATTGGAGCCCCACATGATGATATAGCCTGCGTTGAACCAGTCACTCGATTCTGGTACATCTGTCTGCTCACCCCAGATTTGTGGAGAGGACGGTGGTAGATCTGCATACCAGTCGTAGAAACTGAGCATCTCGCCACCGAGCAATGAAATGAAACGCGCGCCTGATGCATAACTGACCATTGACATGGCAGGAATCGGTGTAAATCCTGCTACGCGATCCGGACCGTATTTTTGTACCGTATAGATGAGTTGTGCCGCAATCAGCATCGTCGCATCACGCCAATGAATCCGAACGTGACCGCCTTTACCGCGGGCTTTTTTGTATTCATTGGATTTCTCAGGATCTTCAACGATCGCTGTCCATGCTTTCACTGGATCTTTCGTTTCTTCCAGTGCTTCGTTCCACATGCGCCACAGTTTCCCTCTTATATAAGGATACTTCACGCGTAATGGGCTGTATTCATACCAAGAAAATGATGCACCACGCGGACAACCACGCGGTTCGAATTCAGGCATATCCGGTCCGCAGGAAGGATAATCGATTTGCTGATTTTCCCATGTGATGATGCCGTTCTTGACGAAAACTTTCCAGCTACAAGAGCCTGTGCAGTTTACGCCATGCGTCGTACGCACCACTTTGTCATGCGACCAGCGCTGTCGGTACATATTTTCCCAATCACGATTTTTCTCTTCGAGCACTGACCAATTTCCAGAAAAACTCTCGACGGGTTTAAAATATTTCAATCCGAATCTCTTTTTCATCGAATAATTCCACTCCTTCTCAGAATGTAGCAGTAAATGAAACAGACCTACTACTCTTCTTACCCTCAAATAATTTAATTAATCTGATTTTAATCTAAGGGAATTCCCTATTATTTACTCTGAATCACAGGACTTTTTAACCAAACCTCGTAAAACTTCTTTATATTATACAAGTATACGTGTTTTTACTTTCATTCCTATGGGGGAATTCCCTATTCTCGTTTCCTGAATCCCCTGTCTTATTTTCTGAGTAAGAGAGAATACTTTATGATGGCTTTCGCATTCGATTTGTCATGTGTGTAACTTTAACTGTATTTCTCAATCGTATGGAAAAATTAGTATAGTTCTCATAATATTAAGTTGATTTTATTTATATAAATGATAGAATTATATACAAAATGAAAGGTAAGGTGGATGATACCGTGACAAACGAATTAAATAAGGTACTTCGTTGTGAAGCACTGAAAGACAAAATTGTTACAGCAGAAGAAGCAGCGTCTTGGATCGAGGATGGAATGTCTCTAGGTCTGAGCGGATTTACTTTGTCCGGAGACGCGAAAGCCGTGCCATTGGCATTAGCAGAACGAGGCAAAACTGAGGACTTCAAAGTAAACGTTTTCACTGGCGCTTCTATGGGCCCGAACGTTGATGAATTGATGGCCAATGCAGATGTAATTAATCTACGTGTTCCTTATCAAGGTAACCCGGCAATGCGAGGCAAAATCAACTCAGGTGACTCATTCTACATCGACCAGCACCTTTCCCACACATCTGAATGGATTCGCCAAGGTGTAATTGGACCTGTTGACTATGCAATCATCGAAGCAGCAGCTATTACAGAAGACGGATCGATCATTCCGACTGGTTCTGTTGGTAACTCTCCGATTTTCGTTCAAGAAGCGAAGCATGTCATCATTGAATTGAACGTCAACGCACCAATGGAATTTGAAGGCTTACATGACATCTATATCCCAGATGCTCAAAACCATCGTAAAGAAATTCCTATATACAGTACAACAGATAAAATCGGTACACCAGGTATCAAAGTAGACCCTGAGAAGGTTGTCGGAATCGTACTTACAGAAAAAGGCGATATTCCTTCCCCTATCGTTCCTCCAGACGAAGAGACACAAGAGATCGCAAACAACTTGTTGAACTTCTTCCGTGATGAGATCAAATTGGGCCGTATGGATGAAACACTCATGCCTCTTCAATCAGGTGTTGGTTCGGTTGCGAACGCGGTACTTGACGGTATGAGAACGTCCGAGTTTAAAGATATCGAAGTATATTCCGAAGTACTTCAAGACGCAATCTTCGACTTGATCGATGATGGCGTAGTGAAATTCGCTTCTGCTACTTCATTGACTCTATCTAAAAAACGTTTGGACAACTTCAAAGACGATATCGCTAAATACCGTGACAAGCTTGTATTCCGTCCACAAGAAATCTCAAACCACCCGGAAGTAATCCGTCGTTTGGGTATCATTTCATTCAACACAGCGCTTGAGTTAGACATCTACGGAAACGTAAACTCTACACATGTTAGCGGAACACGCATGATGAACGGTATCGGAGGATCTGGTGACTTCGCTCGTAACGCACGTATCGCGATTTTTGTTACGAAGTCTTACGCAAAAGGCGGAGACGTGTCATCCATCGTACCTTTCTCTTCTCACGTGGACCACACAGAGCACGACGTAGACGTAATTGTTACAGAGCAAGGATACGCGGATCTTCGCGGCTTGGCTCCAAGACAAAAAGCAGAAGCGTTGATCGAAAACTGTGCGCACCCTGATTTCAAGGAAGAGCTTCGTGATTATTACAACAGAGCATGCGAACAAGTGGGCGGACAAACTCCACACATCTTGGAAGAAGCTCTATCTTGGCACGTAAATCTTGCGAAGAACAAGACAATGCACAAGACTGTTGAAGCTCAGAAGTAATTTAATATGGTAGGAAAGACCAAGCAGATTTCGATCTGCTTGGTTTTTTTGTTTTGAATTGGTTTGGGTGGGTGGATGGAACTGACCGCCATGATGGGCATTGAGCGGTTAAACAAGAAGTTTGAGCGGATGCCGTGATATATTGAGCGGATCAATGGATGGATAGAGCACTTTCGGGAGTTCTTTGAGCGGTTGGGGAAATGTATGAGCGAATAGCGTGGATGTATGAGCGCTTGGCCAGATGTGTGAGCGCTCCCTCAGGCAGTTGGATGGAACTGACCGCCATGATGGACATTGAGCGGTTAAACAAGAAGTTTGAGCGGATGCCGTGATATATTGAGCGGATCAATGGATGGATTGAGCGCTTTCGGGAGTTCTTTGAGCGGTTGGGGAAATGTATGAGCGGATAGCGTGGATATATGAGCGCTTGGCCAGATGTGTGAGCGGCCCCCTCAGGCAGTTGGATTAGGCGGACCGCCATGACGGATATTGAGCGGTTAAACAAGAAATTTGAGCGGACGCCGCGATACATAGAGCGGATCAATGGATGGATTGAGCGCTTTCGGGAGTTCTTTGAGCGGTTGGGGAAATGTATGAGCGGATAGCGTGGATATATGAGCGCTTGGCCAGATGTGTGAGCGCCCCCTCAGGCAGTTGGATGGAACTGACCGCCATGACGGACATTGAGCGGCTACGGAAATATATGAGCGGATAGCGTGGATATATGAGCGCTTGGCCAGATGTGTGAGCGCTCCCTCAGGCAGTTGGATGGAACTGACCGCCATGATGGACATTGAGCGGTTAAACAAGAAGTTTGAGCGGATGCCGTGATACATAGAGCGGATCAATGGATGGATTGAGCGCATACGGGAGTTCATTGAGCGGCTACGGAAATATATGAGCGGATAGCGCAGAACTATGAGCGCTCAGCCATATGTTATAAGCGTCTTCCCTGAAAAAAACTGCGAACCCTCCCTCCCCCAGCATAAAAAAGAGGAACCCATCACGGATTCCCCTTCCATTATTACCTATTACAAATCATCAAAGCCATTCAAATCACTAGTTTTCACGTACTGACGGCTCGTTTGTTCGAAGAAGTCCGTTTTCGTGTCGTCGAAGTTATCGACGTAGGCGCGGATCCACTTCATTGGATTGTCTGTGAACTCTGGGTAGATTTCGCTCAAGCCGAGCATGCGTAACATTTTGTTTGCGCGATACTTGACGTAACCTTCCATCTCATCTAACTCAAGGCCGTCGATTCCTGCTAATACATAGCGACTCCAGATGACTTCTTGTTCGACGGAGTGGCGGAATTGGTCATAGATCCATTCCGTGAATTCGTCAGTGTTGTACTCTGGATTTTCTGCTAACGCTGCACGGAAGATGTCGCTGATGGCTTTACCGTGCTGCAGTTCATCACGGTTAATGTACGAAATCATTGTGGATGTGCCGACCATTTTTTGGTGGCGCGCCAAGTTATAGAAAAATGCGAAGCCACTGTAGAAGAATAGGCCTTCTAATAATGTCGTGTAGACCATTGCTTTTAGAACCGTTTCGATTGTCGGGGTCTCCGCAAATTCATTATAGACATCTACAATCCGTTCATTTCGCTTCATTAATACTTCGTCTGTACGGCCCATTTCGAAGGCTTCCATTTGCTTGTCCAAGTTCGTGACGGATGAAAGTACGTATGCGTAGCTGTGATTATGTTCGCTTTCTTGGTCTGCGATTGTCGCTAGAATCGACTTGACGGAAGGATCCGTTGTGAAGTCTGCGATTTTCATTGCGATGACCGTTTGTGGACCGTCGAGTGTCGCCAGTAGGCCGATAATTTTTAAGAATGCGGATTGCTCTTCTTTTGTTAGGCTCGAGAATTGTTTAACGTCTTGCGTCATGTCCACTTCATTCGCTGTCCAGAAAAGCGCACGGATTCGCTGACGTAGTGTATAGAAATGAGGGTGCGCGATGTCGTTCCAGTTCAGGATGCCGCTTGCTTCCCCACCGAAAATGGCTGTTGCTTTATTCGGGTTTGCAGGATTCAGTACTTTTACTCGTGTAAGTGTTGCCAATGTTCGAGCACTCCTTTCGTCCAATTCGTAACTGCTTGTTCTTGCATGCCGCGTGGGCTTTGTTCGATCTTCAATGGTTCAAATGGAGAATGATAGAATTTCGCCAGCTTGTCTGCCGCTTTGCAAAATAGATCATCGCCGCCAAACTGTGTATCCCCTGTGCCAAAGACATAGACGAGCTCGGGTTTATAGCCGACGTCCGCCACGAAATCTTTGACTTCATCGGGTGTTGCTCCTTTTTCCCATGTGAAGGAACCAATGCACAACGCGTCATATTCTTTAACATTTGGGATGATGCCGATGCCGATACGATAGGTATCGACGTCGACGCCTTCACTTTGTAAGTTTTCCGCAATCAATTCCGCTACTTCCTCAGTGTTACCACTCCAGGACGCATAGGCGATTAAGAATGACACCACTCGCACTCCTCAATCTCCGCTGCGGTTGAACGCATGTAGTACGTTGTTTTCATACCCGATTTCCATGCCTGCAAGTGCAAGTCCAAAATAACCGATGCGCGGATGGAGTTCGGTACATAGATGTTGAATGAAATCGACTGATCGATGTGCTGCTGACGCGCGGCGTTTTGCTTGATAGACCAGCGCTGATCGACGATGTAAGCAGAGCGACGGTAAATGTCATACGTATTGTGATCCAGATCCGGTGCAATGACCGGTAATTTATAGTCTTTCTTCTCTTCATGGTAGAACGGCTTGAACACTGGATCGATCGACGCTGTGGAGCCAGCGATAACCGATGTCGAACTGTTCGGTGCGACTGCCATCAAGTAGCCGTTACGCATACCGTTCATTGCTACATCCATGCGTAGTACACGCCATTTATTTGAATCGTATTCGCGTTGCTCAAAGTACTCGCCCGTTTGCCAATCCGAACCATCAAACAACGGATACGCGCCTTTTTCTTTTGATAACTCCATTGAGGCTTTAATTGTCAAATATGCGATATTTTCATACAGCTCGTCTGCGAATTCCACCGCTTCATCAGATTCCCACTGAATGTTTTTCAATGCGAGTAAATGATGCCAGCCGAATGTGCCGAGTCCAATTCCACGGTAGCGTGCATTGGTGCGTTGTGCTTGGACGACTGGGATTTGGTTCTGATCGATGACGTTGTCGAGCATACGTACTTGGATGCGAATCAAACGTTCTAACACGTCTGCTGTTACCGCTCTTCCAAGGTTGATCGACGACAGATTACATACAACGAAATCGCCTGGCTTTGTGCGTGTGACGACCAGATCGTCTTCGAGTGTTACGGATTCATGTGTGGACGCTGACATATTTTGGGTTATTTCTGTGCACAAATTACTAGAATAAATAATTCCTTCATGCTTATTAGCGTTCATACGGTTTACTTCATCACGGTAGAACATGAACGGTGTTCCTGTCTCTAGCTGGCTACGCAGGATCCGTTTCATGATTTCAATCGCTGGAACTGTCTCTCTGGATAAATCTTCATTGCGGACACATTCTTTATACTTCTCGCGGAATGTTCCCTGTCCTTTTGTTTCATCATAGAAATCTTCCAATGAATAACCCATTTTCGTGCGGACTTCATGTGGATCGAATAAATGCCAGTCTTCACGGGACTCGACTTTTTCCATGAACAAGTCCGGCAAGCAGACGCCTGTGAAAATGTCATGTGCGCGCAAACGGTCATCCCCGTTATTGAGCTTGAGATCGAGGAATGTGAAGATGTCTTGATGCCATACGTCGAGATAAACGGCTACGGCACCTTGACGTTGACCGAGTTGGTCGACGCTGACTGCTGTGTTGTTCAGCTGTTTGATCCAAGGAAGAACACCGCTTGATGCCCCTTCAAAGCCACGAATCGATGCACCGCGAGAACGAACTTTCCCCATATAGACACCGATACCGCCACCAAATTTCGACAAGTTCGCGATATCTGTGTTGCTGTTGTAAATCCCTTGTAATGAATCGTCGACTGTATCGATAAAGCAGCTAGATAGTTGACCATGCACCTTACCTGCGTTCGATAATGTAGGCGTCGCAACTGTCATGTACAAATTACTCATCGCCCAGTACGCTTCGCGGATTTTATCAATGCGATCTACTGTTTCGTCTTGCATTAACGTCATCGCGATGATCAACCAGCGCTCTTGCGGAAGCTCCACTGACTGTTTCCTAAAGTTTACTGTTACATAGCGGTCTACTAATGTTTTTAGTCCAATATATGTGAATAATAGGTCACGAGAAGGATCGAGTAGCTTACCGATTTCCTGAAGCTCGTCCCGGCTGTATTTTTCTGTCAGAACAGGCGTATATAAACCTTGTTCCACCAAACGTTCTACATTTTTCGCAAAATCGGTATAGACATCCGCCCCACGCAATGCTTTTTGCTTGGCATAAACGTCGAATAAATAAATACGCGCCGCTACAAATGTCCAATACGCATTCGCCTCATCAATACGGCTTAAAGATTCCAACACCATCGCGTTCGTCCATTCAGTTGCCGAACTCGCCGGGTGACGCTCCTGGAATTTCTCACTCGCTTCGATCAACGGTTCGATTTGTTTCTTGCCAAATTCTTCTTGTAAGTTTTCCATCAATAAATGAAGTCCCACAGTTTCTTGAATAATAGCCATTATATCCGCTCCCTTTAGTGAATTGATTCGGTTATGTACTAAATTAAAAAAACTCCCGATATAATCGGGAATCGTCGATTGACGCTTAGTAGATTGCGGAAAGTTTTAGGCAGACTGAAAAAAGACTGCTTTGTGCTTTCACTCTCCAACCCCGAAGAATGTTTTGCTGAGATGACTGGCAGGTCTACTGGCTGGCACATCGTTCTTCCATCTTTCCTTCCCGCCGTAGCAGTGGTTTTCATAAGATAGTCGTCCGTGCCCTCAGTTGCGGGGGCAGCTCCGTTCGTGGCGGATTCCCTTTTAAACGTCGTGGGTACCAATTCATCTAATTGCTATCACACACTATATATAGTGTGTTAATTCATATATAACCCTAACATGTTGTGTTCAAACATGCAAAACAAAAATCGAACCGAAGTTCAGAATCCTTCTTCTGAACTACGATTCGACTATTGCTATTCAGTATTTTATAGTATATCAAACTTTTTACTTCTTGACTAAATCGTTTGTGTGAATGTTTTTAAATAGAGTGTGAAATAAGTAAAGTTAAGGGATTTCTGCTCCCGCTACAATCCTACTCTCTAACGTAAACCACTTAGAAAATTCACTGTGTTTTTTAGTACCCATTCAAAGTCTTACGATCAAAACTTTAAAAGCGCAATATCATTTCTCCATATCACAAACGGTCTTCTGCTCTTTCAGCTGTTTTTTCCCAACATTCTGCGCCTTTTAAGTCAGGAATGCTGGCTGATTTGAAGACGGGGTTTCTGCCAGCTCTTCGTTGTTTCGTGAAGTCGTCAAGTACTTTGAAGGCGATTTTGCCGAGTAGTAGAATGACAATTAGGTTAATAATGGCCATTAGTCCCATAAACAGATCGGCCATATCCCATACTACTTGTACTTTTGCGATAGCGCCGAAATATACCATTGCGAGTACGAGTACTTGATAGATTCGTTTCCATACGACGTTGGCATTAATAAATTCAATATTCGTTTCGCCATAGTAATAATTTCCGATGATCGAACTGAAAGCGAAGAACATGATCGCAACCGCGATGAAATATGGTGCCCACGCGCCTACTTGTACGGCCATGGAGTTTTGTGTCAAGATGATCCCATTTGCTTCCCCTGATTGATACAATCCACCGAGCAAAATAATGAATGCGGTGGCAGAACAGATGATGATCGTATCGAAAAATACGCCAAGACTTTGTACCAATCCTTGTTTTGCTGGGTGCGATACGTTAGCTGTAGCGGCTGCGTTTGGCACACTACCCATACCTGCTTCATTGGAGAAGAGACCACGACGCACACCTTGCATCATCGCCATCCCAATTCCGCCACCCATGACTTCTTTAATTCCGAAAGCATGCTCGAATATCAATACAATCAAGCCCGGCACTTCTGCGATATTTACAATAACAATATATAATGCTACCAAAATATAGAAAGTTGCCATGACGGGTACGATGGTCTGTGTGACTTTGACAATCCGTTTGACGCCGCCGAAGACGATGATTCCTGTCACGAGTATTAAGCCGACCCCAACACCCCAGTCGGGAATGCCAAATACATCAGTGAATGATTGACTGATCGTGTTAGATTGTACTGCGTTAAATATGAATCCGAAAGACATCGTCAGTAAAATCGCAAAGACTACCCCGAGTTTCCGCCAACCTAGCGCTTTTTGCATATAATACGCTGGTCCCCCGCGGAATGTATCGCCGTCTTTTACTTTATATACTTGTGCCAATGTGCTTTCGATGAATGCGGTCGCCATGCCGATTACAGCGATCACCCACATCCAGAATACCGCACCCGGTCCACCGATTCCGATCGCGAGGGCTACCCCCGCTACGTTACCTGTCCCAACGCGTGATGCGGCACTAATTGTGAATGCTTGGAACGGAGACACCCCGTCATTATTGTCTTTCTTCTCTACAATCAGACGGAACATCTCGCGAAATAAGCGTACTTGCACAAATTTCGTGCGAATCGTGAAATATAAACCCGCTGCCAATAAAAGTGCAATTAAAACATATGTCCAAATAAAATTATTCGCCGGCCCTACAAGCCAGTCAATCGCGTCTTGAAACATCTGACCACCTCCTTGTGTATGCTATACCCCACATGCTACCCTACTACGCTTGACATACTAAAAACTATTTTTTAGTTTGCATGACTGTCAACGCTTTATTCTCCAATAATTCCGCTGCACGTGCCATCAATTCAGCTAACGACCTCTTCCCGTCATCCAATGAATGCAATTCAGAAAACCACTCGAGTAGCTCTTCACGCGCCGCTTCCTCAATAGTCCCCGAAATGACTATAACGGGAACACTCTCTACTTTCGCAAGCTTCGCAATCCCCATTAATGCCTTGCCTGCAAGCGTCTGCCGATCTGTCTTGCCTTCGCCCGTCACAATGAAATCTGCTGAAGATAGATGCGTTACAAAATCCATCGCCTCCAGCACGACATCTATTCCACTTTCAAGATGCGCACCACAGTATGCAATTAATGCACCTGCACTCCCCCCAGCCGCTCCTGCACCGCGCAACTCATGCAACCGCACGCCTGTCTGCCTTTCTGTCTCGTCCGCCAAATGACGTAATCCTTCATCTAAACGCAAAACCATTTCCGCGTCCGCCCCTTTTTGCGGACCAAAAATACACGACGCCCCTTGTTCACCGACAAATGGATTTTCTACGTCGGATGCAATGTGAATGTCCGTCTCCAGCAAACGCTGATCTAGTTGCGAGACATCGATTTCATTGATGAACGGAAGTATTTCCCCATTCATTTGCAACAACTGTCCATCAGCTAAAAACCGGACGCCTAGCGCTTCGAGCAAACCTGCTCCCCCATCATTCGTCGCACTGCCGCCAAGTCCAATAATCATTTTCCTGTAGCCCGCATCCAGCGCATGACGAATTAACTGGCCCGTGCCAAATGTTGACGCTTTCATCGGATCGAGTTCATGCCCCTCCAGCAACAACAAACCAGACGCCTGCGCCATCTCAATGACCGCCGTCTGACCGTCACCCAGCACGCCAAACGATGCATCGATGGTACGTCCCAACGGATCAAGCACAGACACCGTTCGCAACGTCCCGCCAGTTGCTGAAACGAGGACAGCCAGCGTCCCCTCCCCGCCATCCGCAACAGGCAAACGAACTACTTCCGCGCACGGATAGACTTTTTGAACTCCACTAGATATAGCGTCGGCCGCTTCTTCCGCATGCAAGCTTCCTTTAAATGCATCAGGCGCAATGACAATTTTCACGGCTCACACTCCCTTTACTCGTATTCTAGCAGATTATGCGGGAAAAGTTACCGGAAAATGGTGGATGGTTCATCTATTATTTTAATGAGGTTGCTTAATTTCTTTGCAGATGAATAGGTGGATTGTTTGGCTGAGTGTGTTTGGTTAATTGGGGCTTGTATTCGCTCTATTCGGGGGGGTATCCGCTCTATGGGTACTCGTATTCGCTCTATTGAGTTGTATATCCGCTCATAGTTTACTGTAGAGCGCTCTATATCGATGTGGATCCGCTCAATGTCAAACGCTAGCCGCTCATACTTCAGGGTGGAGCGCTCTAACAAGGCTACGCGGGACAACTCGCTCTATCCACCTGCATATCCGCTCTATCAAGCCACATAATCGCTCATAGTTTGCTGTAAAGCGCTCTATATCGATGTGGATCCGCTCAATGTCAAACGCTAGCCGCTCATACTTCAGGGTGGAGCGCTCTAACAAGGCTGCGCGGGGAAACTCGCTCTATCCACCTGCACATCCGCTCTATCAAGCCACATAATCGCTCATAGTTTACTGTAAAGCGCTCTATATCGATGTGGATCCGCTCAATGTCAAACGCTAGCCGCTCATACTTCGAAGTAATGCGCTCTATCCAGCCACGCAACCGCTCTATAAGCTATCCGCCAGCACCCGCTATGTATTAAACACCGCGTCCTCAGGGAACACTACGTACGTTAGGAAAGGAGTGGGAATAAGTGGTTGTATCGCAAGTGAAAAATTGGCCGAATCGGAAAAGTTATCAGAAGAGAAATTTATGGGCGGGTATATTATTCGGACTTGGGTTTGTAGCATTTTTGGACGAGACACTGTTTCATCAGTTGCTGCATTGGCACAAGTTTTATGATCAATCTACGGTGGCGGTTGGATTAGTGTCGGATGGTTTGTTTCATGCGTTTAGCTGGTTTGCGACGGTGGGTGCGTTGTATTTGGTGGCGGATTTGCGTAGGAGAAATGCGTTATGGCATAAGATGTTTTGGGGTGGCAAGTTACTTGGTGGCGGGGCGTTCCAATTGTATGACGGAACCATTCAACATAAGGTCATGCGCATTCATCAGATTCGTTATCATGTAGACATCGTCCCGTATGATGTCGTGTGGAACGGTGCGGCGATTGTGATGATTGTGGCCGGTCTGTTGTTAATGAAGTCAGCGCAACGGGATGCACGCTCTGCGGAAGGGCTGGTGCTTCATGCCACATGATGCATACTTCAGTACAACCGATTGGCTGTTTGGGGTGCTTGCATCGCTCTCTATTCTGTTATACGGGGGCGCTGTCTTTCATTCCAACCGGAAAAAGCGTTTACGTAAATGGCCACGTAGACGGATTGCGTTTTGGCTAGCAGGCGTACTCGCTTCGGTAAGCGCCCTGGTCGGACCGCTAGCGGAACTTTCACATGATCATTTTACATGGCATATGTTAGGCCATCTTTTACTCGGCATGCTCGGTCCCCTTCTATTGGCGCTCGCTGCTCCTATGACGTTAGTGCTGCGGACCCTTCCTGTTCGTCAGGCTAGGAAGGTCAGCCGCTTGTTAAAAAGCCGACTCGCGGGGTTCTTTACACATCCCGTCATCGCTTCCATTTTAAACATCGGCGGACTTTGGTTGTTATACACGACAGGATTGTTTGCGGCCATGCATCATCATCTCTGGCTGCATATCGTGATCCATATGCACGTATTCGTTGCGGGTTATCTATTTACCATCTCTCTTTTATACATCGATCCCGTGTCTCGCCGCTATAGTGATCGCTACCGTACTGCAATCTTTATCGCGGCTCTGGCGGGACACGGAATTTTATCCAAATGGTTATACGCCTATCCGCCTACCGGTGTACCGATTGAAGAGGCGCGTGCAGGAGCGATGCTTATGTATTACGGTGGCGATGCGGTGGATCTTGTGATCATCATTCTATTGTTTCACAACTGGTATCACTCGACCAAACGTCAACGGACGTACGCTACGACTACTGCGGCCGGTCATATGCACGCGAATGAAACGACACAAAACGCACCTGCTAGCTACTAGGTGCGTTGTTGTAGTAGTTTATTCATTTCATTATTCCAATACGACTGTCATAATGGTCCCTTGGGCAGTGGCACACATCTTTTCTTCACCATCCTTGACAGCAAATACATCACAGCGGCAGACGGCTTGTCGTTTTCCAGCAGAAATCACTGTCGCCCGGGCGATTAATGTTTCACCTACAGCGGGCCGTACATAGTTGATTTTGTATTCTGCTGTCAGTACGTTTGGGCCTAGAACGGAACCGCCTACAAAAGTCAATGCGTTATCTGCTGCATAGCCAATGACCCCACCGTGTACAAAACCATGTTGCTGTAGAACGTGTTCCGTGATGGGAACTTCCAGTACTACTTCCCCGACCGTAAACTCTATCAATTTCGTTCCCAATAGTTTGCTGAAAGATTGGGCTTCCAATGCTTGTTTGCCAATATGAAAGATTTCATTTTGCGTCATAGGAACGTCCTTCCGTTATCAAATGATGTACTCCATTTCCCTGTCTTGCCATCACGATCTCGGTGCAAACAATATAACGGTTACGCCAATCAGGCAAATTCCTGCCCCTAGGAAGTCGTACAAATCAGGCGTTTTTTTATCAATTCCCCATCCCCATAATACGGATAGAAAGACGAACACGCCCCCATATGCCGCATACACTCTGCCAAATGTCGGGAATGTCTGGAATGTGACCACTACCCCATATAAAATTAAGGCGATGCCGCCGAATAATCCGAACAGTGCAGATTTCCCTTCGCGCAACCATTGCCAAATCAAATATCCTCCGCCGATTTCAGCCAAGCCGGCCAGCAGAAAGATCACCACGACCTTCAACATCAGTAAACCTCCATTTATACACTTCCACACTTCGGATAAATTGTTCTGGACCGATCAACTACTCATAACCATGTAATGTGTTAACACCAAATGGTTACTATATAAGATCTTTTCATAAAAACTAGTACTCACTATATCATAGTTCTGACAAACTATAATTGGGTTTGTTACATTTTGAACAGATAACTTGGCGTGGAATTAATTAAAAATGACGATTCAACTTTCATTTATTACACATTCACAAAGAGACTCTCTTCATCGATAGAAAAGGGTCCGTAAAGTAGTATAAATCAAAACATTAAGAACCAAAATAATGGCGTTAAATCAATTACACATGTGACCATAACAGAAAGAACAATCACGATAGTCAGTGTTTAAGGTTTCGATAGAAGATCACGCACAAAATGATGTAGATAATAAGTTTTTCCAATTAATTAACATCAAATAAAATAACCCGATTCCTAGTGTGAGACTTAACACCATCCCTATAGATAACGCAGGTAAAAAACAAGCCTAGTATCTACTATGTATCGCATACCAGACGACCACCGAAAGAAATGGCGTAACTACCAATTAGACACCTCATTACTTCATATCATTCGTCGAATACACGCCAGTTAAATCGGCAGAGTATAGATAATAGCCGATCAACATTCCTAAAAAGAATAGCAACGTATGAATCGTTGCCTGCATAGCATTTTGACTGTATACCCGCAATGCACGTCGCAATTAATTCTCAAATACCCATCTAGTGAAGACATCTACAATGAAAGGGATAGATTCCAGCATCTTGGTTAATACACCAGATAGAATACCGACTATAAGCTATGATATGAGTACAATGATTCTTTGCCTCTTCACATTCATCTCTCATAGACTTACCTATAATCCATAAGTCTGTACATTGTAAAGTCAAATTTGCTTCAGAATCATCTTGTAGTTATCGATAATAATTTGTAATCTCAATTGCATCTATTTGAACAGGTACATTATTGTAATTCAAAACTATTGCATAGGTTTTATTTCGCTGATGTGAAGTTATTTCTCCATTCCGATCAATTAAATCGAACGCTTCGTATGTTTTTAGATACAGCATGTCATTGTCTCTATAATAGTCCAATATTTCGTTATCATAGAAGTTGAAATAATATCCGGATTCTTTGTTATCGCCTATGTATTCATACATTCCACTGTACGCTGGACTATTTGGAGTTAAATACGGTTCGACTATACTAAAATCTAAATTGTTCAATGACTCACTATATGTCAAGCGATAGTCTAGATAGAATTCTTCCACTAGCTCACGCATCGGTAACGGTTCATCAACCTCATATTCTTGCGTATCTTCTATAACCGGATTAGATTGTACTGATACACTTTTAGTTGCGACCTCGGGATTATCCGCAACCTGTTCGTATTCTTCCGCCCGCTCCTCATCAGAGCTGGGATTAGTAGTTGATCCACCCAAGACAGATTCTGTTGCCTGTTCTACACTCTCTTTTTTCAACGTAAAATCATGGTCACTGTATAGTATAACAACTACCGCCACTAAGGCTACAATCGTCAACAATGCTGAAAAAAACATCTTCGCCAAATTATGACTTTTCTCTAATTTATAGACAATCGGCTCACCACAATTCGGACAATCTTCATGTCTAGACTGCAAATGACGTCCACATCTTGTACATTTCATATAGTTATGCCACCTTTCATACATTCATATAATTAGTCTGATTATACCAGACTAATTTATGATATAGTAGTTTAAGTGACATAATGAACTATAGGAGGTAACGGTATAATGGACTATGTAAGTAAGAAAGGCATGACATATGAAGAAGTAATGCAATTACAGTATGAATACAATAACCGCAAGAAAACAAATGCCATCACGTATGTACTTCTGATACTCTTTGGCAATTACTTTCTTCACAGATTTTATCTTGGTATTACGCCATACGCGATTTTTGGTGCAATTTACACGTTATTACTGAATGGTGTAATCATTTATTTCATCAGAGATGCGTATATCAATCAAATGATTTTTGATTATATCTTATTTTTACTCATGCATCCGCACTTTATCATTCTTCCATTCATTCCGTACCTTTGGTTACTGCTTGATCTATTTCGCGTGCCACAACTGGTTGACTATGCCAATCACCAGTCAGAACTGGCATTGGTTCGTGCAATCAAACGCTCGAGAGGTACCGGGGAACATTAAAAACCCGCCACTTTCTCCATATGAAGAAGTGGCGGGGTCTATACATTACACTACGTACTCATTTCGCCAAAGCGATCTCAATATGTGCTAAGTGATGTTCTTCATGCCAAGCCAACTTCGCTACTTTTCTCGCTACTGTGATCTCACCGTTTACTTGATGAATAAATGTTCGTTGCAGTTGCTCTTCCGTTAGACTATTGCCTAACGCAACTATACGTTCATTGATTCCTTCTAGCATGTTAATCGAAGGCTCAACCGGCAGCTGCGTGTCAGGTAATACAGCCCACTTCTCTTGATCGAAAGCGGGAGCAGTTGGCTGGTCTTCTGTTAACGCAAGCTTTAATCGCTGATACATAGTCAACTGCGAATCTGCAATGTGATGCACCAATTGACGAACGGTCCACGCACCTTCGCGATACGTTTTGTTCAACTCTTCCTCATTCAATGCATCCACAGTTTCCCTCAATCGAGTAGCATAGCTCTCCATTTTTTGTAACCACTGTTGAACATCTTCCAACGTCACCTGTTCCGGAACGTGTAATTCCCCGATCGGAAATCGATGATCCATGACGAACCCCTCCTTTTCATAGTCTCATTATCTCACGTACTATCTGATTATTCTATTTATAGGACGTAGTAATATGTAAAAGAAGCGCTTCACATGTCAACGAATAGCACGGATCAGCATCTACAGCCTTTTACTTTCATTCACCCGTTTTAGAAAAGTGCGCAATCCGTGCACCTATTTCATCGCGCACACGCTGGAAGAATGCCCATTTCTCTTCATCCGTTCCTTGTGCTTTTGCAGGGTCATCAAATCCCCAATGATCACGTTTTACATGGGGTGGTGTCATCGGACACTTGTCGGCAGCATCTCCACAAAGAGTGACGACGACATCTGCATGGTGTAAGATTTGTGGATCGATGATATCTGAAGTTTGATTGGAAATGTCGATGCCCACTTCATTCATAGCTTGTATAGCATGTGGATTGACACCATGCGCTTCAATTCCAGCACTGAGAACTTGCCATTCTTCTCCGAGATACTTTTTGCCCCACCCTTCAGCCATTTGGCTACGGCATGAGTTGCCTGTACATAAGAAGTAGAGTGTTTTTTTCTGCATAATGAAATCCCCTTTTTCGATGATTTATTGTACGATTGACAGCCATAGATACAGTCCGATGAGTGTAATCAGGAGTGTAGGTACTGTTAATATAATACCGATCTTAAAATAGCTACCCCAAGAGATCTTCACACCTTTTTGAGACAGTACATGCAACCATAATAAAGTGGCCAATGAACCGATCGGGGTGATTTTGGGTCCTAAATCCGATCCGATAACATTTGCGTAAATCAACGCTTCGCGAATAGGACTTGTCGTGGTCGTGTCTGATATGGCTAACGCGTTAATCATGACCGTCGGCATATTATTCATAATGGATGACAATAGTGCCGCGATAAAGCCCATCGAAACCGTTGCGATAAAGAGTCCTTGATCAGCTGCCACTTGAATGACATCCGCCAACACACCCGTTAGACCGACATTACGCAATCCGTAGACGACCACATACATCCCAACAGAGAAGAAGACGATCGCCCAAGGCGCACCTGTAAGCACTTGTTTCGTGTGAACAGCTGGACTTTTTTGTGCCATGGCCATGAAGAATATCGCCGTCAGCCCCGCAATAATAGATACAGGCAATCCCGTAAACCCACTAGAGAAATACCCGATCAGCAATACACCTAAAATGACCCAAGCAAGTCGAAACAACTTGAGATCTTTGATCGCCTCTTTCGGTTGTTTTAAATCAGAGACTTCATAGTTTTTGGGAATACTTTTACGAAAGAATAACAACAACACGAGGACACTGGCAACTAATGCAAATAAGTTCGGGACCATCATTCGAGATGCATATTCAACAAACCCGATATCAAAAAAGTCTGCCGAAACAATATTCACTAAGTTACTTACGACCAACGGCAATGAAGTCGTATCAGCGATAAAACCGCTGGCCATAATAAATGGGAAAATCATTTTTTCATTAAAATGTAAATTTCGTACCATCGAAAGTACAATGGGTGTTAATATAAGAGCCGCCCCATCGTTTGCGAACAGAGCAGCCACGACTGCGCCTAAAATGGTGACGTAAATAAATAGGCGAATACCACTGCCTTTGGCTAATCTAGCCATATGTAGAGCGGACCACTCGAAAAATCCGATTTCATCCAAGACTAATGAAATAATGATGATTGCGATGAAAGCTAGCGTAGCATTCCAGACGATTCCCGTTACGTCCATGACGTCTTGGAAATTAACAACCCCTACTCCTAATGCGATGATGGCACCAATACAGGCAGACCATCCGATCGATAAGTTTCTAGGCTGCCAAATGACAAAAATCAATGTGATGATGAAAATCAATGATGCGGTTATGACTGAAGCCAACGTACTTTCTCCTCCTTATTCACAACAAATTCGAAGCCCTTGTGCTTCCAATTCAGCGATGGATTCATTCTGTTCTGGAAGGTGTTCAAGGATGCTTTGAATAAACGGATACTCTTCATGGTGCTCATTGATCGAGAAGAAAATCCATTGACCTCTACGTTCTTCTTTAACCAACTCCATATCACGAAGTTTCCGTAAGTGCTGGCTAATTGCCGGCTGACTCATTTTAAAAATCGCAACAAATTCACAGACACAGCATTCATGTGCATGGAGTAGCTTCATCATCGTCAACCGCGTCGGATCACCTAGCAATTTTAACAGTCGTGATGCCCGTTGTAGATCAACCGTAACAGGTGTATTCATAGTCCATCCCTCCACTTCTTTATGCATCATATAACGATATGCTTATGTACGCAAGTAGAATTTTCATCGTCTTCTGTAGTGTAATCAATAAAAAAGGACCACCCTCGACAATTCGGGTAGCCCTCTTCTTCATTTAGTTACCGACTTTTGTACGCAGCTTTCATAATATAGCTGACGATGATGACAAAAATCAGCGCCCCGACAATCGTCGGTATAACATAAAAGTCCCCTAAGCGTGGTCCCCAACTGCCAAATAAACTTCCGCCAATCCACGCACCTATGATTCCTGTAAGAATGTTACCGACAATACCGCCCGGGACACTTTTGCCAATGATCAGACTAGCAAACCAGCCAATCACACCGCCAACTATCAAATATAAAAGGATACTCATTTCACACATCCCTTCTCCTAGTTTCACACGTATTTAGCATGCTACTTGCGAACATGACAAGACAGTAATCGAGTGACACCTTAGTAGCAATCTATTCCTCGTTACAGCATAGTATTCGCCAATTAAAAATGTGTGTAGGTAGATACGTATGCAAAAAGGATCGCTCCTACATTCCGATGGTTTCAGATGCTATAATGTACTACAGTACTAGACATACGCAGTAGAAACTGGAGGTTATAACCGCATGCGATCCTTTCATTTCCACGGTGGCCGAATAGTAAAAACCGGGATAGCGATCTTGTTGACAGCTATCATTTGTGAGTGGTTTAATTGGCCTCCCGTATTCGCTGTCATCACAGCGATTGTCACGATCGAGCCAACGGTCAGCGATTCCATCAAAAAAGGACTGATTCGATTTCCAGCATCGGCAATCGGCTCTGCATTCGCTGTATTTTTTATTACGCTCTTCGGGAATTCCCCGATTACCTATACATTAGCAGCGGTAGCCACCATTTTAGTCTGTTACCGATTAAACTTGCATGCCGGTCTACTCGTTGCCACATTGACAGCTGTAGCGATGGTCGAAGTCATCCACAGCAACTACTTATTCGCCTTTTTCATTCGACTCGGTACGACCACTATTGGTTTGCTCGTGTCCACTGTAGTGAATATGTTGGTGTTCCCACCGAACTACAGAAGAGATATTGTAGACAACATCCAACGAATCAGTGAGCGAGCAGGAACCATTTTAGAACGGACTTTCCGAACGATTTTATATGACGCACACACAAACCGTCGCGATGAACTAGAGACCACGAAGCAACTTACGAAAGAAATTAGGAAAACGGAAACATTGATTCATTTTCAACGGAATGAATCCAAATTGTATCCGTGGGTCAGAGGAAAAGAAAAAGAACTGCAGATGGCTGAAAAACAGTTATTATTTTTACATCATCTTGAATATCATTTAGGCGCTTTACTCCATATACCCGAACAACACATTTCGTGGACATCGGCAGAGCGCGATCGGATCATGCACGCTGTCAAGGAGCTTGCGGACGACTTAAAGCATTCCATAGACTACAATCCGAAAAAGCATGAAACGCAATTACAAAACGTTACCAACCTTTTCTGGGACGGCAATAAAGAAATCACAATGCGGGAGGATAGACACCCAAGCCAATTCCCACCCGAGTTTGTCGTTTTGTATGAACTGATCACTATTTATAACTTAGTGGATCAATTTTATGAACCTTCCAGTGTGAAATTAACGCCTGACGCTGAAGATAAAAAATAGCTACTTCTTTCTCTTCAGCTTGACGGTGTCTAAAGCTCGCTACTATCTATATACATTTTTATAATCGATACGATGGGATGAGTCCTCTTTTATACAAAAACGCCACAGCATTCAAAAGCGCACTCGGGACTTTCTTCCAAAAGAAACGTTTACGATAAAATTGACGGTAGGCTCTTTTAAGATTGCTCCACTGTTTGCAATCTTTTTTCTGTCTATACCGCGCCACATCGATCAGCTTCACTTGATGATCGGATGTGATAAATATATTACGCAAATGAATATCAGATGGATTTAAGCCTGTATTGGCCGCTAGCGATAGTGCGTAATCAATTTCTTTAATATGAGCCTCTGTAATGACTCGCCCATTCGTCATACAATCAAAAAGTGTATGCCCTTCGACGTAATCCATCACTACGTAATTCGCACCGGTTTCATAGATGCAGGGGAAATAATGAATGTCTTTCAATGTTTGATAAATCTCGGCTTCTTCCTTCGCGATGTACACGGAGTTTGGAAAGAATACTTTAATTGCCTTGTTCGAAGATTTGACTCGGAAAACAAACGCACTTCTCCCGGTTCCGACGAGTTGCAGAGATGGATGAAAGTCCACTAGTCGATTCTTTTTCGTGATGACAATGGAATGTACAAGTTCCTGATACATACTCAAAATATAACCTCCAATAGTTTTCGATACATATAAGAAAGACATCAAGACCAATTAGTGGCTTTGATGTCTCAACTGAAATGAAAAGAGACCTCACCAAATAATTGGTAAGGTCTCGCAAACAACGTGAGTTGCCAGTAAAGCCGAGGATTCCCATCCCGTATTGACGACTCTTACTGTAACAGCTACTCCCCTTAACGGAAGTGTTCGTATACTATTATAGATTCACTTTAAATTGAACCGGCTTATATGTCAACTAACTACGAATGTATAGGTATTTATTGACAGTTTCAGTGTATAACAACTGATTCCTCTCATCGCACGGTTTGACTGCTAACTTTACTTTTCACAATGCCGAGCAACGCAGGCAAGACAGATAAAAGAATAATTGCAAGCAATACCGTAGAAAAGTTTTCTTTAATGATAGGAATATTGCCGAATAAATACCCGAGCATGGTGCATATGCCTACCCAAAATGCCGCCCCAACGACGTTATAGAAAGCAAAGTACCGGTAATTCATGCGGCTCGCGCCTGCAACGAACGGAGCGAATGTCCGGACAAACGGCATAAAGCGGGCAATCAGGATCGTTTTCCCACCATGCGTATTAAAGAACGCTTCCGCAGCTTTCATTTTCTCTTGGTTTATGACTTTCCCTAGCCAACTACCAGGAGAAATCGACATCCCTACTTTACGTCCAATACGATAGTTCACGGTATCGCCGAGGACGGCCGCAACAAAGAAGACCGCGACAACGAACCAAATATTAAAAGCATCTAGAGCCGCAAATGCACCGCCTGCGAACAGCAGGGAATCTCCAGGTAGAAAGGGAAAGATCACGACTCCGGTTTCAACAAAAACGATTAAAAATAAGATGACATATGACCAGCTACCAAATAGTTGAATGATATCGACCAGATGTTCATCAATATGCAAGATGAAGCTGATGAGTCCTTGAATGAGGTTCATGTAAAGGCTCCTTTTTAAGAAAAGTGACTGCAGCGATACGCAAGTGAGGATGCCAGATGTATACACATCGTCTATCTACATTACGTTCAACGCATGGTATTTATCCTTAAAAAGTGCCTAGTCAGTAAAATAAATAAGGTTCCCCTTCCAGATTGAAAGCAAATAGGAGAGAATGATAAGAAAATACTCCGTAATTGTACGAAAGACTAGATAGGACAACGCATGACATGATCCAAGCAATTGAATCCCGGATGCGCTACACACGACCGCGGTCAACGTATCGGCTGACCATGCTAGCAACGAGCACACTGAACACCAAATGACTCCCTGTCCAGTACAACCAGGCCATGCCGTCATCTGCTGCTGGCGGCCGATCGGTTAGCAAGGTTAGGAAATACAAAACTCCGCTTCCTACTGTGTACACCACAATATACGGCCACATTTTATATTGCCAGTTTAAAAAACTCAATAGATAAAACAGCCCCAACACACTGGCAATGCAAAAAACGAAGTGAAAGACGATACCAAACCACAATACGTGCGAAAAGACATGAATGATGGGGAAGTAATCTACATTATACAGTAAAATATATGCTTCATTTCCAGTTACAGCCCATATAACCAGCATGAGTAGCGCCAAAACAGCACCACCGGCAATTCCTATGCCGACTAACTGCCAAAATCGCTTCATCTGCTCCCCCTCTTTCCTAAAGGTAGTTGATTATCTATTCCCTCTGACTTTATGAATAAACGACTCTATGTCAATCTCTAGGATGTCATATACACACCAAAAGAGACCCTACCCGAAAAACTGGTAAGGTCTCGTATCCAACGTGAATTGCCAATAGAGCTGCTAAAATTACTATTCCATCCATATTCCTAAACAAACCTCTCTAGTAGAGTAGGTCTTGATTTACTATCTACCGTCATTTAACCCCAAACGGAAAGTATTAGGAAGTAACACATAGCTGGTGTAAATCGTTCACGAACAGATCTACATGTTCTTTCTTAGTAGACCAGCTTGTACAAAAACGAACCGCACTATGCGTTGCGTCGACTTTTTCCCAGAAGGAGAATGAATACTTTTTGCTTAACTCCGTCATGACATACTCCGGTAAAATCGGGAATTGCTGATTGGTTGTGGAATCATAACGAAAGGCAAATCCATTCTCTTCAAATGCTCGTCGAAGAATAGACGCCATTTCCACAGCGTGCTTCGATACTTCATAATATAAACCGTCTTCAAACAACGTTTCAAACTGGATCCCTAACAGTCTGCCTTTAGCGAGCAAGCCGCCTCTTTGTTTGATAATATAACGGAAATCCTTTTTTAGTGAATCATTTGTAATAACTACCGCTTCACCGAACATCGCACCGACCTTCGTTCCACCAATATAGAACACATCACAGAGTCGTGCATAATCCGCTAACGTGATATCGTTATCGACCGAAGATAAACCATACCCTAATCGAGCACCGTCGAGTACTAATGGCAACTGACTTTCTCCACACACTTCACTTAAAGCTTCCAATTCCGCTTTCGTATACGTCGTCCCGTTTTCTGTTGGATTAGAAATATATACAAGTCCAGGTTGTACACTATGTTCGGGACTCGCTTCATTCCAGTGAGCATCCACTAACTCTTTTACTTGCTCGGCTGTAATTTTTCCATTTTCACTAGGTATAGTTAGCACTTTATGTCCAGTAGATTCAATCGCTCCTGTTTCATGTGTTGCAATATGTCCACTTTCCGCAGCGACAGCTCCTTGATGCGAACGTAAAATGGATGCAATAATCGTAGTATTCGTTTGGGTACCCCCTACTAAAAAATGAATATCCGCTTCTTCCGCTTCACATTCTCTCCGAATATACTCTTTAGCTTTTTCGCAATGTGCATCCATACCGTATCCAGCAGTTTGCTCTTCATTTGTTTCGATCAACCGCTGCAGAATCCGCGGATGAGCGCCTTCCGTATAATCATTTTCAAATCGTATCATCGTTGTCCATCTCCAAATATGCCTGATTTTTTCTGCAAGTATACCATAGAATGATGGATTTCTGTTGTATAATATATTGTTCTTATAATGAGGAATTTTCCGATTTTCACTCCGCAAACAGCTGTCGTACTCCGCTCTCGTCTTTTAACTTTTCTTGAATGAAAGCGTCCAATTCTTCTTCATTCGTAAAGTCATGTAACTCTTTACCATACCACTCCTGCAAGTTTGATTTACTGATTGTATAGGTGTTATCTCCAAAATTAAAGACAACCCACTGTGCATTATCGATCAGTGCGAATAAGTAACTAGCATTATAAACGGCCGTCTCTTTGTATTCACTTTCTTCGACTGCCGCATCCATATATTCATACTGGATCGTCATTCCATAAGGTTCCGTTTTGGTTTCAAGAGAAACTTCTTCAAACTGCTCAGCATTACGCAATTGCTCAATTATATGGATGACTGCACTATTATCCCCTATAAATGATCCTTTATATTCGAATAGATCTTCATTTGGCTGCTCGGTAGTGGAACTGCAGCCACTTAAGATGAGTACTAGTATGAATGAAGACACTAAATATTTTGTGAAGTTTTTCATAGTCTGCTCCTTTGCTAAGTTACTACATGTGGTTTGGTTTTCATGTTAATTGCCCATATGCGGTACCCAAAATAGGGATCGTGTTGATCTGCAGCCGGAGTCGCTGGCCGTAGCGAAGATCGACTAAGTGAGTGCATGTAACTATTCCTTTATCGCTTTCGCTTCTCGCCATTTTCCATATCGGTAATAAAGAAACGCAACGATACTACTAATGACAAAGCTGACGCCCATTCCGAGTGCAATTCCCTTCTCACCCATGATGCTAGACAAAATATACGTGACTGGATAACGAAGGATCCAAAATGAAATGATGTTTAGCACAAGCACTTGGAACATGGCCCCCGCTGCACGGACAGCTCCATTTAAAACGAAATTAATGCCAAGGAACGGATAAAATAGCGCAATTGCCTTCAAATAGCTTGTACCAAAATCCGCAGCTTCCGGTTCTGTTATGAATAGCTTAATCAGATAATCTGCAAATAGGACGATAAGAATGGCGATCGCAAACATGACAATCAAATTATATATAAAACCATACAACGTAATTCTGTGAACCCGGTCCCATCTACCTGCTCCGATATTTTGACCCGCCATACTATTGACCGCAGTCCCGAGTGCTTGGGCCGGCAGCATAATTAAACTATCCAATCTTTGCGCCGCCCCGTATCCCGCGACAACTGCTGGGCCGAATGATGCGACAACACTCATGATTGCCATCACACCAGCTGAAATGACGCTCATCTGTAAACCCGAAGGAATTCCCAACCTCAATATATCGAATACTTCTCGACGTGCTGGAATATGAGGTGTCGAGAATGGTACCAGGCTTTTTCGCACCGAATAAATAGCGCCAGCGGCAAATGCGATTCCCTGTGATACTATCGTTGCATAGGCAGCGCCGTGAACTCCCCATCCAAAGACGTAAATAAATAAAGGATCAAGTACTGTATTCAAAATAACCGCAGCCAACACAAAATAAAGTGGCGTCTTCGAGTCGCCTACCGATCTAAATACGGTACCAATAAAATTATAGCCGAATAAGAAAAGGATCCCGATGAAATTAATTCGCAAATACGTAACGCCCATCGCCAACATTGCCTTGGGAGTTCCAAGTAAAAGCAGGAGGGGTTCTGCGAATATAAACCCTGCAACACCGAGCACGATGGACATGCCGGAAAGCAGGACAACAAACGCATTCAAATAACGCCGAAGTCCTGACTCGCTACCTCTGCCTTTCTGCTGGGACAAAATCGTCAGTGCGGCATTGTTCAATCCGATGACAAATGACAAGACCGTAAAGATGATTGTCCCGGAAATAGCCACAGCACCAAGTGCATTCGCGCCAATTAAATTTCCAACCCACAAGCTATCGATAAATTGATAGGATGCTTGTAGTAAATTGGTGATCATAATGGGTCCAGAAAAAAGCATTAGCTGTTTTACTATATTTCCTTCTGTGAAATCTTGCTGCCTGACCATCTTTCTCCTCCCCACACTTAATAAAAACTTACTATTTTATCTTTCTACTCAAGCATCCACTTGAAGCATATATCTTATTTATTTATTGCGTCTGATAAAGGCAAAGTAGTTGAAAACCGTTGATCTGCGCTCCAGCCGGACGCGTGTCTTATGGGCGTGCGGTGAACCACACCCCTCGCTTCGCTCGCTAGGTGTTTCACCTGTCAAAACAAAGATATGCTCCTTCTCGCTCCGCTTCACTCGCAAAAGCCGTTCTTCGTTACGGCTCTCGCTGATCCTTCCAGAGTCGCCGGCTGTAGCGAAGATCAACTAAGCAACTATGAATGAACCATGCTAAATAATCGCACATCCGATAAAGGCGCCCTATTGCTATATAGACCGAATCGCTCACAAATTAATCGAACAGAACTGTTTATGCCAAGGTAACTTTTGCTGCAGCTTCACACCAAAACGAAATTGGAATAGATGTTACAGAATATAAAATATTGTTCTTGCAGTATAGTAGGCACCTAAAAATATTAACAGAGGCTTTATAAAGCTTTTATTTTCTTTTTTATAAACAACAATTATGGAAATTGAAAATATAACAGGTAACCATACAAACCAAAAAAGAAAATTGTTGAAAATAATTTCGAGAATTTTAATCATTCCTTTATGCTATTAAATAGCCCCGATTCTAAAGGACGCGATCTTGTTAGATTATCGCGCACTATTGTTGAAGAACCTTAACTATATTCTTTGTTTAATTCGGGGCTTCTATAACCCAGAAAAACATATCCACTAAGACATAGCTGAACAATCCCAAAGATTAAGAACGGACCAGTTACTATATACATTTCACCTACGGAAATATACTGAAAAGCCAAACCTAATAGGAAAACCAATCCCATAAGAGCAGATGCATACCAAGAACTACTATGTTTTTTTCTTAAACTTAACACCGCAGCTATAATATTACCAAGTCCAAATATGATAATTGCTAGGACACCAGGCAAAACCCAACTTTCAAAAGGAAGATTGGAAGCCCAACTGTCGGGATATGGTTCAGCAAAAATCGTTCCACTGGTTGACGTGATCATTTGAAAACCTGACCATATTGCACCTGTCGCCAAAAACAAATCAAAAATACACAATATTCTTGCCCTAATTGTTTGCTTCATTTCCCATCTCCTTTTTCTACTAAATAAATAGATGATTAAATTTAAAGAATGTTGCGAATTCATTAAACAAAGCTTTTAACTGGCCCTATCGCGGTATTGGGACATTTGCTTATCAAGCAAACGCGCTCTAAAATGGAATAAGATAACCTAATTTTCAGGTGTGAAAAATTAAATGTTAATAGTTTGTTGTTTATTAGCAGAAATATTACTAATCTCCAATTCAATTTTTAATAACGGGAAACCGAATTTCAAGAATGAACCATTCTCCGCTCAATTCCGCATAAATTTTGCCATTCATTTTTTCAACTAGCTGTTTGGACAAGTATAAGCCTAATCCACTTGCTTCGGTGTTCGTTCTGCTTGTGTCTTCTGTATAAAAACGCATAAATACCTTCTCCACCGCAACCTTACTTTTTGGCTTAATGTCATTTTCAATACTGAAAACTAAATAGTTCCCATCGTCCCAGTAGCTGATAACCGCTTGACTTTGGGCATAACGAAGTATGTTTTGGGCGATGTTTTGGATGATCCGCATCAACATGAACTTGTCGGCGATAATTTGCTGGTCCTGTCCCTGTTCGGGAAAATGAAGTTCGATTTGTTTCTCTTCAAATTGCTCATAAAACGACAAAAAGATTTCTTCGACTACATTGGAGAGAGGAATAGGAGATAACTTCATTTCCAGTTGATCCGTTTCAATGCGTGCCACGTCGTAAAAGTGGTCGGTCATTTCCGCGAGACGATTGATGGAGTTTTCGATGATCTTTAAATAGTGTATCCGCTTTGTTTCGTCTGTATTATCATTTAGAAGTTGAACATACCCCTTAACTGACGTCAACGGTGTCCGTAAATCATGGGAAAGACCAGCGATGGACAGCTTAACACTCTCTTCCATTTTTTTTGCATTACGATTTTTCTCTTCATAGACATCAATCATTTCATTTAATTCATCGACGATATCCATTAATGCTTGATCACGAAAATCCAGGGATAGCCTGCTCCCAAAGCCAGCACATGTCGGAATCTCTTTAATATCGCGTTTTAGTTTCCGCAATTCCCGCTTTAAGAAATAAATATAAAAAAGAAGCATCAATGCCAGGAAAACCACTATCCATCCCCACATAACATTCACGCCCCTTTAATTAAATTTGAAGCCTACGCCCCATATAGTTTTTATATAGTTTGTGTCACCGCGGTTCAGTTTGTTTCTCAAATTACTGATATGCATATTAATGGTACTATCGCTATCATAAAATGGTTCATTCCAAACACTTTCATAAATATTGGCACGGCTGAATACTTTTTTTGGATTCTCCAGGAAGAGAAGCAGGATTGCATATTCACGTCCAGTTAAATGGAGAGTTTGGCCATTTATGGTCACTTCACGCGTATCTAAATTCACACAGATATCTTCGTAACAAATTTCATCCATCTCATTGAATGAAGCCTTTGCCGCATGGCGTAATTGGATGTCGATCCTTACAAGGAGCTCTTTTACATCAAATGGTTTCGTAATGTAATCATCCGCCCCATTCGTCAACAGTTCCAATTTCGACTCTTGGTCATTTTTCGCGGAAATCACGATTACTGGAACCGTTGAATTCAGCCGGATTTCCTGAAGAAATTCCTCTCCATTCATCCCTGGAAGCATCAAATCCAAAAGGACTACATCCACCTGGTTCTGTTCAAAAAGCAACTTCCCTTCCGTCCCCGAGTAGGCGCTTAAGGTGTTGAGGCCATTTAGCATCAATGCTTCTTTGATAAGTGAATGAATTGCATTATCATCTTCTATGATTAAAACCTTCGCCATTGCTATCGACCTACTTTATATCTGATCTTTTGAACAAAACGATTCCTAAAGCTGATGATATCACAATCGTAATGAGACTGACTATTGCCATCTCAGGATAAAGAGCCATATCCTCAGGTGTTGCAAAGTTCGAATAAAATAAGAATGTCTCCGAGAACCAATTTGTAACTTGTTTGAAGTGTTCAGTTTTCTGGAAAATACCAGGAAGTAAACCGGTTGCAATTGTATAAAGAAAACTCCAAATCAATGAGAAACTGCTATTTTTCGTTAGAAAGCTTATCATCACAAAGATAGACACACTTGCCAAAACCAATAAATACAATATCCCGAAAGATTTTAACGCATAGCTGTAATAATTTGTGATTTCCGCAACATCACCAAAACCGAACACTACGGTAAAGCTTATCATTCCAATCACGGTCATGATAAATACACCCACAAGGGAAAGTAGTGCAGCAATCACCAATTTTGATAAATAGTAATGCGTACGGCTCCGGCCTAGAGACAACGCATTCCGAATCGTTCCATTTTGGAATTCTTCACCAATAAAAAAGCTAATAAAAGCGCTCATTACGAGTAAAATCGTGAGTCCATTTTTCTTGATCATCAAAACACCTGTTGCTCCATTGATGACTGTATCAATCACTTGGACGAGTTCATTCCCACTTTGCACAGCCCAATGACTATTCATAACTTGGATAATCGGAAGCAGGAATAAAATACTTAGGGTAATAAATAATTTTTTACTTCGACACAATTTTATTTTTTCAGCCGTTAATAGATTTAGCATTTGAGGTCCCTCCTGTTAATTGCAAGAAATAATCTTCTAGTTTTTGTCTGGTGATCCCAATTCGGGATACCCTCACATTTGCCAAAACTAACAACTGATTGATTGTCGCAACTTCATCCAAGCGTTCATAAATATTAATTTCCGTTCTGTTAATCATTTCATAGTCCTGAATCCCCATCTGATCCAGCACGACAACTGCTTGTTGTGCCTCATTTGTTTCTAATTCGATGTATTGACGCGTTTCCCGCGCAAGCTTTTCCTTAGAAATCTCTTTTATGATTTTCCCGTCATGCAAAATACCGTAGTGTGTAGCCACCTGTGATAGCTCATCCAGTAAATGGCTGGAAAGCAAGACAGTGATGCCGCGCTCAGTCACCAACCGGTGAATAATTTCACGCATTTCAACAATACCTGACGGATCCAGGCCATTCGTCGGCTCGTCTAAAATTAGAAACTCAGGGTTCGTAATAAGTGTGGAAGCAATCGCTAACCGTTGGCGCATTCCTAGAGAGAAGTTCTTGGTCTTCTTCTTACCTGTATGGCTAAGGTTCATCAAGCGAAGCAAATCATCGATCTCCCGGTCACTAACCCCGCCATTCGCCGCTTGAACTTGTAAGTTCATCCGAGCCGTCAACTCCGGATATAGTGCAGGCATTTCAATTGATTGCCCCATTTTCCTTCGTGCATGTTGCAACCCCTTCACATCTGTTTTACCAAACAGTTCGATAGCTCCGCTATCAATCGTAATCAAGCCCATAATCGTGCGCATGAATGTGGATTTACCGGCCCCGTTTTCCCCGATTAACCCGTAAATCATTCCGCGTTTAATTTCGATAGATACTTTATCGAGTGCTTTATGTTTGCCATATACTTTAGAAACGTTTGTTGCCTTCAATATAGTTTCTGACATACTATCATCCCTTCAGAAGTTGATAACCCTAGAATACCTGGCAGGTTTAAATAAACAGACTAGAAAAGTATAAAGAAAGCGTAAAGAATTAGTGATTAATTCAATTACAGAAATGGAAATTGCTGTAGTATAATGCTTCATCTATCTCATAAATCCTATTCTGTATACAATCCTGCTTGCTTAACCTACTATGGATTCAGCAAATTGGGACTCCAAGCCAAAAAAGACCTTAGATCATACTAAAGGTCTTTACATTAATTTGAGAATTATTCTATATGTCTCAGGATTTATTAACAATCTGGCCCGTTTGAAGAACGGATCTTATTAGTGAATTGCGCCCGATTGCTTAAAGGAACTTATTTTTCAATTGATGCTCGGATTCAAGTACAATAACTTTTGTTAAGGAAGTTTGGGTAATGTTTTTTATATTATCTCCGTAGAAAAGGTCATCTATCATTTCACTTATTTCATACCATATATCTTGTTCTTCATCGAGGAAATGTTCACGAACAATTTTATAAATATCATATGCATTATCAATTGCTTTACTAGGATCATCAACAATTTCTCTTAATAAATATCGGACATAATGTCTCGCACTTTCTTCGTAAGAAGGTTTCGAAATGTTTAGCTCATTTATAGCCCTGTTGAAATATTCTTCTACTTCAAAAATATTCAGAGGTTTTATTAGAGAAGAAAGTACATTCAAAGAGGGTGTAGAGTTTCCATTATGCAACATATAAAAAGCCCACCCAATATAATCAGTAGCCAGTACTTTTCTTTCGAATATTTTATAATACAAAACTCCAGTATCCATATACATACTCCTCATGTTGCTGAACGATTTATAGATTATACACTGTGATCTTTTTCTGTTCTTTGACCCGATTCTAACTCAAACCTTATACGACAATCGCGCCCGTTTGAAGAATATTAATCAACGTAACTTTTCTTCGCTAGATAATTCAACTTATTTTTCTAAATTTAAAATTTCAACTTCGTAATTATTAATACCATTGCTGGCAAGTTCTTTTTCAAAATACAATTTCGCTTTTTCTTTATTACTTAAGCTATCTCCGTCCACTTGTACTGATAAGATCTTTTCACTCTTACTGACTCCCATACCAGTTACGCCAAACTTCATTTCAGCATTATCATATAATTCCGTTTCAAAAAGATTATCGATTTTCTCATCTTCATTTGACGAAGCGAATGAAATATAATCATTTCCAAAATAAAATAATGAACAAGACATTACAGCAACTATGGCAATATATTTCTTTTTCATAACCAATCATTCTCCTTTTCTCTGGCCCGTTTGATGCACTGTCCTTATCACGCAAACGCGCCCGTTTGTTTAGCAAAATAATTGAAATTATTTTGTTGAGAAATAATATAAAAATGTATTAAAAATATCTTGAGTGATTAGATAAAGAAAAGTAACAACCATCGAAATAGGTACTATTATTAAAATAATTTTACCTATTGATAACGAATTGATAATACTTTCTGCCCTCTGAAACAAAGAAGTTAAATCTTTCACAATAATCCCCCCCTTCTTACACTGAAATCAATCTTATTCAGTAGGCGCGCCCGTTAATTGCGGAAATAATTATTTATTATTATTTTTCACAAATAATCTAGGGGAGAAATAAGCCATTGTTGCAGCAAGAAACGTTAAAATTAACGGTAAAAGCGAAGTACTACCTTTAATTTCAACGGTATTAGATAAATTTCCAAACTGATTCCAAGCATTTGTCATATCTGGTTTGTAAAATAGCGTCATCAAATACCCCGATAAGAATTGAAACACTACCAATAATATTATAAAACTAATCGAAAACACAATATACTTTTTCATTAGATTTTCTCCTTATATTCAGAATACATTTTTTAAAAAATTGTCGATTGAAACTAACGTGCTTTTTCTGTTATTGCACCCGATGGTTGAAATCAAGAATCGTGTCTAGCATACATTCTTGCTGATGAAGAAGGTGAAAACCTTACTTTATATTCTTCTCCAAGTTCTTTACGAACTTCTACAGTAAGTAATTCACCCATTTTATTATGTTCATCTTCCATTTGAACTCCATTAGAACACAACACGTCTTTGCTCCAATCTATCCAATCACCATACTGCTGCATCCACTTTGTAAGTTGTGCTTTCAAGTCCTTTGAAATAGGAATATCATAGATGTCAAAATTACAGTAACACTCATCACACCAAATAGCGTCTGCACCAACATCACCTTCTACTTTTAAATTAAATGTTTTTTCTTCTTCACAAAAACCACAACGCATACTAACACTCCTATTAATTCTTCTTTAGATAGTTAAACTTCAACAATCTGGCCCGTTTGAAGAACAAAGCTTATTCCGCTAATGCGCCCGTTTGAAGAATATTAATCAACGTAACTTTTCTTCGCTAGATAATTCAACTTATTTTTCTAAATTTAAAATTTCAACTTCGTAATTATTAATACCATTGCTGGCAAGTTCTTTTTCAAAATACAATTTCGCTTTTTCTTTATTACTTAAGCTATCTCCGTCCACTTGTACTGATAAGATCTTTTCACTCTTACTGACTCCCATACCAGTTACGCCAAACTTCATTTCAGCATTATCATATAATTCCGTTTCAAAAAGATTATCGATTTTCTCATCTTCATTTGACGAAGCGAATGAAATATAATCATTTCCAAAATAAAATAATGAACAAGACATTACAGCAACTATGGCAATATATTTCTTTTTCATAACCAATCATTCTCCTTTTCTCTGGCCCGTTTGATGCACTGTCCTTATCACGCAAACGCGCCCGTTTCTGGAAGAATGTTTTTTATCGATTTAAAAGTCTTGTGATAAAACCCAAATCATCTTCATCTTTCACTAGAAAATCAAAACCAAAATGCGCTGCAATACCAAGTGAAATTGCCCAAAATGCAATACTTGCTGTCATTAATACTAAGGTTTTCGAACGTGTACCGCCAAATGTGACGGCTAGTAGTGCTGTTAAATGACTACCTACAAAAAACGGGCCAATGAACGCTAAGCCTGGCAAACCATATTTCCCCCAAATTTGCTTCGCACGTTGATGACTTTTAGGTTCATTTTTTTCTTCATTAACTTTTTTCCTTTTACGCCAATTGCGAATCGAGTCTATAAATACAATAAGTAAAATTATCGTTAATAAATTCCCTAAAAAGGCAATAATAATAACTGGTACTACTGGAAGACCCCCGATAACTGCAACGGGTACTATCATTGATACCTCTAAAAAAGGGATTGCTGCCAACAAAAAGATAATAAAATACGTAATCAATTTCTATCTCCCCCTTCTATGCGCATTCGCATTACCTTCAGAGTCTCCTTCTGGTTCACTAGTTTCTTTTTCAAGAAAACGACACCCCATATTGCAGAGAAATTCATCTTAAAAGTCATCGAATTTTTTCTTCGCTTTCTGCTTTAGTTTAAAACTAAATCGACTTGTATGCTCATTGTTATTTACCAATAGTTGATATGCAGAAAGGATTGTAAGAGTACGAACCGATATATATAGACCAACGGCTATTAAAAACACAAAAATCGGATAATAAGGAACCAAGATTCCCATCTCTATTTTTTTCTCCAAGGCAAAGGCTAAGAATCCTACCGCCAGTAAACAAGCTCCAAACACCACTATTCCTGAATGTTTTCTTTTAAAGCCCTCATATCTCACTGTTAGCTCTTTAAAATAATTTGAATCAAACAATAAAGCTTCTTTTTTGAGATTTGTATATTGCCCTTGGTCAAAACCTAATGTGGCAAAAGAAATGATCCCTAATGTCGCAATGATAATAATCAAGAGTACCCCTAACATTGAATTTGTCCCCATAATTAAATACGGTTCAAACGCCAATGCAAAAAGCCCAAAGCCTAACCCAATATGTTTAGCAGTTTTTTGTGTGCTTAACAAAAAACCTTCTGCCATTTCTCTGCTTACATAATAACCTTCCTCATTTCCTTCATTGCTCTCAACAGAATCCTTCAATAAGTAATCAATAGATACCTCAAAGATATTTCCAATCATTAAGAGCTTTTCTGTTTCGGGAAATCCTTGGCCATTTTCCCACTTGCTTATTGCTTGTCTTGAGGTGTTTAGCTTTTCAGCTAAAGTTTCTTGAGAAAATCCATTTTCTTTTCTAAGCTTAAAAAGTTTTTCACCAAAATTCATTCATTTCAACTCCTTTCATTTTGTTAGTTATATTGTATAAAAACATTGCTGTTCTATCTATCACGCAGCGAATGCACATTGTCAACTTGTGGTTGCATTATTGTTATATCGCGCTTTTAAAGCCTTTTTCTTATGTGTCTTTTGAAAGTAATATGTTTATTCGGATATAAATCATAATAAAAAGGGGATATTTTTTATCCCCTTTTTCCTCATATTGATTCCGTTAAATATATAGTTCTTCCTACAAGCAACTATCCTGCAATCTGGCCCGTTTGCAGCGCAATCCTTATTCCAGAATTGCGCCCGATTGTTGCAAAAATTAAACTGTTAAACACATTCGAATTGTTTTCAAAATGTGACCATCGAAGTTATCATCATATTCATTAATTGTCTTAAACCCTTTGGCATCGTAAAATGTTTTTCCGACGGTGTTTTCCTTTTCAACATCGATATATACTTCCTTCAGATTCTCTAATTCCTTTATCCCTCGCTGAAGTAAAGCAGTGCCTATACCCTCACCTTGACAGTCTTGATAGAGATATATTGCACTTAACTCTGATTGCCCTTCACTGTTAACTGGCGTGAAATTGGCAAAACCTACAACCTTATCTTTCATTTCCGCAACATAAATAAACGAGCTATTTAAACGCTTTTCCATCATTTTATCATTGTAAGCAGCATTCAAAAAGTTTTCCTGTATTTGATGTGGGATTATCCCTTCATAAGTTGAGTTCCAACTTTTTTTTGCTACGTCTTGAACTTGCTTTATATCTTCTTTTACCATTTCTCGAATCACAAAACTCATTTTCCATCCCCCACTAATTCAATTATTTGGCCCCTGTATGGAATATCTATTTTTTATATTCCTTTTGTAAAAGTCCATATACATCAATATCTTCATACTCATTATGTAGAAGTTTATCTTTCCTTAATGTACCTTCCTTTTGTAAGCCCGCTTTTCCCAACACCACTGATGAAGCTTTATTTCTAGTAAGAGCTGAAGCCCAAATTTTATTTAAATTCAAATCGTTAAATCCAAATTCTATAATTTTATTGACCGCTTCAGTTGCGAACCCGTTTCCCCAGTAATCTGTGCCAATCCAATAACCAATTTCGCCTTTATTGTTATTTTTATCAATTCGTAGAGTGATTGTACCTATAATTTCGTTTATTTCCTTAGACACTATCGTCAAAGGGTATTCAATCCCATCCTTAATTTGCCGAGGTTGAATTGCAATCCAATCCTTAGCATGCTTCAATTCATATGGATGTGGTAGACCAAGTATATCTGCTAATCCTTTATTATTAGCTAGCTCACTAATTCTAATTGCATCTTCTTTGTTAAAGGTTTGTAAATATAAACGTGTAGTTTCTAATCTTAATGGCATATGATAGACCCCTATATTATAATTCTGTTCAAAACAAGCTCCCTAATACCTTCAGTTATTTAAAAATCCGGTCCGATTGCAGAATGGGCGCAGATTCATCTTCAAGAATTGCGCCCGATAGTATAATAAGGCTAATTTAAAAATGGCATAAAATTTAGATATTTCCTTTTCAATAAGTCTTCCAATAAAGCCCCAATACCTTTCTTCACGAATTACTGTTTAATAATTCGTTAGCTAATTCATTTTTACACTCCAGCGAGTGTATTTTCTTGGCAATTTCCCTAGCTTCTTCATCACTAACTACTTTATCTGGCACAATGTTTAAAAAAAGCAGGTTTTCCATGTATTTAACATTTTTAAAATCAGTTAATTCTACCGCTTTTCTTGCATGGTATACAGAAGCAAAATAAGCACCTTCTGTGTGGCAAAGCGGTTGGGCTAAAAGAGAAAATGCTAATTCATGTAGCTTAGCATTTTCTTCTTGGAGTAATAAACTTACTACCAATGTATAGTTAGATATATTCTGATTATCAAAAGCAGTACTTATTAAATTATCACTAAAACTTTTAAAACTTGTATTTTGATAATATTTTTTAGCTTCTTCAAAATCACCCGACAAAACAAAGTTGCTTAATTTATTACTCATTGTTAAATTACGCACCCCTTCAAATTGCTTCCTTCTAGTTTCAAGTCAATCGATGGCCAGATTGAAGCAAAGTTTTTATACAACAACTGCGCCCTATTCTGGAATTATGGGTTCATATTGCAATCAAAATAACTTATACTTAGCCCTGATTTTTCAACCGTGGGGAAACCACCCCTGTCGTAACAACCATTGGACATTGCACGATTTTCGCTATAAGTGAAATACATTTGCGATACTATTAAAAAGCCTCCAACAACCATCAAAGTTGAAATTATAATCGCCAATCTTTGCATTGGCGCCAACCTTTTAATTTTCATAGTTTAGTCACCCCTTTCATCGAATTACCAAAGTTCCACTAAATGGCCCTATTACTGAAAAGGGTGCAGATCCCTTATACAAGAATCGCCCCCGTTAATTCAATAGGCTCGTTCTTTTAAATAGTGCAAAAAACCATCTGCAATTTGATTGTATCTACTTACAACCTTTTCTTCGTCAACCGTTTCCAGTTTCCTATCTTTCATAATCCACTTGCCATCAATCATTACGTGCTGAACCGAATCAGCTTTACTATAAAACAATAAGTTATAGAGATAAGTTGAAAATTTTTCTTTATTTAGCAATGGCTCTAGGTCTGAATCATCTTTTTTAATAAAAATTAAATCTGCTTTATAACCATCTTTAATTTGACCTATCTCATCCTGTAATTTATATGCCCTTGCACCATTGACAGTTGCCATTCTAAAGATTTCTTCGGCAGAGTATTTGTTAACAGGATTATTTATTTTTAATAAGTAATACGTTAACCTCATTAACTCCCATACATTTGTGTGAGCGTAATCAGTACCCAAACAAACATTCACACCTTTCTCAAGCATAGCATTAACATCTGCAACTCCTGCGCCTGTATCCAAGTTTGAAAGAGGACAATGAACAACAGAGCTTTTATGTTTTGCTACCAATTCAATATCCTCTTCTGACATATAAACACCGTGAAAAAGAACTGTTTTATCATCAAGTAAATCCATTTCATTATAAAGTTCGATACTTGATTTACCGAATTTAGATTTAACTATATTAAGTCTCCACTCATTCTCTAAACAGTGCGTCATCATAATAGCATTATATTTATCTTTCACTTTTTTCAAATTAAGCAATTCATCATTTGTCATATCTTCTTCCTCTAGTAAATGGGTTCCAAATAAAATGTTTCCCTCTGTCTTATTATTATAAGATCCAATTTCCTCGTATGTATCAACCATTCCTCGTATTCCAATCTCATTCATTACATCACTTAGTTTCTGGGGTGATTGTGGATCTGAGTCACTTACAAAAGTAACCCCATTTTTGACCATATCAATATAGCTCTTTTGAGCAATGTATCCAAAATCTCTTTCTGAAATTTCATTTTCCAAGTAATCAAATAATATTTGTTGTATTTTTCCTTGCTCTGAATCATTGCACCAGTCTTGAAGAGCCATTTCTTGCATTAATCCTTTAGTTAAAGGCGAGTAGCTGTGAAAATGAGCGTTAAAAAGTCCTGGAAGCACCAAATAATCCTTGCAATCCATTAAAATCTCTTTATCTCCGTCATCTAAATCAAAACTTATTGTGTTATTTTTTATTGAAAAATCACGTGTTTCAAATTTCATATCGTTGTTTAGAAATGTTACATTCTTCAGTTTCATATAATTATTCCTCCCTGTTGTTCAAAAAAGGTTGTGCGACAAAATGGGCCGATTATGAAAAGTGAGCGCTGATTTTCTTCAAGAAAAACGCCCGTTTATTTAAATGTCTCGTTCCCTTTTTTGGCGTATTGACCATCTTAAGTAAAAAAGTAACTCTCCGATTATTAATCCAATTAAAATGGCGACAACACCAGCTTTATAATCAGGTTTATCGGATAAAAATGTAACAATTATAAAACCAATTAATAAACCAAAAGTGATACTTATATAAGATGTATATCTTTCTTTCAGATATATTTTCATAGTCAATCACCTTTCTGATAACTATTCATTAATTTGGGCCATTCGATAAATAAAGGACTTCCCTGATTCTATAATCTTCGGGCTACGCAGTTAATCTTGGTCCTCAAGTTCAATAAAGTAATGACTCTTACTGTAAGACATTGCCTCCATCGTCGCTATCAAACTTTTTTCATGAAAAACTTCCACTCTGTAGAACCCTGTGCGAAAGTTTCGTTTAACTTCTTTTACAACGGCTACTAACTTGTCCCCCGGCTTGGCTGGTTCCATAAATTGAATCGTTGTACTTAATCCCACTGACGTTTTGCCATAGGCATTACAAGCTACAGAAAAGGCATGGTCTGCTAACGCATAAATAACCGCTCCATGAACCGTGCCAAACGCATTCACCATATGACTTTGCACTTCCACCGTTGCCTCTGCAACGCCAGCGTCAAATTTCGTTAACTCAATGCCTAATGATTTAGCGTATGGATCGTTTTTCACTTGCTCAAGAATTTCTTCATAGTACTCTTCATGAATCTGGTGCTCATCAATTTTCTTCTTCATTATGATCTACCCCTTTGTTTGCTTGTTTTTTATGACAAATCACTTACTTCACGTATCAAAACAGCCGTTGAATTTCCTAACTGCAGGATTCCGCCTGTATGAATCAACTGTGGAACCATGAACCTACTCTTACCCTTTTATTAGTATAGCAGAATTATCCAAATGTTTTCAGAAAAATCAAATGAGACGGTTTAATCCGGTGCCTCTTGACATTCTAATCGGATATTCATTCTATTAAAAAAATCCCGCAGAAGACCATGTTGTCTCCTGCGGGATGTCTTAAAACTTATGCTTCTGCTGTTTGTTTTTCAAGTGATTCATTATACATATCCGTGTCCAGTTCACCCGTTACGCGGGCTGTTGTGACACCTGCTGTCATCGAGCCACTGACGTTTACTGCAGTTCGGCCCATGTCAATCAGTGGTTCAACAGAAATCAATAACCCTGCGAGTGCGACAGGAAGATTGAGTGCCGACAAGACTAGAATTGCGGCAAATGTCGCGCCTCCCCCAACACCTGCTACACCAAATGAACTAACCGCCACGATTGCAATTAATGTTACTAAAAATGTTGGGTCCAGTGGATTGATACCAACCGATGGAGCAATCATGACAGCAAGCATCGCTGGGTAGATTCCAGCACAGCCATTTTGCCCGATGGATAAACCAAATGAACCCGAAAAGTTGGCAATTCCTTCAGGTACACCCAAGCGGTTCGTTTGGGCATGAATCGTTAACGGTAGCGTTCCTGCACTTGAGCGGGATGTGAAAGCAAATATCAACGCTTCCCCTGCTTTCTTCACATACGTCACCGGATTCAATCCGGACAATGTAATAATGAGCAAGTGAATGCCGAACATCACCAGTAAGGCGATATAAGAAGCAAGGACAAACTTCCCGAGACTGTAAATCGCCATAAAATCAGACGTCGCAACAGTTCGCGCGATAATCGCCAAAATACCATATGGCGTCAAACGTAGAACGATTCTTACCACACCCATGATCAACGCGTAAATCGCGTCAATTCCTTTTTTCACCGTGACCGCGTTTTCTTCATCCCTTCTGGTAATCGCTAAGTAGGCAAACCCGAGGAATGCCGCAAAAATCACGACGCCAATCGTTGAAGTTGGACGTGCACCTGTAAAATCTAGGAAAGGATTAGCAGGCAATAAATCGATGAGCTTTTCAGGTAATGAAACATCGGCTACAGTTTCCAAGTTCTCTTCCAAAGAAAGCCCACGTGCCGCTTCTGCTTCCCCTTGTACGATTTCAGAAGCGTCCAGTCCAAATAGAAGCGTAACAGAAATCCCCACAATGGCAGCAATCGCTGTCGTACCGACGAGCATACCTAAAATCGTAGCCGCCATTTTCCCAAAGTTTTTCCCGATCGTCACTTTCGTAAAAGCCGCTAAGATCGAAATAAAAACAAGTGGCATAACAATCATTTGCAGTAATTTAACATAGCCGCTACCGATTAGGTTAAACCATGGCATCGACTGCTTGAGGATCTCTGACTCTGTTCCATAGGCAAAATGCAAAATAAGTCCGTAACCAATTCCGAGCCCAAGCCCTGTAAACACGCGTTTTGAAAAGGATACCTTTTTACGATTCATTCTATATAATAGGCCGACAAGCAATAACAATCCCGCAATGTTCACAATAAGTAAAAAAGTATTCATCATTCCGCACCCCTCTGTCTTCATAGTATTGTAGATTTTACTTTATCCCTTTAATTCCTATTCGTCAAGTATACTTTTAAATAAAATGATATATCAACTAAGCTCAGTAGATGTAGGCATGAATATTATAAGATTCGACCTTCCAAACAGTTGAAACCATTCTGCAACACCCCGGTTTTGACTCTATGAAAAAATCCCACCAATTATGACTTGGTGGGATTTCACTATGTTTTTACAATTTATTATGAAGTGTTTATATCGACTGATGCTGGACACCACTAGCAATTACCAAGTAATGAATGGCGGTGATCCCGGTGGTGCATTTTGAATCATATCCACTAGAGGGAAAACGTAACCGAACGCGACGATGAACAGCATGATGATAATCCATACACTCCAACGCTCTGTCCACTTCGGTGTCTCACTTGCATTGTCTTCACCTTGTGCAATAGGAAATTCTGTAGTTCCTTTTGGCGCGAAGAACATGAGATTGAAGACGATGTAGACAATCAGCACGAGACCTATCGTTAATAATACGCCTCCTACCGCTAATAAAAGTAAGTACGGGTCCCAACTTGCAGCGGTTGCACTATCGCCATACGTTGTGTAAGACGTTCTTCGTGGAGCACCTAGAAGTCCTACCGTGTGCATTCCACCGGCCATGAAGACCATTCCAATAGTCCAAATCAATGTTTGAATTACACCCAATTTATTCATGGCGGGAGTAAGTGTCCGCTTGGATAAGTAAGGTATTAACCAATACATCGCACCGAAGAAGGTCAACACGGCTGTCACACCGACAGTGATATGGAAATGGCCTACAACCCACAGCGAGTTATGCACGACTTGATTCAATTGGTTCGCATTTTGTGCAATACCGCCAGCTCCGCCTGGAATGAAGAAAATCATTGCAATCATCGGAGCTAGGAAACGAACGTCTCCCCAAGGCATCTTTTTAATCCAGCCGAATACTCCTTTCGCACCTTTCTTCTTGCCCACACGAGCGAATACGAAGAACATCGCAAATGCTGTCATTAAGGACGGGAAGCCGATCACCATGCTCATCAGCGCATGTGTGAGTTTAATTCCTTCTGACATGCCTGGGTCCACAATTTGGTGGTGGAAACCGCCTGGAATATTCGAGACGACTAACAGTATGACAACTACTCTCGTTAATGTATCACTGAATAATCGACCGCCAATTACTTTCGGCACGACTACATACCATAAGGAAACTGCGGTTAAGTACCAAATGTTTACAAATGTATGTCCGAAGCTCCAAAATAATGTTCTACTAAGCATTACATTAATCGTTTCGGTCCAACCAAACGCCCACGGTATAAGCATTAACACTTCTGCTGTTACACCTAGACTTCCGAAGAATAACAGGATGAAAACACCCATCGCAAAGAATGCGAGTAACGGTATATGTTGGCCACGGTGTCTCTTTCTCCACTTGGCGATTTGAGTAAATCCGCCAAACGCAGCAATCCAGATGCCTGCCACGACAATGAATAACCCAACATAGAACCAAGGGGATGCCTTCATCGGCGGATAAAATGTGTACATGACAGAGGCGTTACCCATGACGACGTTCGTAATGACCAATACTACCCCTACGAGCATAGTGATCAGGGAAATCCAGCCCATCTTTCTGACGACTGGAAATAATCCATCCATCGTATGAGAAAGTACCGAGTAAAAATACGCAATGACGAACAATACAGAGAATACTAAAACTAATAAAATACCATGCGCCGTCAAGACTTGATAATAATTAAAGTTTGTAGGTAGTTCGAGCAATCCCGCACGATTAAGCCCTTGAAGTAAACCTAAAAGTCCACCTATCAATAACGTGACGAAAGCTATGGAGAAATACGTTAATGTCAGACGTGAATCTAATCTATTTCCCCCTGACAATTTACTAATTTTACTACTTTGCTTTTCAATCGCTTCCATTTCATTCACCTCCTATTTCACTATGATTTTCATGCTCATTAATTGATGACCTACACCACAATATTCATTACATACGACTAAATACTCGCCAGGCTTCTTAAATGTTTGTTTCGCTTCTTGAATATGTCCTGGCATGATCATCGCATTTAAATTGGTGCCGATGACTTGAAAACCGTGCATTACATCTGTAGAAGTCATTTTAAAATGAACAGTTGCGCCAGCAGGTATTTCAATTACATTCGGTTCAAATGAAAAAGCCCGTAAGATCATGACAACTTCATATTCATTCTCACTAATTTGAAAAGTCCCCGGATTATCAAATGGCGCCGTCTCTTCTACTTTTTCTGGATCAATCATACCGACACCACTGGGTGGGCCTTGACCTAACGCAAAGGTCTGAACGCCACTATAGACTACAGCGATGACCAACATGGAAGCAGCTAAAAATAGCCAGATTTTTTCATATCGATGCATGTTCATGGAAATACCTCCTTATAGTCTTACTGAAAAGAAAATAAATAATATCAACCAAAAAATAACGATTCCGCCTCCAACGAATAAGATGGAAGCATACATAGCATTTCTGAATGAACCCTCATCCACTACTTCCTCTTTGTTCACTTCGTTGCCCGGTGAGTTTTTCATACGATCCCCCCTCTTTGTAAGTAATTGAACCGCATACATAAAGCAGGTCTGTGTCACCCACTCTATGAGTGACGAACGGTAATGCTATTGTCCATTCAATAAAACCAGCCTCGTTCATTTCACTTCACACATTCTCTCTACTTTACGTAAAGGCAAGTTACTATAGATAAAAGTATGAACACGACATGACAACTAGGAATATTCCAATAATTCCGGTGATAATTCTGTTTATTTTTAGACCTATCTCGTTATATATGAATAACTTTAAGAGAATAGTCCGATTCTATATCCGGCAAAACGAATCGGGATTTCTCTGTGCAGTACCACCCTCGTTTCATTGCTGCACTATAAGAAGTGAAACTGACGTTGACTCTGATATCGTCAGTGTTCCATTGCGTAACTCCTAGCTTCAGTATGAATTACTTGGCGGGCTTACACCTTGATGTACATCAAGTTTATACGGTCTAATTCTAAGGCGATCCAATACCGATAATAAAAAAAGTGATTAGTGCTAAACATAGCGCCAATCACTCAACATCATGCTATTTTTTGAATAATATTTTCTGTAACTTAGCCAGCTAGGATAGAATCATCCATCCCTTGATGTGTTTATTGATGCAATGCTTCTTCAAACCTTTGTTAGAAAAGTATTGACTCTCACGTTACGAGATACTTTATAGTTATTAAGTGAAGGGAGCGAAACAAGATGAAAGTGAAAGAAGTTGCTGAGTTAGTAGGAATTAGTGTGCGCACACTACACCATTATAATGAAATTGGATTATTCATTCCCGACGAAAACACTGATGCTGGTTATCGTATATATTCTGACGAGAATCTCGAGACACTGCAGCAAATCTTATTTTTTAGAGAACTCGGCTTCCCTTTAAAGAAGATTAAAGAAATTATCGATAGTCCATCGTTTAATCAACAAGAAGCGCTTGAAATGCAACATAAAATGCTTCTGGAACAAAAGAAACGGCTTGATCAGATGATCGGGACTATTGAAAAAACAATTCAACATGCGAAAGGAGAAATACAAATGACAAATCAAGAGAAATTTGAGGGCTTTGACTTTAGCCATAACCCATATGAACAAGAAGCTAGAGAAAAGTGGGGCGATCAAGCAGTTGATGAAGCAAATGAGAAAGCGAAAAATATGACTGCCTTCGATCAGGAAAAATTCAACGAGGTTTTTCGTAACCTTGCCGCAATTCGCCATCTATCACCTGATTCCAAAGAGGTCCAAGAGAAAATTAGGGAGTGGTATCATTTTTTAAACAAAATGGGAAACTACTCTCTAGAGGCATTCAAAGGATTGGGTCAAATGTACGTAGACGACGAGCGTTTCACCCAAAACATTGATCAATTCGGTGAAGGCTTAGCCCAATTTATGTGTACGGCTATGGGCGTCTATGCAGAAAAAAACCAAAAGTAATACCGTAATAAAAGGCTGGGACATAACTATCTCACCCCGTTTCCCTGCACTCAAAAAGGCACGCTTTCCGAGGGGCGTGGCTTGAGCCAAGCGAACAACGTAGGGTTCGCTTTGCCGTATTTCTGTGTACTTTGCAGAAATTAAGGCACCTGTCCAGGGTCTCAAGACGCACGCTGATCCCTCAGGAGTCGGCCTTTCTACGTTCCGGTACACTCTGTTACTCTAAAAAATATTTACTGATAAGAACAGAAAAAAGCGTAAAGGACATTCCCCTTACGTTTTTTCTGTACTGTCCCAACCTCTTATAATAATTTACAGTTCTTATCAATGACTGCCAGTGGATGGCCCTTTAACGGCACAACCCTTGCTACAGAATCGAACTCAAAGACCGATTGCGGAACAGAACGCTATTGCTATAATAACCATCCTTCTCCAGTCTCTTGATTCATCAAAGAATATCATGCCAACAAAAGCACCGATCACGATGCCAATCCCAGTCCAAATTGTATAACTTTTTTCGAAAGGGATAAACTGCAACGAACAGCATGTGACGCGAGATTTGAACCTAGATATAACATCAGCAATGTTGCCGTTTGGAAATCAAGTCTTTACCGTGAGTTGGTTAATCATTGCAAAGCCAAACGTCTCCAACGACCCCCATCAGTAACGTTATGAGTAATGTGGTTTTTCCTCAATTGAATGATTCACTAAAGAAGAGCACTTGTGCCGCCGTAATTATTAGGTAGTTGCTCAGTTTAATTCCTTCCGCTGTCTTCGATCCAATTGGTAATCATTCGATTCAATTGAGAATTGAGGAGACAGCATCCCCTATACTATCGTTTTACAGAAAGTATATTAAGACATTTTATTAGACCGAATCAATTAGATTGACAACTCCCCACGGTTATACGATAATGATTGTGTAATTAGAATTATTATATTCTATAACTCAAACAGGTGACTGCATCAGTCATCAAAAACACTTAGGAGGAATCATTCATGTCAATGATCGGAAAACAAATCGAAGAGTTTACAGCAAATGCGTACAACAGTGGTAATGGGGAATTCATCGAAGTAACCCAGGAAAACTTCAAAGGTAAATGGAGCGTAGTCTGCTTCTACCCGGCTGACTTTACATTTGTCTGCCCTACTGAACTCGAAGACCTTCAGAACCAATACGAAACATTAAAAGGCCTCGATACGGAAGTATACTCTGTTTCAACAGACACACACTTCACGCACAAAGCATGGCACGATCACTCAGATGCTATCAGCAGCTTGCGCTACATCATGGTCGGTGACCCATCACAGAAAATCTCCCGCATTTTCGACGTGCTAGACGAAGAAGCAGGTCTTGCACAGCGTGGTACATTTATCATCGATCCAGACGGTGTCGTACAGGCAGCAGAAATCAACGCAGACGGAATCGGCCGTGACGCAAGCGTTCTAGTTAATAAAATCAAAGCAGCACAATACGTCCGCAACAATCCGGGCGAAGTATGTCCGGCTAAATGGCAGGAAGGTAGCGAAACACTTAAGCCAAGCCTGGATCTTGTAGGTAAAATTTAAGGAGACGGTTTATATGTTAGATGCGAATATTAAAGCGCAGTTAGCCCAATATCTCGAGATGATGGAAAACGAAGTCCTGCTAAAGATCAGCGCGGACTCCGGCAAAGTAGCAGAGGACATGCAGAAGCTAGTGGATGAACTGGCTTCCATGTCTTCCCTCATCAAAGTAGAAAAAGCAGAATTGGAAAGAACACCAAGTTTCAGCATCAACCGCCCTGGCGAAGATACCGGCATCGTATTTGCCGGTATTCCGCTTGGCCACGAATTCACCTCACTCGTTTTAGCTTTGCTACATGTGAGCGGCAGAGCGCCTAAAGTCGACGCGCAGGTGATCGAGCAAGTAAAGAACATCGAAGGCACGCATCATTTCGAATCCTATATCAGCCTGAGCTGCCAGAACTGTCCGGAAGTCGTACAGGCATTGAACATCATGAGCGTATTGAATCCCAATATTACGCACACGATGATCGATGGTGCAGTCTTTAAGGATGAAGTGGAAAGCAAAAACATCATGGCGGTTCCGACCGTATACTTAAATGGTGAACCATTTACGAGCGGTCGCAAAACAATCGAGGAAATCCTTGTGGAAATGGGAAGCGGCCTAGATGCATCCGACTTCGAAGATAAAGACCCATTCGACGTGCTCGTTGTCGGTGGCGGACCTGCCGGCGCAAGCGCAGCGATCTACGCTGCCCGCAAAGGGATCCGCACAGGTATCGTCGCTGATCGTTTCGGTGGTCAGATCCTGGATACCGCAGCGATTGAGAACTTCATCAGCGTTAATCGCACAGAAGGACCGAAGCTTGCGGCAAGCCTTGAAGAACACGTGAAAGAATACGATATCGATATCATGAACCTGCAGACAGCGAAACGTCTGGAGAAAAAGGATCTCATTGAAATCGAATTGGAAAATGGCGCAGTTCTTAAGAGCAAAACCGTAATCTTATCGACAGGTGCGCGCTGGCGCAACATTGGCGTGCCAGGCGAAGCAGAATTCCGCAACAAAGGTGTTGCCTACTGTCCGCACTGCGATGGTCCTTTGTTTGAAGGCAAAGACGTGGCAGTAGTCGGCGGCGGAAACTCCGGTATTGAAGCAGCAATCGACCTAGCAGGTATCGCAAGTCATGTCACCGTGCTTGAATTCGCACCAGAACTCAAAGCGGACGCAGTCTTGCAGGAACGCCTGAACAGCCTACCGAACGCGAAGGTGCTGACGAACGTCCAAACGAAGGAAATCACCGGTACCGATAAAGTCAACGGCGTCACGTATACAGACCGTGATTCCGGCGAGGAGCATCATATCGAACTGGACGGCATATTCATCCAGATCGGACTTGTGCCGAACACAGACTGGCTTGGGGATTCCATCGAACGCAACCGCTTCGGCGAGATTGTGATCGATAAAAAAGGCGCAACGAACGTACCCGGCGTATTTGCGGCGGGCGACTGCGCGGACGAGCCATACAAGCAGATCATCATCTCCATGGGCTCCGGCGCCACCGCTTCCCTCAGCGCGTTCGATTATCTCGTACGCAGTAAAGTGGAAGTCTAATAATAAACAGAAACTAGAAGGCTATACGCTCTTCTAGAATAATCTAAAACAGTATCACAATATAAAACACCTTCGAAGTAATACACTTGTCAAAAGTACTTACGTCGAAGGTGTTTTTGTATGGGCAAAAACGTATATTCTAGCGAAGTGAAATGGTCGGTGAATCATACGAACTGCAAACTTGCTTTGTTAACATTATGATTTTACTTGTTTAGGTGTGTCACCTGTCCTGCTGATTTTCCAGGGTTGCTGACTGTAGCGAAGATCAACTAAGCGAGTACATAGAAGTTATATTACAATCGCGCCCAATAATGGGATAGTGGTTGCAACCCGTTGATCTACGTTGCAGCCGGACGCGTTCCGGAGGGCGGTGAACCACACTCCTCGCTACGCTCGCTAGGTGTTTCACCTGTCCCGCTGATCCTCCTGGAGTCGCCGGCTTCCACTCCGATCAACTAGCTGACTACAGAGAAACTCTGCGACAATCGCGTCCGATTGATGCAATGCTAGCGCTAGTCTTCGTTAGGGAACGCGTCCTTTAATAAAACACCAACCTACTTTTTTGACTTCGGGATTAGTTTAGCAACTGGTGTTATTAAAAACATAAAACCGATGAATCAAATCGTCGCTAGCCACTTAGCAAGCAATAATTGAATCTTTACTGACAAGTATATATATATATTGGTTATTTGAAACATAATAATTATTATGTAGGATATTGCAAAGCCCACTATTTCATCATTTTTATCCAACTTTTTTTCTTCACATGGCAAACTATTTCATAATCTGGCTCTATTGATAAAATAAGAGTATTTCTTTTTCAAGAATGCCCCCCGATATGAACTAAGGACACTAATCTGTGTAAAAGATTAGTGCCCTTTATATTATCCAACGTATTGAATCGTTTCCAAGAATACTTCTCTTAGCGACGTTAAATCAGTGACAGATTGGATCATAGCATGCAGATACTTTTCACTCTCTAGCGTTTCATATGACCACTCAATTCCTCTACTAATTGCGTAAGCATGTAGAAAAATCCGGATAGTTCTACCATTTCCTTCACGAAAAGGATGCAACATATTTAATTCTGCTTTAAAATAAGCTAAACGATCCGCTGCTTCATTCAATGAATTCCAAAGAGGCTCATCATTTAACTCCATAAACAAGTTACTCGCATAGCTATTCAAGAATTGAACTTGACAGAAACGAGTAGCACCTTTCATGAGTTGAACATCCCTAAAGTCTCCTGCAAACGGATAGATATCTTGAAATAGATAATGATGCAGTTCTTGAAACTCTTTCAAGGTAAATGATTCGAACATGAAATCATTTTGTTCTAGTGCCATTGCACGAAGAGAAAATGCCAATGCTTCGGCTCTTTCAAGTTCTTTGTGAGAATCAATCTCCAATAAATTGTGTTTTATTAGGTAATCATTAATTTCTTTATCATTATACTTTCCCATGCCGCAATAGATCCTTAATTAAAGTAGGGGTAATTGAGGTCTTTTTGTTAATGAGTTCTAAGACTGTTTTCTGCATATCAGAAGAGATTTTCAAATTTTCGAGATGAAGATTATGCATCACTCGTCTAAATTCTTTTGAGTCAAGATCCAATGCCTTCATATCAACAACCCCTTTATCAGTATAATCTTACCTTATATTATACAGTGCTAATTGGTTAATTACTAATTAGACGTATGAGCAAATCCTACTTACGGAATCGTACCCGATTGCATAATATCATTGCCTATTTGGAACAAACTTATTGCCGATCATGCCACCAATCATAGCTGATAAACCGACAACGATAATCTTTATTATAGTATTGATATCGGGGATTAAATACTCAATAAAAAGCATTACTATCAATACAAATGCACCTGTAAATAAAGCCATGCCTATACTTCCTCTTCTCAATAATAACGCCCCCCATGTAGATTAATCTAGCCCGTTTGATGAATGGACGCAAATCCTTATGCTAGAATTGCGCCCGATTCTTGAAGAGTGATTTTATTTACCTCTTCAATCCGTTCAGTTAACTTGTCTTAATCGTACTCCCATTCAATTCGGGGTATATCAACTCGATATATTTCTTATTTTAATGATCTTTTCCTGGTCATTAATTAATCCACATAAAACGAAACAGCTATTTTTTTACTCTCCTTATTCCTGTTAGCATGGAATTTAAAGACAATCCTATAAACACCTTTCTGCTGTATAAAGGATTGCGGAAATTTCTGATCCATTTTTTTGCCCGGTTCTAATACATTTAACTTATCCTCTGTTACCGCATCATCTGCCGCAACCCAAACGTTATCTTGTAAGTATTCTAAGCTAGTTCCTAGCCCTGTGTAATCCACCGGTGTTTCCCCATCATTTCTTATAATAACAACCGGCGTCTCTCCCTGATCGTATCTCTCTTGGCTAACTGATATAGAAATGGAAATATCTCCATCTTTATAAATTGAATCAATATTATTCATTTTACTTTGATTTCCTTTGTCTTTAATGTCCTTTTCTTCCGAACAAGCAGCTAAAATCATTATGATCCCGATTAATATAATTAAATTTTTCTTTTTCATTTTATTCCTCCTCTTTGCCATTAGACTGTGAAGAGTTAAATAAGTTTCATCTTTCTTTAATCTGGCCCGATTGCAGCACGGGTTTTATTCGTTTATTGCACCCTATTGCTGGGAGTCGTTGTATTGTTTCAACCTGACTCATACCCAATTATTTTGGAAGTATTTAATCACTTGTTTTAATTTGATACGAAGAAACTACTATATTATCTACAAAGACTTTACAACGGATACTAAAAAATCCTCCTAGAGTCACTTTTATGCTCTTTGATTCATTTCCTTCATTCCTAATACTCCCATTTAAAGTTCCTCTAAATGCTAAACCTAAATTTTCATCTTGCAATTTTCCATCTACATACAACTTCTCGCCTGTAAACCATCTATTCTCAACTTGTATTCGGTGACCGTCATATATAGCTTCAAATACCTTCTTCATTTCACCACTCCTTTATCAGTCTTTGTCCGTTCATATAAAAATTACTTATTCTACGATTACATCCAATAACTATATTACTTTGCTTTGTTTCCCTTATTTATATACGGATGAATGCCCTATAGGTTTCATTCAACGAAATGGCCCGATTGCAAAATAGACACAGCTGCCCAGAATATGGAGAAATGTCAAACTCTATTGACTTCTAAACTTATTCCACAAAATCACCTTGGATAAATGGATTCTCGCGATCAAATTTAATATTGATACTTTTAGAAGACGCAGGATCGGGAGAATCAGATACGTGAAAATGGATATGTGGTTCACTGGAATTCCCGGAATTGCCAACTTGGCCAAGTATGTCACCCTGATGGACCTTATCTCCTTCATTTACTATGATCGACTGGTGTTTAAAGTGAGCAAGATAGCTAAATTCCTTATTACCGTGATCAAGGATGACATAATTCCCCAAGGGTTGTTCCTCATTCATTTGACCAACTGGTTGATTATCCTTTACATTATTCTCTACTTTAACGACTATTCCATCAGCTGGGGCCAGATATTCCTTGCCAAATGCATAATAACTTTCGTTCATGGAAGGATCTCCTTCGTAGGTGGTTCCCTCTTCCATTATGACGAAGTCGTAGGCATAGCGTTGGTTTTCATATTCATAATGGTAATTAACTAGACTGTTTGTACCTCCCCAAAATACATACCACGTATCCTGAAAAGGCAAATGCATGACTGTTTCTGTATACACATTGTCAGTTTCCGGGTACATAGTGAGTGGCATAATTTGTAATCCTTGAATGATATCATTCTCATCAAAGACTGCCACCATACCTTTCGATCCACTATCATCTGTCCACGTGTATTGCTTGGAGCCATTATGATAAGGAAGTTCCGATTGTAAAATATATGCGGTAACGTCCTGATTAAAATCATTACCTAACTCTTGTAGCTGCTTCAACGAAACTTCCTTTTGAAATGCTTTGCTCATCTGACTGTAAACCATCTCAAAGTCTCCATTTAGAAATGTACTGGAAAACTCTTCTGGCTTCATCACATTCTCTTTTTGATCAATCTCTTGATCCTCTCCCATACCGCAAGCGGTTAAGAAAACCGTTACAAATGCAATCCCTATAAAGACATGTTTAAAACACCTCATACTCGCCCTCCTAACAAATATTTGAATATGACACAGTACGATAAAGCTAAGTCTAAATACAGAAAACCGTTATTTTAGTTATTCCACACATGATCCTATTACTGAAAAGATGCAAATCCTTTTTGAAGAATTGCACCCGATAAAGGCAAAGTAGTTGAAAATCGTTGATCTGCGCTCCAGCCGGACGCGTGTCTTATGGGCGTGCGGTGAACCACACTCCTCGCTTCGCTCGCTAGGTGTTTCACCTGTCAAAGCAAAGATATGCTCCTTCTCGCTGCGCTTCACTCGCAAAAGCCGTTCTTCGTTACGGCTCTCGCTGATCCTCCCAGTCGCCGGCTTCCACTCCGATCAACTAGCTGACCACAGAGGAACTCTGCAAAAATCGTGCCCGATTCTGGATATAGGCTTCTTATAAATCTATTCACTTGCGGTTTTGTCACCAAATTTATTTTCCATAACATAAAAAATAAAAAGTGTTATTAGAATAACAAATGGAGTTGTACTGTACTTCATTAACCCGATGTACGGCAATATTAAAGACAGAAGTATCAATGTTGTTGCTACTAATCGAACAATAATAAGGTTTTTATTATCCAATTAACTCCCTCCTTTTCTTAGCATATCTCTAACAGAAGGCTTCGTTTGGAGAATACTTCGCTAAGCAAACGCACCAGTTTGTATAAATGCAGATCAGTTCCTTTTTACAACTGGCTTAAAAAGTCTGCTAATACATTATTGAATTCATTGTAATTATCAACATTTGAGTTATGGGCAGCATCACTAATTACAACTAATTGATATCCATTCTGAGTTGACCACTTACTATTATATTTTTTCACGTTTCCTGTATTATCTTTTTCCCCCATCACTAATAAAACTGGAAAGTTGAAATGAACTGTTTCTGTTCTCTTAAGTAACTCCTTGTAGGCTAAGTTCATAATGTTAATAATTTCATCTTTGCTTAGTTTAGAAACGGCAGAATACATATTATCAAAAGCATAATCAGTTCTCGTTGCACCTTTAGAAATACTATTAATTAAAGTTTTATAAGGAAACATAGACGATAGCAAACCTATTTTAGATAGAATAAATTTCTCCCATTTCGAATAGTAATAATGTCCAAAAGGAGTTGTATCAATTCCAACAAAGCCTTTTACTTTTTTAGGGTAACGAATCCCAAACTCTTGGCAAACATAGCCCCCTAGAGACTGACCTACTAATATAACTTTACTTACATTTTCTAGAGCCAATATATTTTTTAGTACTTCTACAATATTTGAAAATGTAAAATCCTTGTAATGACATGACTTTCCATGAAGAGGAAGATCTAAAGTGATGATTTTAAATTCGTTACTGAAATGATCAACTTGTTTTTCAAACATAGATTGATCGGCAGTCATACCATGTACAAAAACAATACATTTTGTATCGATATTTTTACTGCCTCCAACCCAATAATATATATCCCCATTTTCTGTATGTAATATTTTTTCTTCCACAGCCGTTTTTCACCCCACTTTCCGTAATCTGACCCGATCGTAATACGATCCTTATTCATGTAACGCGCCATAGTAGTGAATCGTCAGCACAATCTATTGACACACATATCTCAATCACTTTGCTCATGCTTCTCCCGTTCCTCGCGCTCAAGAATATATCTCTCGTATTGCATCGTTCACTCCATCGTATGGATCGACAGGAACGGTATGTTCATGTATTTCTTTCAACAACCAAAATGACCTAAAAATTACTCCGACAATAATAGCAGCTAACGCATACCAACCTATTGGACCGATTAACGCCAAAATGCCCAAAACACCCGCCACCACAATACACCCGACCAACTTCATATGATCTCTCCTCTGCTTGCATTCCACTTGATATCTTTTATATTCATACGCCTATTAACTGAAAATACGTTTCCTCATCGTCTTTAAAAACACGCATATACTCATACGTCCGATCCAATGTAATTTTATATAATGTATGTTCATCTTCTGTCGGTTCATCATTCTCCTGCAAGTAAATCTGGAAAGTGTCTTCATCCGTTCTAATATCTACTTCACCAAATCCTTTTCCGTTATCCAAGAAATTTTGATTCAGATATAAGAATCGTTCCTTTTTCGTTTCATGGTACATATAAATACCATTGCCATCAGGGTCATCAGCAGTTTCTATTCCATCAATAAAGCTTTTCACTTCTGCATCCACTTTGTTGACCGTCACTTCCGAATAAGATAATTGCTTCCCGCCACACCCTACCAACACACTCGCAATGACCAGTAACACGAATAATTTCCTCAATTGATCTATAGCTCCTGTCATTCCACTTTCAAAGTCACACGTAACTACTTCCAATAAATATACCATTAGTTCCATTTATTACATACCATGAATAGACTAGTACACAATTAAATAAATAGTGAGGATATATTCGATTATTCGCAATCGTCTACTCTACTATGGTAAAATAGAAGTGGAGTCAGATTCTCTTTCTTGAAAAGCACATGGGTCTTTTATTATAAGGAGGAATTGCAAATGGCTAAAGACGACAGAATAGAAATTATTAAAAAGAACGAGATGCGGACGAAGGAAATTTCCAAGATGATTGGTGAAGGCGGTATTGGAGCGGATAAGTATTACGATATTAGAAAAAAGCCTGCTCCAGAAGATGTAACCGGATCACGTGAAAATCAAGGTTCCGACGATAACAAATAATCTAGTAAATCTACCAAAATCATTCCATATAACGACCACAAGCCACTTTCCTGTCAAACGGAAAGTGGCTTGTAGTGTTTACATAAAAAAACCTCCGCACTTACGCGGAAGTCTAGTTTCACAATATATACGTATCAATCTTCAATACCAATTCTGCAATTTCCGGCTTACTCACTTGATCGTCCGCTCCCACACTGTCCCCTTTATGTTTCAGGTCATCCGTGATGAGTGAAGAAAAAATGATTACCGGCAAGTCCATAAGTTTTGGCGTTTCACGAATCCGTTTGGTAAAGTGATGACCGTCCATTTGCGGCATCTCGATATCTGTGATCACCAACTGAATTTCCTTCTTCACATCGATACCATCCGCCACTAGCGACTCCAAATAATCAAACGCATCTTTGCCGTTTTCATAAAAGTCGAGATTCGCGTAGCCTGCTTCACTGAGCGTGTCATACAATAATTTACGCAATAACGGAGAATCTTCCGCAATCAAAATGCGTTTATCTGACCGTTCACGCTTCCCAAGCTTCTTCACTTGCTCCACGTTAATCCCTGCATCCGGATTAATATCCATAATGATCTTTTCAAAATCAAGCAACAACAACATTTCGCCATCCAGCTTGATGACGCCAATCACTTGAGAGTTCTCTGCTGCATAAATGCCAGAAGGTTTCTCGATTTGATTCCAAGAAATACGGTGGATCTGCGTCACGTTATGTACACGGAAGACGACCGTTTGTTTATTGAAAGCAGCGACGATATACTTGGCATCGTCTGGATGGCTTGAAGGTGCCATTCCTAATATTTTCTCCATGTTGATGACCGGCAACACTTCACCGCGCAACTGAATAATGCCTTCCACCGCAAAGTGGGCATGGGGAATCGGCGTAATCTTCAACGGCATGATAATTTCCTTCACTTTGATCACATTAATGCCATAACGATTTCCTTGCATCTCAAATCCGACGATCTCCAACTCATTCGTACCGCTTTCCAGTAAAATACCTGACTCATTGGACACATTCTTTCACCCTCTCAGACGATATGGTCTATTACTATTATATGCGTTCATAGAATATACAATTCATTGGTGCAATAGAACTAGTATATCACACCAATTGTCTATTAATCTATGGCAGTGAAAATAAATCTACTACTAGCACAACGTTATGGGTGGACGAATCCTCGCTTCATCGATTCCGCTAGCCAGTTTTCAAATTGTGGAACGGTCAATGGTTTTGAGAAATAGTACCCTTGGAAGGTCAAATCCGGTTTCAAATCAAGCAGAAATTCCACTTGTTCTACTTGCTCTACCCCTTCGACGACTATGTTCAGGTCCATCGAGCACCCAAGCGTTAGTATGGCATTTAGCACCGCGCACTTCTTCGCCGGTGCCGGTACCCCATCCGTAAAGGACTTATCGATCTTCAACGTCGTAATGGGCATCCGCTGTAAAAAGGACAAAGACGACACACCTGTCCCAAAATCATCGAGTGCAATCGAGAATCCATAACGCCTGAATCGCTTCATCGCAGCAATAGCCTGAGTGGTGGATTTCGCGGTACTCGTTTCCGTCATCTCCAGTTCAATACGGCTGGGGTCAAATCGGTACGCATTCGTTTCTTTCCATAACAAATCAAGCAAACCCGGTTCCGTCACGTATTCACCAGGGATATTAATCGCCACTTGCGGCACATGAATGCCTTGCGAATCCCAATTATGAATCTGTCTGCACACTTCGCGAATAATCCAGTCCGTCACTTCACCCATTCGCCCTTCTCGCTCCAATATGGGAACAAACGTCATGGGCGGGATCGCACCAAGTTCTGGATGCGTCCAGCGAAGCAATGCTTCCACACCGACGAACTCATGTGCAGCCCCTTTTACTTTCGGTTGGTAGACCAAATAGATATGTTTTTCATCCAACGCCTCGGAAATATCGCGCAAGACATCTTGCTCATAGGACTTTCCGTGGATGACGGGGTCGAACGTCAACAATCCCCACTCATGCGAAGCGGCCGCTTGTTCCACAACCATCAACGCCTCTTTATACAATGTCTTCACAGACTTGTTCTGATCAGCCTTAGCTAATCCACATGCATAGCGCATCTCTTGATTCGGAATAGCCAATAGTTGATCCATTTCACGCTGCATGATCACAAGGCTCTTATAAAAGTCCGTAGTTCGTCCCGCCTGCTCTACACAAAATAAATACCGATTTCCGCTGACACGATACAACTGTGCGTATGAAGGTTTCCACTTCGCAAGCAACGCACCGAGTTCCTTCAAAATTTTATCTCCTTCTGTATAGCCGTATAATTGATTAATACGCTGCAGATCAGGGAAATTCCAAATGGCGACGTCTCCTATTGCGATATCATCTGTCAAACACCGCTCCCAATTGCGTCGATTCGGCAATTTCGTCAACACATCATAATACTTCAGCCAATAATCGACATAGCGATCAATATAAGAGGTCATTAACATCCCAAAAAGTAACAGCCCAACTCCAATGCCGATCAACACATTCATAATATCCATGTGCATGGCAGATTCATGTAACGCTTGTCCTTCTTCTATGTAATAGTGGGTACCCCCTATGATAAAGTAATGCATCGTAAGCGTACCTACTGACAAATACAAAGCGGCGAGTACTTTAGAAATCCCACTACGCTTCGCCTTACGCGTACCGTGAATAGCTAGAAAGGCAAATAAACCACCTACTATACTGCTCGCAAGCACTACTTTCCAATCAAAACTAACATAGGCATTTAACTTAATCGACTTTACGCCTAAAAAATGCATCGTACCCATCCCGATGACAATGAGCAGCGCAGCTACTACATATCGCCAGCGTACTCTCAAGGGACTTTGCACAAGTTGAATGATTAGCAACACCGCAAGAAAAATCGGCAAAATACACATAATGGCCCAACCATAATGTACACGGATCTCAATAGGTAACCATAGCGAATTAAATGTTAAAAAATGCGTAGACCATACCCCGAATGCTAGGGACAAAGAAGTGAGTACCAGCCACACTTCCCGTTTGAAGATACTTGGTTTTTGCATGCGTTCAAATAATACGAGTGCGGTATAGGATGCGAATCCCATCACTAAAAAAGAGACTACAATCATCTTCAGTGAATAGGTTCCGAATATTTGTGTGTATTCTTGAAAGTCTGATGTCGAAAACATTCGCTCCTCCTTCTCAACTTATTAGATAGGTAAATTTATAGTTTATAATGATTCTTAATACTCACAACTAATGTTATGTGAAACGAAGTACTTATTATTTATTATTTACTAATTGCCTATAGTAGTCAATCATTTTTAGACTTTTTAGGCTATAGGTCTACATAATTTTTAACTATCATGTTAATTATATGATATTTTCCGACAATTAGATAATGAAATCCTTTCTGCTATCACAGCAAATGACGAATTATGGTAGAATGAAGCAACTAACAAAGTCAAAGGAGAGACCCCTATGCCGATCTATAATAAACTCGTCCGCGACCTCATCCCAGAGATCATCGAAGCCGACGGAAAAACGTGCGTCACGCATACGTTGAATGACTCACAATACATAGCTGAACTACATAAGAAAATGCACGAAGAACTAGCGGAGTACGAAGAAGCAACGAACGCAGAAGATGCTGTGGAGGAACTGTCTGACCTATTGGAACTCATTCACGCGGCAGCGGCTTATCACGGCGCGACGGTTGAGGAACTAGAAGCTGTACGTGCGGAGAAAGCTACAGCACGTGGCGGATTTGAGGAAAGAATTTATTTGGTGGAAGTGGCGGATGACTAAGCTACGCCTACTGACGAAAAATTTGCTAGATGACTTAAAACGACTAACTGCGGAAGCGGATACGATCTACTGGATGACAGCGTTCATGATGAAAACTGGCGTGAAGGAAGTACTCCCCGTTTTACGTGATGCTTCTATGCGTGGCGCGGATATCAAAATACTAACCGGTGATTATTTATCAATTACACAACCCGATGCACTGCAACTATTACATGAAGGAGTACCCACTGCCGAACTTCGCATGATTGAAAGTGGCGGTACGTCCTTTCATCCAAAAGCGTATCTATTCAAATCAAAAAACAGCTCGACCGTCATCATTGGCTCGTCTAACTTATCGCGTTCCGCTTTAACGAAAGGTGTCGAATGGAACCTCTACGCACCATCGGCAGTCGACGAAGAAATTTTCGAAACGTCTGCAGATGAATTCATGAAGATGTTCTTATCTCCAAACACGGTGCCGATCAACAATGAACAAATCGATTTGTATAGAACACGATACGACGAAACGAATCGGAAACTACCCTTTAGTTCGGTATGGGAACCCCAAACTGAAATCGAAATGACATTCGGCGCAACGGAACAAGAAGAAAGCAGCATCGTCGATCCAACAGCACCTTACCAATCGTCTGTCTTGGACCCACGACCTGCCCAACAGCTAGCTCTCACTGCGCTCAATCAAACAGTTGAAGCCGGCTATGAAAAGGCACTCGTCGTCCTCGCGACGGGACTCGGGAAAACATATCTCGCAGCCTTTTTCGCAGAATCATATAAACGCGTACTCTTTATCGCCCATCGCGAAGAACTACTCACACAGGCACAAGCTTCATTCGCACGGGTCTTTCCGAATCGTACAAGCGGGATCTACAACGGCCAGCAGAGACAAGCAGACACGGAATTCGTCTTCGCATCGATCCAGACACTCGCGAGGCAATACCACTTGCACCAATTCTCTCCGACTGCGTTCGATCTAGTTGTCGTAGACGAATTCCATCATGCTGCCGCCACTACATACGAGCGAGTACTCGACTACTTCAAACCAGAGTTCCTACTTGGTCTAACCGCGACACCCGACCGACTTGACAACAAAGATGTCTACAGCCTATGCGACGGTAACGAAGCAATCTCGATTCACTTCCTAGACGCTATTCGGCAAAACTGGCTCTCCCCTTTCGTCTACTATGGTGTACTCGACGAAACGGATTACAGCCAACTGAAGTGGCACAATAATCGCTACGACGAAGAAGAATTACTGCGCTTGCAAGTACGTGACAGTTACGCAGAAGCAGTACTCGACGCATGGAACAAAAACAAAAAGACCCGCACGATCGGATTCTGTTCCTCCATCAAACAAGCCATCTACTTAAGCGACTATTTCACAGAAGCCGGCTACCGTTCACTCGCCTTACACGGCAGCACGGACCGACAAACCCGTACTACCGCACGCAACTTGCTAGAAACAGGCCAACTCGACATCATCTTCACCGTCGATCTATTCAACGAAGGCGTCGATATCCCGAGCGTAGACACACTCCTATTCGCGCGCCCTACCGAATCACTCACCGTCTTCACCCAACAAATCGGACGCGGTTTACGTCTAGCTACCGGCAAATCACATTGCGTAATCATCGACCTAATCGGAAACTATCGCAACGCACGAAAGAAGTTCGAAGTATTTAACGAAAACAAAGAATTACCTACAAAGATTAACAGCGAAACATTTACCGAGAGCGGCAATTTCGAATTCCATTTTGAAACAGCTATCATCGACTTACTTGAAGCAATGAAACAAAACGAACCGATTCAACAACGATTGATCGATGCGTATTTCGATTTGAAAGCAGAGCTTGGACACCGCCCGACGTATCTCGAGTATCATTTGAAAGCGAATGAAGATGCGAAGGCGATTCAACAGAATTTTAAGACGTATCCAATTCTTTTGGAGTATGCGGGTGAACTCGGTGATTTAGAGAAAGAAGTCCTCACGCAATATAGGGACCTACTCATTGAAATCAATAAAACCTTGATGAATAAAAGCTATAAGATGATTCTACTGAAGTACATGCTGACAAGAGGCGCATCGGACTGGTATCGACCTGTTTCACCAAATGAAGTCGCCCCTTTCTTCCATGCGTATTTAATGGAGAAGCCATATCGTCGTGATGCGGATCTATCAGATAGACAAGGTCGGTTGCTTCGGAAATATGATGAAGGTAAAGTAGCTAAATTAATTGCTACGATGCCGATGACGAAGTGGAGTGGGTCTTCTAAAGGAATGTTTGTGTTTGAGGGTGGTGTGTTTGGTACGCAGATAGAAATTGAGGAGCAGCATGAAGTTATTTTGTTTGGCTGGGTAAGGGAGATTTGTGAGTATCGGTTGCATTGGTATTTCGAGAAGAAGAATTCTATTTAACTTACAAAAAAGTTGAGGCTGTCGCGCAACTTTTTTGTAAGTCTGAAGTGTTCTGAAACTCTTTTAATGTCTATATCTATATCCTATACGATTGTTGAGATTTTTCAATAATTGTATTTATTACACCTAAATTCCTTCTCATGTCTTTTATTCAATCATATTATTCAGCTTATCAATGTGCCTAAAGAGAGTGTTTTAACAATGTAAACATACATGGTTAATTAATCTTAATTAATATTAAAAGTACATGCGAAAAAGAGCTGAGGCACGTGTTTTGTGCGACAACTTCTTTTCATGAGGTTATTCTGGTAGTGATTATACATTCACTTTTGAAGATGATACGCTAGATTGTGGAATTAATTGAATCGAAGTATGTGTCGTGACCCAATGTAAATAATGGATGTACTTGGCTATCAAATGAGTAAAAGTGCTATTCCGTTTTAGGATAGCACTTTTACTTTTTGGATTGGCTGACTTCCACTTGGTTACTTGGAAGAGGTACTCGGTGATCCGTCACACTAGAAATTCTTATCTTTCGAGCTTTTCAATACGCTACCGATCCAGTTTTTCTTTTTTAAGTAGTAATATAAACTCCACGTAGAAAAAGCGATGACGAGGATGGCTCCCAAATAGCCATATTTCCAATCGAGTTCGGGCATGAATTTGAAGTTCATTCCCCATAAGGCACCCCAAGTCGCTACTGGCGTGAAGAGCATCGTGATGACAGTCAACGTTTTGACGATTTCATTGCCTTGATGGGAGGAGATGTTGGATTCGAGATTGATCAGCTGTCCTATTTCTTCGTTATATTTCCGGATCGTCTGGTGGCATCGTCGGATACGCCGACAGGCCCGCTTGTAGAAATACCCTTCCAATACGTTGTCCCCGAATGCTTCTACTGTCGCTTCTTATAAAACAGTACCTGTGTGAGAAACAAACGTTAATGTTTAAACATTTATGAAAGTTTCGTGTACAGGTACCTTTATAAAAAAGGCTGTACATCGAAGAATAGTCTTCATTCCCGCAAGATCATGATTTATTAGTTGTGTTCCTGCAATAGTCATCATAAATCCAGCTCACTTACAGGAAAAATTCTTATGCTTTAAAATTCGAAGCAATAAGGCTATTTGCGCTGCGAATAAAAAGATAGTTTTTTTATTTCGAACTTACTTTTCACTACCTTATTATGGCTCATGCTAGGTAAACAAAAAATGCTTGCACGCATTTCCACGGAGTGCAAGCACATATAATCAGTTAAAAGGTTTCCTATAGAAATCAATAATCTTTTGTAAATTATCTCGCCTATACATGTCCCTCCAAAAATCGATTCCATCTTTAATTAGCACATTTCTATATGCAAAGGCTTTCATTCACGGTAGATAGTTTTTATAAAAAATAGTTTTACGCTTTTATGATTGCATCTAATAATCTATTTTTTCAATCACCTAGAATCACTAATGTATTAAATAAATTCATGCTAAGCAACTAATTTAATAATTTTGTTAATTTTTTAATTAAGCTGTGTAAATATTTGTTAAAAACAACCTTTTCATTTTCATGCCAGGCTATAACACTATAAATGGTTTTGTCAGTAACTTGATGAATTCCAGCTTTCAATCAAAAAGCACAATAGATGCTCTACACTTATTAAAATGAATCAATTTATTTACAGATTGTCGTTACTCCTTCCTGTTCCAGTTTTTCAATTTCTTCATTTGTATATCCTAACTGTTTTAATATTTCATTTGAATGCTCTCCAAGTTTAGGCGGGAAATTCTTAAATTTAGAAGGTGTTTTAGAAAATTTCAATGGTGTGCCAAGAAACTTTACTGGCCCAGTTTCAGGATCTTCTTTTTCATATACCATTTCCCTTTCAATAACTTGTGGATCACTAAACACTTCAGATATTTCATTTACTGGACCACTTGGAATATTAATACTTTCAAAAGTTTTAATCCATTCTTCTTTGGGTTTATCTTTAAATATATCATTTAAAATTAAAATTAATTCTTCCCGATTTTCAACACGGTCTTTATTCAGTTCAAACTTTTTACTTCGTAATGCGTCAAAATTTAGTTTACCTACAAACTTCTTCCACATTATTTCATTTCCAACTGCAACGACGAAGTGTCCATCAGAAGCTTCAAAGATCTGGTAAGGTACAATATTAGGATGGGCTCCACCTAACCGCTTTGGATTTTTCTCAGTTGAAAAGTAATTAGAAGCAATATAAGTTTGCCATGATACCATTGTATCTAACAAAGATAAATCTACCCATTGGCCCTCTCCTGACTTCTCTCTATTCCATAATGCAACTAAGATGCCGAACCCTGCCCACATTCCTGTACCAAGATCTGCAATAGAGAATCCAGCTTTTACTGGTGGTCCATCTGGTTCTCCGGTCACCGAGAGAAAGCCACCCATCCCAGTAGCTAAAATATCGTAACCAGGCTTTTCTGCATATGGTCCTGTTTGGCCAAATCCTGATATTGAAGCCAAGATGATACGTGGGTTATACTCTTGTAAAACATCATATCCAATACCTAACTTGTCAATTGTTTTAGGTTTGAAATTCTCAATTACAACATCTGCATCTTTTATTAAGTCTAAAAAAATCCCCTTACCTTTTTCGGTTTTTAAATTTAGTACTAAGCTTTTTTTATTTCGATTTATACTTTGGTAGTATGTGCTATCTTCACCAATAAACGGTGGCCCCCATTGTCTAGTATTATCACCCTCTGGACTTTCAATTTTGATTACTTCAGCTCCTAAATCAGCTAAAGTCATCGTTATATAAGGTCCACTTAAAATTCTAGTTAAATCGATAATTTTTATTCCTTGCAAAGGCATTTTCATTCCTCCTATAATTTTATATTTATATCTCTAAGAATTATCATTACTAGATCAAACTTGGGAGCCATAAAGCAATTTGCGGGAAAATACAAATTAATATAATAGTTATTACAATAATGATTATAAAGGGTATAACTGCTTTGAAAATCTCTGTAAAGGTTATATCTGGAACCAACGGTTTTACTACAAATAAATTTAGTCCCACAGGTGGGGTTATTAAACCAATTTCCATGTTTAAAGTCATGATAACCGCAAACCATATAGGATCAAAACCAAGCCCATGAATAAGGGGAGCGAGTATAGGTGCAACCATTACAATAATCGCAGCGGGAGGTAAGAACATACCCAAGATTAATAGAACAATGTTGATAATGATAAATATCCACCATTTTGATATATCTAGAGTTATCAAACTCTCAGTAATTGCTTGAGGCACACGAAGATAACTAATTGGATAGGTTAGTAGTAGTGCTCCGGCTACGATAAGCAATATCATACTCGATTCACGTGCGCCACTTGTCAAGATCTCCTGAATGCTCTTTCTATTCAAACTTCTATACCATAACAATACAATTAGTAATGTCACAACAGCACCCAGGGCAGCTATCTCACTTGGCGTCACTACTCCGGAGTAAAGAGATCCGATAATTAATATAATTAATAATACTGATGGCCATGCCTTAAAGAGCGATTCAAATTTCTCTTTCCAAGAAAAATCAATTTGAAGATCATCTAAATCAGAAAGTCTTGCGCCAGACTTTTTGCAACAAATTATCCAGTATATCGCTGCCCATACGGAGAATAAAAAAATAAGTAAGACTCCTGGAAGAACACCTGCTAAAAATAACTTTCCTATTGAAACTTGAACTGCAACACCATAGATAATCATGGTGATACTAGGAGGGATTAAAATGCCTAAGGTCCCGCCAGCAATAATGATAGCTGCGGCAAATTCTCCTGGATATCCTCTTTTCCTCATTTCTGGGATTCCCATACCACCGATCGCTGCTGCTGTTGCGGGGCTTGAACCAGACAATGCTGAAAATACTCCACAAGCGAATATATTTGCAATTGCCAAGCCACCTGGAATTTTTCCGAACCATCGGTATGCTAATTCAAATAAATCTTTTCCTGCATCTGATTTCGCAAAAAAAGCACTCATTAAAATGAATAAAGGAATTGCTAACAATTCGAAGCCGTTAAGAGCAGAGAAAAATTGTTCGCCGAGCATATCGAACTGTAAGGGTCCCAGTAAAAGCATAGTTACTGTAGCCACAATACCAAGACTAAGGAAGATAGGCATCCCTAATAACATCAAAACTATTACACTAGTTGCAATAAGTAATCCGACTAAAAAAGGGCTCATTTTCAAACCTCGCCTTCAACATTTAATATGTTTTCATTCAGGATCCTTTGATGATAGTGATCGTATCTTTCTGTAAATTTCTACGTAGTACTGAATAGCAAACCAAGTCATGCCTATCGGAATAATTAGATACGGATAAATTAGTTTAGGATTCCACGAAGTTCCTGATCTCCAATTCTGATGATAAGCTTCTAACCATAGTTGGACTCCTCTTTCAACCATTACTATTGAAAAAATCAAGCCTAAAATCCCCATGATGATATATAGAAGGTCGCGGGGCTTTTCTTTAATACTTGAAGTGATAATGTCAAGATTAACATGGGCATTGTGATGCAATGCGGATGACGAAGCGAAAAATGTAGCTGCAATTAGTAAGTAACTTGCTAATTCAAGCTCCCAAGTTGTAGGTAATTTAAAGAAGTAACGAATAGCCACTTGGTATGTTATCAAGAAGCCGGCCAAAAGAATCAAGCAACCTCCGACATAAGCCCCGAATTCGCTAAATCGAGTGACTTTATCATAAAAGCTTAAAGACTTTTTTTTGTTTGTCATTACAATTCCTCCTAACTTTCTTAGGAATGAAAGGAGAAACAGCAATTGCTGTAATTCTCCTTTACATACTCACAAATTATTCATTAAGTTCTCGAGCAGCCTTAATTAATCTATTCGCCTCTTCAGAAGACTCGGCGAACTTTTCGACAGTAGGTTGTGCTGCTTCAAACCATTTTTTCGATTCCTCCGGAGAAATTTCATATACATTCACACCGTTGTCCTTGAAGGTTTGTACAACTTGAGAATTATCTTCTTCTACAGCCTCTATAACCCATTCTTGAAGCTCTGCAGAAACTTCGTCAACTATTGCTTTTTGTTCTTCATTTAATTTATTGTCATAGACATCGGAACTTATTACTAACGGCATTAAAGCATACATAATAGCGTTATCATCAGGATATAAAAAGTTATCCACTACTTCAAAAAGTCTATAAGACATAAAAGAAGAATAAGACGTGAGAGTCCCGTCCAATACGCCAGTTTGTAGAGCACTGTACAGTTCAGATGATGCCATGCTGGCAATTCCAGCACCCAAGTCTTCGAACATTTGTTCAGAATCATTTCCTGCACCTCTTAATTTTAAACCTTTAAGATCGCTTGGCTCTTTAACGACGTTTTCTTTTTTTCCTTTTGTCGCTAATGTAGTTGGTGCCCAAGTCCAAACAAGCATTTTAATACCGTTATTATCCAATAAACCTTCGACTTCATCACCAATTTTTGAACCTGGCCATTTCCATGCCTCTGCACTATTCTTAATAATTCCGGGCATCAAAGATATGCTGAATTCGTTTACTTTACCAGCATCATAAAAAGGTAAATAAACAGCCATATCAAGACTTCCTTTTTGCAGGGCGCTGTAATGCTCCTTACCCTTCATTAAAGAGTCGGCTGGATATACTTCAATTTGTATACTTCCATTACTTCTCTCTTCTACTTCTTTCGCGAACCTATCTGCTAATAAAGATCGGTAGTCCCCTTCTCCATCTGTGACAGAAGCAAATTGATGGGCAAGTTTTAATTTTACCGGCTTGTCTGAATCATCCTCAGTAGAAGCGCTATTACTTGAAGATTTGCTGCATGCAGATAAAGCTAAAGATGAGATAACAATTAGTGTCAATAAAAAGGCTACACTTTTCTTTATTCGATAGGTCATCTTATTCTCCACCTTTTTTAATTTTTATAGATAATATTTGTTGAAAGTAATTCTTGAACTTCTTCGGTTGAATATCCTGCTTCTTGTAGAACTTGTTCCGTGTTCTCTCCTAAATAAGGAGCAGGTCGATTATCTCTTTCAATAGAATTCTCGTATTTTATAGGGTTCCCTATATTTTTAATTTTCCCTAGTTTTGGGTGCTCCATTTCAATAATCATATCTCTTTCCTGCAGGTAAGTATCTTCAATAATTTGGTCGAATTTGTTAATAGGACCGCTTGGAACGCCAGCCTTATCTAATATATCTAGCCACTCATCAGACCTTTTAACACTTAATTCATTTTCAATAATGTCTTGTAGAATCTTCATATTTTCAACACGTTTTGAATTATCTTTGAAACGTTGATCGCATAGAAGATCTTTTCTACCCAGCGTATTGGCAAATTCCTCCCATAATTTCTGATTCGCGCAACCTATAATAATATGAGCATCTTTTGTTTTAAAAGCCTGATAAGGTGCAGCTAGACGATGCGAAGAGCCTAATGCTTTTGGTGTCTCTTTTGTTGCAAAGTAATATGCTGATTCCCAAGAACAAATTGCAAGTGTTGATTCCACAAGAGATGTTTCTAAATATTGTCCTGTTCCTGTATTATCTCTTTGTATTAAAGAAGCTAAAATACCGTAAACAGCTGTGAGCCCTGCCACAGAGTCCGAAACGGCAATACCTGCTTTTACAGGTAATCCGTCTTCTTCTCCTGTTGTACTCATAATTCCTGAAAATGCTTGCGAAATTATGTCAAATCCACCTTTGTTTTTATAGGGTCCAGTTTGTCCAAAACCAGATATTGAACAATAAATAACTTTTTCATTAATCTCTTTTATAGATTCATAGCCAATTCCTAGACGATCAACTACTCCTGGTCTAAAGTTCTCAATAACTATATCTGCATCTTTTGCAAGGTGTTTAAAAACTTCAACCCCTTTTTCAGTTTGTAAATCAATAGAAACGCTTTTTTTATTTCGATTTACAGCAAGGAAGGAAGCGCTTTCACCTTCAATGAAAGGAGGACCCATCTTCCTAGAATCATCCCCTATCTTTGGCTTTTCAACTTTAATTACCTCTGCTCCTAAATCCGCTAAGACCATTGAACAGAAAGGTCCTGCTAATGCTTGAGTCAAATCAATAACTTTCCTGCCTTTAAGAGGCTGCATGGGAACACTCCTATCCGTTAAAATAGTATAAGTTGGTATTAAAAGTTTTATGAATATTTGATTTTAATTCATTTTTTATATGTCGATAAAATTAGGTGTTCTTTTCTCTATAAATGAAGTGTATCCTTCTTTAAAATCTTTAGATTCATATGCATCTTTCATTAGTGAATCTACTTCACTTTTATTCATAGTGGAATCATCAAGTATAATCTTAATAATTTTCTTGGAACCTTTAATAGACTTTTGTGCTTTGCTGGCTAGCAGATTCGCATATTCATAAGTTTTCACAATAATTTCATCATCAGGATAGACTTTGTCTACTAATCCTATCCTTAATGCTTCTTCTGCATGTAAAAATCGTCCTGAAAATAGAATATCTTTTGCCCTTGAAGGTCCCACAGTATCCACTAAATTTTTTGTTGCATTTAACCCATAAATAACTCCCAGTCTAGCAGGGGTAATGCCAAATACCCCATTATCAGAGGTAAATCTCATATCACAAGCTAGCGCTACTTGACACCCACCACCAATACAATAGTTTTGAATCATTGCTATAATAGGCTTAGGAAAATTCTGTAAAGCCGCCTCGGCTTTTTCGACGCTAAGATCAAAATCATTTAACGCATTTTCATCTTTTAAAAACTCATCAAATTCACTAATATCTGCTCCGGTAGCAAACGCTGTACTATCTTTCCCCCTTAAAATAACCACTTTAATTTCATCATCATCTTCAAGCTTTTTTAACAACCTAGGTATAAGTTTCCAAGTGTTTAAATTTAATGCATTTCTTTTTTGAACTCTATTAAAGCTTAGAGTAGCTATGGTGCCTTTCTTTTCAATAAACATGTCCTCATTATTCATGGAAAATCCCCCTTTTAAAATTACTCTCTACTCTATTAAGGTAAACGTCAAACAATGAACGCATTGTTACTTATAAATATAAATGCCTCGAAGAATCTTATGATCGTAAGCGTCAAATAATGAACACATTGTTTCTTATAAATGAAAATGCCTCAAAAAATCCTATAATCGATTCTTCGATGTGTTTTGCAAGAAGAAAGTGCATAAGTTTGCAATGAAAAATACACAAGCTTGCCAGCCTTCAATTTAGTTTTTATCTTTGTCGCGATAAAGCGTTTGTAACTCTGAAACTATCTCCAGTAAAATTCAAAATGTGAGCATGATGGATCACACGATCTACTAATGCGGCAGTTAGTCTAGAATCACTAAATACACGATTCCATTGACTAAACTCCAGGTTTGACGTGATAATCAAGCTTTTCTGTTCGTACCAATCTGAAATAAGTTGGAAAAGGAGCTCAGCTCCTTCTTTGTTGAAGGGTACGTATCCCATCTCATCTAAAATAATTAAATCCACACTTTTGAATCGACCTCTAAACTGCGCTAATTTGCCGTCGCGCCATGCTTTTTCCAATGATTCAGCGAGATCAGAAACTCTGTAAAAGCGTACTTCTAATCCACGCTTACAAGCCTCATAACCTATGCCAGTTGCGAGATGTGTTTTCCCTGTACCTGGTGCTCCAGTTAATATCAAGTTCTCTCTACGACCGATAAAGTCTACCTTACATAGTTCCTCACTATCAATGTGTGCTGGAAAATGAATTTGTTCATTCCATTGAAATGAAGAAAGTGACTTCTTCTGAGTAAATTTAGCTTTCTTTATTAAACGTTCTGATTTTGCTTCCTCTCGGAATTGAAGTTCCTTTTGAAACAACTCATCTAAAAATTGAGTAGGATTCTCGAAAGGGATATCTTCGTAAATCTCATTCACATAAGCCAAGCGTAATGTTTTACAAATACTTTTCAGATTAGAAGTCATCGAGTTTCACCTTCAATCTGTGACGTACTTTGTAACTGATCATACATACTCCAATTAACATCATAAGGATGCTCTTCAGGTTCTTTTAAGACTTCAGATTGGCCACTCAAGAGGTCGTAGAATTCATCATTGATTTGGTTCATATTATGAGTTGCTAATAGCGCTATTAACCAATGTAAACGTTCTTTACGAATCGTCAGATTTGAGATATTGATGTATTCATAAATACGACCTGGAAGATACGGAGAGAACCGTGAATAGCTTACTGCACGCGGTTTACTTAACCAAGATTTTAAGATTGATTGCCAGGGAATCTCACGATTCTTATGCATATAAGGACGGTTGTCTTCATATAGAATCTCTCCGTGAGGAGATAGTACTTTGAATCGGTTCCAATATTTCACAATAGATAAGGATGGATAGTTATTTCCTCTTGGAATATAGACTCTCACTTTATCTAAAGTGATTTCACCATACTTATTAGACTGAACCTTACTCTCTTTAAACACGGGGAATTCTTCATCTGGTAGAGCCAATAAATATTCAAATTCTTCCTCCAAAAGTTTTTGTATCGAGATTTTCTTCTCATAATGAATTCGTTCTCGATCTTTTGTATGCTTTTGCTGCAATAAGTTCGTCAGATGTTCCAAGTTCTCTATAACTGGTGCGGGCGTGATGAAGTTATATCGAACATAGCCAACTTTATTTTCTACATTTCCTTTCTCGTGTCCTGAATACGGATTACAGGCTTGAGGTTCGAATCCGTAATGATTCGCAAACTGTAAGAATTCATTTGCAAACACAGTTTCTTCGTGTTTATTTCTTGGTTTAGTGACAGCGGTTACCATGTTGTCGATTCGGATTTTTCTTGGTACGCCACCTAGCTGCTGAAATATTTTCTTGAGTCCATAGAGAAGACATTCTTGATTTTCTGATGGCAACGGAATTGAATAGGCATCATTACTGAACGGTAGGGTCATAATTAAACAGTGAATATCACGATACTTACCATCTTGTACAGCTTCCATTAACCCGAAATCTAACTGCGCTTCTGCAGGCGGATGTATAAGACGCTCATAGTTTTTATCTGTAGTTTCATCTTCAATATTTTCTCTACTTTCTCGCCACTCTTTAATAAAGTACGATACGGTCCGATAGGAACCTTTGAATCCTAGAGCTTGTAGCCCAGTAAAGATCCCTTGGTTTGTTCTCCGTTTCTTTCTCTTTAGCTTTTGATCTTCCCAAAGCCAATCACTAACAATTTCTCCCCATTTTTCTTCGTACATCATACCGGATCTTTTCAACACTTTCTCTTGAGGCAGTTGGTCTTCATCCGCATACTTTTTAACAGTTCTCCAATTAAGATGTAACGTTTTTGCTATGTGATTTATAGATAATGATTTCTGATTCCTCATTAATTTGATACAATTGATTTCAGGCATTGCCAGCATTCCTCTCAACCTCCACTGATTTGATTCGACACCAATACAGTAGAGAAATTTTGGAAGGCTGGCAAGCCTTTTATTATTATTTTACAATTGCAGCGTTATGTACTTATTCCTTTCAAAACTCTGTACTTCTATCTTGCACTACACACTTCGAGACATTTTCTATTTCTTTGACTGAATATAAGATTCTTTGGCAAGGTCTTCGATCAAGTCATTAAGTCTTCAAATGCCTCGGCTTTTTCAAGTTTATGTAGATAGAGTTCTTCGAAATTGAACGGTAGGTAGAAGAAGGTATTCATACCATTCTCTTTTGCTGTCTCTATGAGACTGTAGGCTATTGTACTTGAGGTAGCATCACTTGTGGAGACTGCGTACAGCCAGTTCTTTTTACCAATTACAATAGTCTTTTTTGACCGTTCTGCTCAATTATTGTTGATCTCAATACGGCCATCTTTCACGAACGTCGTCAATTTAGGCCATTGTTTTAGCGTATAGGAGATGGCAGACTCAGTTGCGGTTTATGGAGCAACTATATCCCGTTGTTCTTCGAGCCATACCAAAAAGCTTTCAGCACATGCTGACTGACATTGTTCCTTATTTCAAGTCGTTTCTCAGGCGTTTTATCTTTTAATTGCTTTGAATATATTCTTCTAATCGCTTAATCTTTAGCAAGGAATTTAACCTACATGAAATTGAGTCAGTAAAGAATCACCGATTTTCACATGTGTATTTCCTAAATATACTATTAACTTAGTCATTTATTACTTAGTCATGTTAATAATCACTTTACTTTAGGATGACCAACTTTATGTAATAAACAACTCTATTGAATTTAAAATCGTCATAGCAGATACCACTCTTGCTTTAATACTTTCTTATAAGGATTTTAAATTTAATCCAAAAATAATATCTATACCTACGTACTGTAAAAGTATTAGGTTAATTCAAACAGCTTAATCTCTTGATCATATGTAGTTTTTTTAACATTAGAACTCTAATTCAATTTCTTACCACCTAGTTTTTCTGATTGTAGATACATTACTCTTTTAAAATGATAATCTAATAACATACACTGATTAATGCATAGAAAAGAGTGACCACATGAATCCCTACAAAATAGCCGTAATCTCCGGAGACGGAATCGGCCCAGAAGTAATAAACGAAGGCATCAAAGTAATGAAACGTGTAGCCGATCTAGACGGAAGACTCTCCTTCGAATTCACTCACTTCCCATGGGGCTGCGAGTATTACCTCGAGCATGGCCAGATGATGGCAGATGACGGGATGGAGCAACTCTCCAAATTTGACGCAATCTATTTAGGCGCGGTTGGATTCCCTGGCGTACCCGACCATATTTCATTATGGGATCTACTATTAATCATTCGAAAGCAGTTCGATCAATACGTGAATATCCGCCCTATTCAGTTGTTAAACGGTGCGCCTTGCCCTATTGAAAACGGTACGAAGGAAACGATTGATATGCTGTTTATTCGGGAAAACAGTGAAGGTGAGTACGCAGGGGCTGGCGATTGGTTGTTTAAGGATAAGCCCGAAGAAGTGGTGTTGCAGACGGGAGTGTTCTCTCGTAAAGGAACGGAGCGGATTATTCGTTATGCATTTGAGACGGCTTCGGCTCTTGGGAAGACGTTGACTAGTATTAGTAAGGCGAATGCATTGAATTATTCGATGGTCTTCTGGGATCAAGTGTTTGAAGAAGTGAGTCAAGAGTATCCACATGTGGAGACGGCAAGTTATTTGGTCGATGCGGCTGCGATGTTGATGATTAAAGATCCCGCACGGTTCGAAGTGGTGGTGACGTCCAATTTGTTTGGCGATATTTTGACAGATCTAGGGGCCGCACTCGCTGGTGGGATGGGACTGGCTGCCGGGGCGAATATTAATCCTGAAAAGACCTACCCTTCTATGTTCGAACCGATTCACGGATCTGCTCCTGATATAGCGGGTCAGCATATTGCGAATCCGTTAGCTGCGATTTGGTCGGCTAGTCAAATGTTTGATTTCTTTGGATTTGAGGATCTCGGGAAGTTGTTGCTGGATTCGATTGAAGAGTTATTGGTATCGAAGTCTGCGTTGACTCCAGACTTGGGTGGTAGTGCTTCTACTATTGAGGTTGGGGATGCGATTGTGGAATTGATTGAATCGAAGTATGTGTTGTGACCTAATGTAAGTATTTGATGTACTTGCCTATCAAATGTGTAAAAGTGCTATTCCGTTCTAGGATAGCACTTTTCCTTTTGGGATTGGCTGACTTCCACTTGGTTACTTGGAAGAGGTATCCGGTGATCCTCCACACTAGAAATTCTTATCCTTCGAGCTTTTCAATACGCTACCGATCCAGTTTTTCTTTTTTAAGTAGTAATATAAACTCCACGTAGAAAGAGCGATGACGAGGATCGCTCCCAAATAGCCATATTTCCAATCGAGCTCGGGCATGAATTTGAAGTTCATTCCCCATAAGGCACCCCAAGCGGCTACTGGCGTGAAGAGCATGGTGATGACAGTCAGCGTTTTGACGATTTCGTTGCCTCGATGGGAGGAGATGATGGATTCGAGATCGATCAGCTGTCCTATTTCTTCGTTGTATTCGTGGATCGTCTGGTGGCATCGTCGGATACGCCGACAGGTCCGCTTGTAGAAATACCCTTCCAATACGTCGTCTCCGAATGCTTCCACTATCGCTTCCTGGATTTCCACGAACGGTATGATGAGGTTTTTCCACACTAGCACTTCATACCGATTATCCATGATTTGTTCAAAGACTGGTTCATCATTCTCTGCTTTGACGCTCCACAGTAAATCATGCATTCGGTCTTCAAAGCGTTCGATTTTTTGCAGGAATACGCTGATGATTTCTCCGACCAGCGCCATGAATCCCTCGATGGCATTCTCTGCTTTGTCCATGTATTTCAGTACTTGTTGTTCAAAAGCGCCTGTAAAAAATGCTGGATCCATACCGTATGTCAGAAGGAAATCTTTTGTGAGATAATAATGAAGGATGATCTTTTCGCTGCGCACGTTAACGTTCTGTGAATAGACAAAGGAACCCCACATCGATTCCTTTCCATCTTCACTCGCATCCATTTCCAGGTTACTGCTTTGATGTTCAGCTAACGACATGGCCCAGCGTTTGCCGGCTAATGGAATATCCGGGAACTCGTTCATCTTCTGTTGAGTGGTTGCGTCAATACGGACCCATGACCAATTTTCATACGCAAGTATAGGCTCCACCATCGGACTCCCCCCTTTCTGTCTAACCTTCCTTTTCGAGAAGCAAATTAAACATTTGAGAACGGATGTCGTAGCTCTTTGCATTATGTAGTCAAAATAACGAGGGCATGTTCTAGCAATGCATTTCCTATTGTTTATCTATAGAATTCCCCGTTCAGTAAGCTGTATATAATAGAGAACAAAAAAACGCCCTAGCATCTATAAAATGCCACGGCGCCTAATTTCTTCTTCAAGTAGTTCAATAAATGCTTGATCTAATTCTATTTCCTCTGTTCGTTCATACACTTCGAGCAATGCTTTGTTAGTTAAGTTTCTCATAGAGCACCCGCTTTCTTCTAGTTGGATTGTATTTGTATGGTTATTTGCTAACTCTACCCTTTAGTAAAGCATTTAAAACATTTTTTAAAAAAAGTATGCATATTTTTTTTACTGCTTGTAATGCAATGAACAAGTGGCATGCAGAGTGGAGATTTGCAGTTTTGGGTGCCTCACACAGAACGCTTCTGGCTGGAATTCCAAATCAACTTATTCCATAGACTGTGTCTTCTATAGGTGTTCTTGTAAAATGCAGTAAATGTACTAAAGGTGGTAACATTCTGCCTCCTTTACAGCATATAAAATGCTATAATATAATTTATTATTCCTACAATTCGGAGGGGTTTTGAAAATGAGGATTACGAAGGGCATTGAGTCTTCACCCGTCGGCCATGTGGTGTATACATACACCGACATCGACAAATATATAGAACACACTACTTCCTATGTAGCTGAAGGACTGGATGAAAATCATGTCGTGCTGTATGTGGATCGACTAGAAAATTTTACCATCATTAAAGAAAATCTTAGAAATATGGGCTTTTCGAAAAATCAAATAGATCATATTCATTTTATCGATACCAAAGTAGCCTATAACACACATGAAGATTTCAATGCCGAGACTATTGTAAAGGTTGCAAGTGAAACCATTAATTTCCATACCAAGGAAGGGAGTACGATTCGCGGATGGGGCTTGATGACTTGGCGACCTCAAAATATTAAAACGTTAACTCCTTCTATCGTTATACATGAAAAAAATTTTGATGACCTTTTCTCTAAAGTTGCGAATATCACAGCGAATTACATTCAAGTATGCGCTTATGATAGTGTATCTTTGACGGGTTCACTTCTAACTGAACTCCTGCGAACCCATGAATACCATATGACAGATACGAATTTCTCGCCTTCACATGTATATAAAAAAGAATCCGTGCGTTTTACAGGATTATCTGAACAGCTACAGTTTGAAAAAGAATTACGCAGCCATGATACGCGTAGAGACAAATTAGATATGACCGGCAAATTGGCATCGATTATTGCGCATGAACTTCGTAGCTCTCTTACTGTCGTGCAAGGCCGTTTACAATTGTTTGATCTCACTAGTGGTGGCTATAGCGAGGCAAGTCAAGCACATCTCGACAGCCTCAAAAAAGGATTACAAGAAATAGAACAAACCGCCTCTCAGTTTTTATCTCTAGCGGAATCACATGTAGAAAATCAAAAAATACTCAATATCTCAGAGTTAGTTGAACAGGTTACCATGCAGATGAAAGCAACTACAGACATGAAACACATTGACATGCATGTCCATTCGGATAATTACGAGATGATGATTTTCGGCGATGAACTGAAAATAAAGCAAGTATTTATTAACATAGTCAAGAATGCTATTGAAGCTATGGAAACCGGAACGATCACACTTGAAGTGAAAGACGAACAGGATCACGTGATCATTGAAGTTTCCGACAACGGTCCGGGCATACCTGATGACATCTTACGTCAAATAGGCGATCCTTTTATGTCTTCAAAAGAAGATGGTACTGGGTTAGGATTGTTGATCAGTGAAAAAATCGTTAAAGAGCATAACGGAAGCTTATTACTCCATACGTTGATTGGTAAAGGGACGACCTTTACAGTAAGATTGCCAAAACTATAACTGAAATTGTGACCAGCCCACATCGCTGAAAGTTTTAGATGATTTCAGTTGATAGATCGTACATGCAGTTTTTCCTCTTATTCGCAATCGTTTCTTGGCTGCGTGCGCCTGTGATCTGTTGCTTCTAATCATTTTGGCTTCATTAGAATGCCCCCTTTCCAAGCAGTTTCACAAAATATACTAACTGTATTATTTTTTACTATTCAATCTAACTTATAGAAATTAAACTGTTATAATATGAATAATTACTCGGTATAGTTAGGGGGGTTTTTACCATCACACATTCAATCGACAACAATAAAAAGATGAAGCCTACTCAGGACATTGAATCCTTACTAGCTGGCAATATTGTGTACACGTACGCAGATTATCACAAGTATTTAGAACATGCTACTTCCTATATAGCTGAAGGTCTGGATAAACAGCACATCATTCTGTACCTGGATCGATCAATGAATTACGCTTCTGTTAAAGAAAATCTTAGAAACGCAGGATATTCAGAGGAGCAATTGGGTCATATCTATTTTGTGGATACGGACATAGCAAATGACACGTACGAAAATTTTAATGCGGAGGCGGTTTTAAAAGATTTACATGACTTCTTTGATCCTCATATGAAAGAAGGTAACATGCTTCGCGGGTGGGGATTAGTGACGTGGCGTTCTCAAAGTAAAAAGACGTTAATCCCCTCTATTGCCTTACATGAACAAAGTTTTGATGATTTTTTCTCTAAAGTAGCGAATATCACGAGAAAATTCACCAATGTGTGTGCTTATGATGGTTTATCTGTATCTGGTACACTCTTGATTGAACTTCTGCAAACCCATGAATACCATATGACGGATACGGATTTCTCGCCTTCACATTTATATAAAAAGGAACCTGCTCATTTTACAGGGATCGCAAAACAACTCCAATTTGAAAATGAATTACGAAACCATGATACTCGTAGGGATAAATTGGACATCACCGGAAAATTGGCTACCATCATTGCTCATGAACTTCGTAGCTCTCTTACTGTTGTGCAAGGTCGATTACAATTATTAGGTTTGACAGATTGCAATCGTAGTGAAGCAAATCAAATACAACTTGACGGGATCCAATCCGGAATAAAAGAAATAGAACAAATCGCTTCTAAATTTTTATCCTTAGCCGAAACACATGTGGTCAATCAAAAGGTGATCCATATTTCGGAGTTAATCGAAATTATTAAGGTTCAGATGGAATCCAGGATGGACATGAATGCCATTGAGATCCATGTACATTCCGATAACCACGAGTTGACGATGTTCGGCAGTGAACTGAAAATAAGACATGTATTCATTAATCTCATCGAAAATGCAATCGAAGCGATGAAAACCGGTACCATCACGCTTCATGTGAAAGACGATCATGATCACATTACTATTGATGTGTCCGATACGGGTCCAGGGATTCCCGATGAAATTCTACGTCAAATAGGCGACCCCTTCATTTCATCAAAAGTGGATGGAATAGGGTTAGGGTTGTTGATCTGTGAAAAAATCATTCGAGATCATAATGGAAACTTCGGATTACACACTGAGATTGGTAAAGGGACGACCTTTACAGTTAGTTTGCCAAAATCCTAACGAGGATCGCAATGAAAAAGAAGCTGAAGCCATTATTTCGGGCTCCAACTTCTTTTTATTTTGTGATTTTCTGAATCTGTCTACAGCTAATTCATTCAAATAAGGACATTCAATAAAATACTTAACGAAATCACACTTAGTAGCGTAGAAATCAACGTAATCATCGACACAAGCTCAGGCTCGGTATCAAATTCAATCGCATACATAGTCGTCGTGGCCGCTGTAGGCATTGCTGAAATGATGATGAGTACTGTCCCTACTAGAGGATCCATTCCTACGAATAGCACGAAAACAAACGCCAATATAGGGGCTATGACCATTTTCAGCACTACGCCAGAGATGACTACTTGCCAATTGGGTTTCTTCCGAATGACGGATCCTAGTTGCATCCCTAGCATGATCATCATGACAGGGATCGCGGCATCCCCGACCATGGACGTCGTTGACATGATCGACTCCGGTACAGTGATGTGGAAGTACTGGAAAGCGAACGCGAAAATAGCCGCGTAGGTCGTCGGCATTTTAAATACCATCTTTATAGATCGACCGATGCCACTCGTACTGCGTGACGCATAGTAGACACCGAAGAAGTTGTTTTGCAGAGATTGTATGACCATGATGAAGATGGCATAAGGTAGCGCTTTTTCTCCTAAACTAAATAACACGACCGGCAAACCGTAGTTTCCCGAGTTCATGAAACCTGTGGCTAGTATGGAGGCACTTTCTATTTTTTTATCCCATTTAAAGATTTTCGCAATGATCTTGTTGAGTAAGACCATTGCATAAAAAAGAGCAAACATGTAAATCAGGATTGTCATATAACTTGCATTAAAGTCCGCCTTATATAATGAAGTAAAGACAAGGGCAGGCGATAATATATAAATCGAAAGAGACGATATCGATTTTATATTTAATTGCTTCACTCTTTGTAAAATGAATCCCACTATGAATACTGAAATAATCGGTAAAATAACCGTGAAAAATAACCCCATTTATACACCTCTAACGATACTATCATTTCCATGTACGTCGCTTTGATGAACTACAAAGCAAACCTACAGATACAATACTAATCGTAATCTTGTAAATTGTCTCTGTATATGGGATTTTTATTGTAATTGAATGTGTAAAACTGCAGATAAAAGAAGGTACCACTCTTGTATGGGTAACTTCTTTTGCGTACAGATATAAGGCTAATTTGTAAATGATAAAGTATTTAGTACTTTACGTTCTACGAATGGCAATAGCTTCATCATGTGTTTCACTGATATATTTCGCAATTCCTTCTTGCTCCCCTGCCAATTCCGTCAGTGTGGCATTTAATTCTTCTACTGCCGCTGTACTTTGCTGCACTACGGCGGCAAATTCTACTGTGCGTTCGCGAATTGTCAGTGTGCGCCCTGTCATGATTTCAAATTCACGGATAAATGTAGCTAACTCATGTTGCAATGCAGACATGACTTCATGCAATATGCCAAAGGATGCGCTGGATTCATCCGCCACATGATTTTGCATCGTCAACTGCTTCAAGCCTTCTTCTAATTTTCCGACCGCAACCGTATTCGTACTATTTAACTCCACTAAATTCGTGTCGATTTTCTGAAGTGTCTCATCCGTCAATCTAGCCAGTTTACGAATTTCATCCGCCACGACCGCAAAACCTTTACCGTGTTCGCCTGCACGCGCGGCTTCAATCGACGCATTTAACGCCAATAAATTCGTTTGCTCCGTAATTTGTTTAATCGAACTAGCAAATGCATTCGTCTCGTTAATTTTACTAGACAGAACACCGAATGTATCATTCAAATCAGTAAAGAATTCGGCGAATGTATCGAGACTCTCCTTCAATCGAGTCATTTGTGCAGTGCCTGTCTCCGCCTTACTCCCCGCGTCGTTTGTTCTGTCCCCTAATTCACCAAGCCCTGCCGCAATCTCTTGAATCGCTTCATGTGTCTGTTCTGCATTTTCTGCAATCTCCGCAATATGGTCGGCCTGGTGTTGGCTGCCTGAACTCACTTCATTGACCGCCTCTAGCATTTCACGCTGAGAAGTAGTGGACCTTGTCGCATTCGTTTGAATAAACGCTAGATTAGACGTGATTTTCGTCACGGCCGTATCCAACTCCTTAAACAGCACTTGTTCTTCTTCGGCTTTTTGCGACGTCAGGGCCAGAAGCTCTTCTACATGTTGAAAGACCCGATCATTCTGTCTGACCAATAAAAACAAACAAAGGGCTGTAAGAAAGTGAAGAAGCAGTAAATTGGAACCGCTTCCACTTACGACCTCCGGCGATACGAAATATGTATTGTTCAGGAGCAGTGCAAATACACTCAGTGCATAAGCAAATCCAATAATACGCATTTTCCCATGAACCGCACCTAACACTAAAACCAGATAAATTACGCCAATCGTCCCTAAGTTAGCATTCGAGAAGAAAATCAAGCTCATCGAAATGCCGAACGTTAAAAAGACTAAAATATACGGAAATTGTTTCGCGATGAAAGTAGACGAATTCATAAATAAGTAAACTAAGATGGCCACGACGAACGGAATAGCGACGGAAGTAATAATAACGGCGGATGACTGAAGAATGATTTGAGCCAGGAGCCCAAGTCCCGCAGCCAGCCCAAAACTGAGCGCCATAATTTTGTTTTTGTTCATCCAATCGGTGTGTTTTAGTTCTTCTATTTTCATCTTTCATTCTCCTTTGGTGGCAATGGCCTAGGAGGGTTATGGAATACCCTTATGTATAAGGTATCATGTTGAATTTTCTAAATATATAGGTAATTTTATTCAATTATATTTATATAGTATTTTAGTAGAGGAGTTAGTAGGAATTTAATCGTTCCCAAGATGTCGTGGATTTCATTCACCACCCACCTATACATCTTTCGTACATTGCCTCCAACTCGTCATCCCCCATTTTCTCTACATAATGCATCGAATAATTCGAGCGCAAGCAAATGACCAAGATCAGCACACCGCGTTGTTCCTCTGTCATGCCCCCACCTCCACCCGATACAACACACGCTCACCTGCTTTTGCGTGGCCCACATACGCTGGGTACGCAATGATCTCTTTCTTATGCTCATACAGGCATTCTTCAGCGCCGGTTTCCGCAAACGTCATGTAGTGGATCATCAGTCGATCGGCTCGCGTGATGTTGCGTTGAGGTCCCCGGAATAATTTTTCATGTAGTCGATAGGCATCGAGTGAATGCTCTGCCAGATAAAAGGCGTACCAATGATCGGGCTCGTCCATAACAAATAATTTTACTTTGCCGATATTCAAGTCGTTATTCTCCATCATTCGCTTAATTTCCACTTCGTCAAATTCGATGGTTTGTAGTTTTTTACTGTCGTCATCGAATGTAACGTGGTCTTTCAGTAAGGCCCAATGAATGCTGTGGGCCAAGTGTGATAAGTCCATTTCTAACGCGTAGTCGAACATGTCTTGAACGGTGATCATTTGGTTTCTCCCCTTTTGTAGATGTCTTTATCGAAATCATAGATCTTGCCGGTTTCTTTGCTGTAGATGGTCGTGACCGTGCCGGTCGGTCCATTGCGGTGTTTGGCAATTTCGATTTCCATTATATTCGTCGGTTCATTCTCTCTGTCGTAATAATCTTCACGATGGAGAAGCGCGATGACGTCGGCGTCTTGTTCTATATTTCCTGAGTCGCGCAAGTCGCTCATGACGGGATGTTTGTCGTGCCGTGTTTCAGACGCTCTGGATAGCTGCGATAAGACGACGATGGGGCAGTCGAATTCTTTTGCCATCGCTTTTAATTCATTGCTGATTTGTCCGATGGCTACGGTTTGATTGATGACTTTGCCTTCAGGACGGATGATTTGTAAATAGTCGATAAATAGGATCGGTCGTTTTGTCGGATTCGTTTTGATGATATATCGAGCTTTTGCTTTGATTTCTCTGACGGATAGACTGCAATGGTCGTGAATGTGAATGCCTCCGTTGTCCAAATAGTTCAGTGTGGGTGTCCACCGTTCTTTTTGTGGTTCAGTGAAATACTCATACGGATCGCGCATTCGTAAGCGATTGTATTCGCCTGTCGAAGCGATCATCCGGTCGATCATCGTTTTACGATTCATTTCAAGCGAAAAAACGATCGGTATATGTCCATCCTTGCTAGCTTGCAGTGCGAAGTGATTGAGCACGTCCGTCTTTCCCATGGATGGCCGAGCCGCGACAACGATGTACTCACTGTCTTGGAAGCCGTTCAGGAGTTTGTCCAAGTCGCTAAGTCCTGTCGAGATGCCAGGCTCTGTTAGATCCGGCCTGAACGGTCTTTCATATTGCGTGAGTAGATAGTCATTTAGTAGAGTCGCCTCTCTACCGCTATTTAGATCCTCCAATTCTTCTAAGGCATGCACGATGTCTTCCGTGCTCCAATCATGCTCGATTGCTTGCTGCAATACCCGTGCCGTTTCTTGCTTTTTCCATCGGTCGATGATCATTTCTTCATATTCATCAAAACGTACGACATTCGCAAATCGTTTGAGTCCGTAGACGTAATTGGCCCCGCCTAGTTCACTCGGTTCTCTCCTCGTCAGCACGGTAATATAGTCTACCGGTTTCCCTTCTTGCGCTAATTCCCGCATGACCGTGTAAATCGTTTGATGGACACGGCCTTGGAAAAATGGCGCTTGCATGTGGCTATCGAGAATCAAATAATTTTCTTCTAACATCGCACCTAGTAAACTTTGTTCAGCAAGTTCGTAACTCATATGCATTCTCTCCTTTTTCAAAATCTAATGTGGGTGTTACATAAGCTTTCAATACCGTGGATCGGGATATTTCAGCTGGGGCTTCATTCAAATAGTTTTCGAATTTCTCTGCTTTAAACAATGTCGATGGTTGTAAGTAGTGACGAAATTGTGGATGATGGAGCCATTGCGCTGCTTTCGTATCGATTACTAGTTTGAAATCGTTCAATGTGTACCCTTCTTCGATCCGTTCATGGAGAAGGTCCATCGTCGTGTTCGCGTTATGCTTGAATCGCTTGGACGCTTTTTGGTTTAAATACTCAATGACAGAAGAAATAATGGCGAGATCTTTCTCGCTATATCTTTTGTTCTTTGTAGTCTGTTTAAGTTCTTTGGTTATTGCTGGGAGCATTATGTTCTCCTCAGACAGACGTTTTTGTTCGACTGTATCAACCGTTTCTGTCTGCTCGAAAGGTACAAATTCGCCGCACGTCTGTGACAGCTTTTCATAATCAATCCGATACCATTTTGTGCGATCCATTGGCATTTTATTGTATGCGGACGTAATAAGCAGTTGGTCTTTCTCTAATTTTTTCACTAGCCTTTTGACTAGATGAATGGTCCAACATGGAAATTCATGCGTCCACTCTTCGTACGTGTTATACACCCATCGATGGCCTCCTTTGATGTTTTTAGATATTTGCAATCGGTAATGCAATTGCTGTAGAAACAGTGCTTCGTTTGTACCTACTATGGCAGCAAACTGTGGTGAAAATGGGATTTTGATCTGTTGGTTATTTTGTTTCATTATTTTGCGCCTCCTGTTTAGTTGGTTGATGATTTGTTCTTTCATTAGTCATATAGAAGAATTATTCAAAAAGGATACTATTTTTTAAAATTTATTTTTTATTTGTTTAAATTAGCGTACAAAAAAAGAAGTTACGGCTCGTATTTTGAGCTGTAACTTCTTTACGTAGTGACTTTTTTACAACGGAACAATGATTGTACTTTTCATACATGTTTCTTCACGGCACCGATGGTAAGACTTACTTCTTACCCGCAATCATTTCAAATAGAATATTCGCATGATCTGTATTATCTAACAATCCTGTAAAGCGCTCTTTGGATGGTCCAAATGCATAAACGGGTACATCTTCACCTGTATGTCCACCGGTTGTCCAACCCGTATAGGAGCGTGTGTCGATGATCTGTTTGATAGCCGTTTCAATATCACTTGCCTCTGTACCTGCCGCTTGGACTGCTTCTATTTCCTTCTTTTCTAACGGTAAACTTTCTTGATCGATGTAGCGTTCTAATGTCTCTTCTACATCGTTACCGTTTGCAATTTGTTGCGAAATGAATGCGGGTGTGCGCTTCACTGCTTTGATCGCATCCACCGACCAATCATATACGCCATCCGCTCCTATGGAAAATCCTCCAGTTGAATGGTCCGCAGTAGCCACCACTAATGTGTGCTCATCTTGTTCCGCAAATTCGATGGCTGCTTTGAATGCTCTTTCGAAGTCTTCCATTTCACTCATCGCACCGACAATATCATTATCATGGCCCGCCCAGTCGACTTGGCTGCCTTCCACCATGAGGAAAAATCCTTCTTCGTTTTTCTTCAATCGCTCAATCGCCGCTTCTGTCATATCTTCTAGCGAAGGTGTTTCTGCCTGACGATCGATCATTTTGTCCATGCCGCCATCCGCGAACAATCCGAGTATTTGATCGTTCTTATTCTCCAATAACTCTTCTTTTGTCGTGACATATCCATATCCATCTAGTTCGAATGAATGCGCATGGCTCAAGTCTTCTCTGACGAAGTGTTTTTTTCCACCGCCTAGAAGGACATCGATTGTATGCTCGCCGTTGATGCGTTCATTGTAATAATCATCGGCGATCTCATCCATATTCTTTCTACTTTCGTTATGGGCACCGTATGCTGCAGGAGTGGCATGTGTGATTTCAGAAGTCGCGACGAGCCCAGTCGATTTCCCTGCCTCCTTTGCCGCTTCGAGGACAGTTTGCACACGCTCTTTCTGTTTATCCACCGCAATTGCGTTATTGTATGTTTTGATACCTGACGACATGGCTGTTGCGGCGGACGCTGAATCTGTAATCGATTCCTCGTCATCATCAGGGTACGTCATTTGTTGACCCACTAGATGTTGATCGAACGCTGTTAACTCTATCTCAGGGGTAGTCGGATCATCTTTGAAGTAACGATAAGCGGATGTATAGGAACTTCCCATACCATCCCCAATCAAGAATATGACGTTCTTGATCTCCGGTGCGTCTTCCTGTTCCACTTCGTCAGCTGAACTCGCTGAATAATTACTAGTCCAGATAGCTCCACCAATTAAGGCAGCGGATAGCGCTAATACGGGTACGATGGTCTTTCTCATCTTCTTCAACAATAAACAACCTCCTGTATTTGTAATCAACTTCTACTCTACTGGAAGATTATTAATACACGGAGAAGGCTGTGTAAATGTTTTGTAAGGAAAGAGTTTATATATAGTGTTTCATCGTATAACTAGTGGATTATTATTATCACTTCACCATCTACTACCTACCCAACAGGCGGTACCGGTTTATTCCGACTCCTAATCAACATCTCCAAAGACCCCGAGCCTAAGATGACGCCGGCCACAATAAATATCAAACCGATAAAATGAGCAGGATAAATGGATTCCCCTAAAAATATACTCGCGCCGATCAGTGCAAAAAATGTATTGAAATTCAAAAAGATCGAAGCGCGTGCGGCACCGATTGTTTGAATAGCCGAGTTATACGCCATGTGACCCACAGCAGTCGCAATCAAGGCCGAGAATATAAATACGCCCCAGACAGTAGATGTCCCTTTACTGAATTCCGCAAAGCCGCCTGGTTCCTTTATCAGTGCGACGATGACTAAAATGACGGAACCGACTAACATCATATAGCCTGTCAGTAACCGCGCATCCATTGTTTTAGAAGCTTTTTTGATCAACATAAAACTAATGGCTTGCGACAAGATCGACAAGAAGATTTCCACGTCTCCGAATGAAGTCTTGCCTAAAGTTCCACTGCCGCCAAGCACGACGATACTGACCCCTATCCCCCCGAACAGAAAGCCCAAAGCACGTACGCCTGTGATTTTTTCTTTTAAAATGAACACAGCTAACGTGGCAGTCAATAATGGTCCAAGTCCTAAAATGAGCCCTCCGTTAGCAGCACTCGTTCTCGATAGTCCTTCCGCCAGAAAGTAATGATGCATCACGACATTGGTCGCGGCGCCCCCGACGATATATATCCACTCCTTATTTCTAGGCAAACGGATTTTCTTCAAGAAAAATAAGATCACAAACACTAAAATAGCAGCGGACATAATGCGCATCGACGTCATCGTAATGGGATCAAAATACGTCACAAGATATTTGAGGGCAGAAACGTTAATTCCCCATGTGAACATGACGAGTACCAATGTGATAATTACTTTTAAATCTTTCATAGTTCATTAGCCCTCATTTCAGAATATTTCCGTATTGGCTAATTATAGAAGGTATACCCATAAAGTCAATGACACGCTATTCGCACTTCCCTCCCGCCCCCTGTTATGTGTATACTAATGAATAAAATTGGTTAACTAATCTATTCTGTAGAAAAGGTGGGGTTCTATGATCAAACTACGCGGGCACCATATCTTTTGTTTGCTAGGGTACCGAGGGATGGGCTATTCAGAAGAGTACACGAAAAATATGACGCAGATCCATGACGTATTGCGGGAGCGGCCGGACACGTTGATTCAGATCATGAACGGACCCGATTATTTATGCGCAAAGTTTCCCGAAGGCCAGCCGTATCATTGTCAGGATGATGGGATTTACGTACGTGATATGGTCATTTTACGTAAGCTCGGATTGAAAGTCAGTGATGTACTCCCTTGGCGTGAGGTCGAGAGAAGGATTCGACTACATGTCGTGCCGGATGATATTGTTGTAGTGTGTGAGACATGTTCGTGGCGATCGTATGGGTTTTGCCAGGAAGGGGTCGACGACGTGGTGGAATCAAGAGGATTGCGGAAAGTTCTTCAGGAAAAATAAACTCCTCCGAACCATAGTTCGAGTCGAAAGAGCGTGGTATGATAAGTACATAGAAGTGAAAGCGCATTCATACACTTTCATCATGTACTTTATGTGAAGGAGGAGTCTCCGGTGAATATGTCTCTCCAGCAAAAACAGGAACTCAGTTTACGCATGACGACTGAACTCCGTCAAGCGATTGAGCTACTTCAATTATCGACGTATGACTTAGAACTATATATGCGAGAACAAGAGTTAGAGAATCCTATAATTGAGCTACAGGAAGCGGAAAGAACGGATTCATTCCAAGAACGGCAGTCCCGAAACTATTCAAGTCAGGACACGAATTCAACGGAATGGGTGAAGCAGCAAGAAATTAGTACGCGTGACCAAATGCTTCGACAAGTCGAAGTCGATTTCAAGGACCCTAAGACGAAGCAATTACTAAAGACGTTGATTCATAGTTTGGATGATAACGGCTATTTATGTGTGGATGCGCACACTATAGAAAATGTAGACGCAGGTATTGAATTATTGCAGCGAATCGGTCCGCCGGGCATAGGTTCTCGGACAGTGCAGGAGTGCTTGCTGCTACAAGTGAGAAGTTGCGGAGAATGCCCCGAATTAATGGAAACGTTCATATCGGAGTATTTGCCTTATGTCGCCGAACGTAAATGGCAACAGATTGCGAAAGGAATGAATATTACACTGGCACACGTAAACGAACTGCATGAATTCCTGTTGACGCTGCACCCTAGACCTTGTCCAGAGCTCGGTGACAGTGAAACGGAATTCATGATGCCTGACGTCATTGTAGAGGAAAAGCACGGGAAGTTATCGTTTCATTTGAACGACCGGGATCTTCCGAAAGTTGGACTGCGCGAAGAGTATACATCTTCTCTCAAAGGGACATCCGAGCTATCTTCCTATTTACGCGACTATCATAAACAAGCGCAATGGTTACTAACGAGTATTGAACAGCGACGTAATACGATTATTCGTATTGTGACGGACCTTCTCGAACAGCAGGATGCATTTTTTCGCCAAGGAAAGAAAGCTTTGCAGCCGATGACGATGAAAGAAGTGGCTGATCGTATCGAAATGCACGAGTCGACCATTAGCCGTACCGTTTCCAATAAAGTGATCCAAACCCCTGCCGGCACGTTTGACATGCGCTCTTTATTCACATCTAAGCTAGCCGCACAAGATGGCGACAGTGTGTCCCAATCCGCTGTGAAAACATCGATCCAGTCACTGATTGCAAAAGAGGATAAACGGAAGCCCTTATCCGACCAAAAGATTGTGGATTTGCTTTTGAAAGAACAGGGGATCACTATATCGCGTAGGACGGTCAGTAAGTATCGGGATGAACTTCACATTCTGTCGTCTAGTAAACGGAAGTCGATTTTGTAGACTGTGCATTCTATGTGCATGTTATTTCCTAGGCATCTGCTTTATTACGTGCAAGGATCCTATCCCATTTTAGGATCAGCTTCTCTCGCAACGTTTTTGGGATACGCCAATGAAGGGATCTTTCCGCGTTCCATTTCAACGCACCTTCTTCTATCCCTATAATATGGAGCGCCTTGTTCGTGCTATGTGTATTCATTTGAAATTCTCAATATTTATTTGATAGGTTATATGTTGTTTATCGTAAATCCGCCTGTGTTTTTCAGGGTTTGCTGTCAGTAAAAAGCCGCCCGACTAGTCCTTTATAGGCTAGTTAGGCGGCTTCTCTGTTTAAACTATGCGTTAATAAGTTTCAGCTACTTTTAAACAGATTTAAATCGTTAAACTGTGTTAACTTCAATGATTCTTGCTAGGCTATTTTTCCAGTTAGCTTCGATTGCATCTAGGATTTTCTTTAGATCTTTGTTTTTTAGTGCTTCGATTATTGCTTTATGTTCATCAATAGATTTCTCGCCATTAGATACCTGGCCAAAATAGTGAACTTCTAAACGTTGCACTTTGATTTTCAAGTTGATTAATAAGTTGATTAACTCTGGATTATTGGACATGCTGACAAGTTTCTGATGGAATTCATTATCAATTTGGAATGCCGCTACTTTATCATCTGACTGCAACTTGTCTATAAAGTGGTTATTCAGTTCTTCCATTTCCTGAATGACTTCACTTGAAATTTGTTGAAATGCTTGTTCAGCCGCAAGGCGTTCCAATGTAGCAACGATTGGATAAACATTCGCAGCCTCTTGGTAATCCACTTGCGAAACCGAAGTGGATCGGTTGGCCTTCGTCACGACTAGCCCGTCTCGTTCCAATCTTAGAAGTGCCTCGCGTATAGGCGTCCGACTAATCCCCAGTAAGTCGGACAACTCTTGATCCCTCAATATAGCTCCAGGAGCAAGTTTGCCTATAATAATCCAATTCTGAAGAATCTCATACGCCTCATCCCTCATGAATATTCGTTTTATCCTTACATTACTATCCATATCGTGTCATTCCTCCCTGCTAGGATCCATTATACCCTTATGGTCAGCTAGGTGTAGGGTAATGACCACCCCAGATGATATTTTCAAAACCTTCTGGATCCGTGTTCCCTTCCGTATTAAAAACTAGGACAACAGATTCTTCATTCAACTGCAGTGCGTCTCTCATCTTTTTACCATCCGCACAATTCAACAGGGACAATAATCCGACAGCATTGGCTGCACCTGACTCTCCAGATATAATTCTTTGATCATCACCAAGTGGACTTGATAGTACGCGCATCCCTCTAGCCGATACATAATCCGGTAACGTGATGTAAGCATCTGTAACAGATTGCAACGTTTTCCACGCCTCTGTATTCGGCTCTCCTACTGATAATCCCGCCATAATGGTTTCGAGATCCCCGCTTACTGTAGTATAACTGCCTTTACGTACAGATTCAAAATAACATGCCGCATTTTCAGGCTCTAAGATCGTCATATGTGGCTTGTTTTCTTTATACGCATCGGTGAAGTAGCCTGCAATACCAAAGGCGAAGGACCCCGCTCCTGCTTGTGTCATGATGTGCGTCGGAGCGGTAGTACCGTCTTCAAGCATCTGCTCTCTTGCTTCATGTGCAATTAGCATGTATCCTTCTGAGATCCAATTTGGAATTTCGATGTAGTCATCCCACGCTTGGTCTTGCACGTGATACCAATTATTCTCATTGGATATTTTCTCCACTTGCCGTAAAGTGTCATCGTAATTCACGTCTGTAACGTGAACAGTTCCACCGAGTGATTCAATAGCTTCTACACGTGACGCTACTGTATTTTTCGGCATATAGATTACGCATTTGCACCCTAATTTCTTCGCCATCCATGCAATACCTTTTCCGTGATTACCATCTGTAGCCGAAATAAAAACAAAGTCTTTAATTTTTTCATGTACATCACTTGATAGCAGATAGTCAAAGTCTATTTCATTGAGATCAACTTTTAATTCATCGCATAGAATCTTTGAGATGCCATATAATCCACCAATCACTTTAAACGCGTTCAGTCCCATTCGATTCGACTCGTCTTTAACATATACTTTTTTGATTCCAAGACGTTCTGCCAAATTATCCAGTGATACTAAAGAGGAAGGTAGATATTCTTCCACCGTACGGAAAAACCTGCTGACCTCTTCCGCAGTTTGCACCGTCAGAAAATCATTTTGGTTGCTGCCGTCACCTGTTCCATTAATCATCTTACAGTCTTTGAGTTCAATAATAGTCATTGTTTATATCTCCCTTATAGATAGTTAGTAAAATTGCGTAATATAGTAGCCTATTGATGTGATGTTTATTTTATATAGTGGAATGAAGTTCTCTGCTTCCTCCAGAAAGAATATCGGAACCGTCTTTTGTAATAACGAAGTTTTCTTCTAGATTGAAAATTCCTAATTCGTTAACTAATCCCGGCTCCAGATTTATAATCATTCCCTCTTCCAATACCGTATCATCATAGATTGTAATGGACGGAGGTTCCGTACTCATCAATCCCATGCCATGTCCAAATCTACCGCACTCGAAGTTCGCGTCAATCCCCACACGCTCCATCTCTCTAGCACATGCTCTTGCTACTTCCGCTACCGGAACTCCTGGTCGCATCACTTCAGACGCACGTAATGTCACTTCATGTATTTTTTGTTGGTAGGCCTGTCTTTCCTCACTAGCAGCTCCAATTACACCTGTACGGCAAAAATCGGACCAATAGCCATTGTATCTTGCACCCACGTCTAAAAATATATAGTCACCGTCGACCAGTATTCGGTCAGTAGCTGTCTTACTGATTCTATCGTAATTTTCTACACCTGACGTCAAGATGACAAATCCAGGTGAGTCAGCTCCACCTTCTAGCATGTACGCTTGTACGAGTCTTGAGATTTCGCGCTCCGTCATTCCTTCTTTAATATTCGCAAACACTTTATCATGAGCATAACTTGTCGCTTCACACGCTTTTCGAATGCACGCAATCTCCTTGGACGATTTAATCAGTCTTTGGCTCCAAATTAAGGAAGAAGCATCTTTGAATTGAACGTTCGGAAGCTCGCTCTTCAGTTCCTCATATAAATTCAACTGGAATCCGATTACTTGTTCGTTGCCCTTTTCCATCCCAATCGAACCATTTGCTATACCTAACTCTTCCATTAACTCTTTTAGCTGTAAGGCTGTAGGTCCTGTTAAACTTTCATAACCTCTGACATCACAACCTTTAGTAATTTGCTGCGCATCAGGCACTTGAAACACATGGACATATAACAACGGCTTACCTGTACGTGGAATAAACAAAAACGACGATCTAGTAAATGTAGTCCACGGTGCATGTGTATGGAAGTTACAGTAGTAGGTTAGGTTGCTTTCGGCAGAGACAAGAAGTGCATCAAAGCCTTGTTCTCCCATTTTCCTTTGACAATCCACCACTCTTGTATTTATATCTTCTTCTGTAAATGTAATGTATGACATGTGATGGCCTCCCAAAAAATCTGTTAATCCATTTCTTGTTCTACTTCTTGTGCTTTTGACTGCTTCAACAATCGTGCAAGCATTACGACGAAACCACCAATAAAGATACCTAACAGAATAATCATCATGATAATTGCATTAAGCGTCATGTAAGCGCCTCCCTTTCTTTTTAAGTATTGCCTTCAGTATTAGTCAGAGTAATCGTTTTTAGGAATTGCAGGGAAACCTTCTCCTGTATAATACTTTTCTTTAATAGAATCACTTACTCGATTATTAAAGATAATACTGATCAACAACATTAAACCACCTTGCATGATTAGCGTACCCAGACTAAGAGGAGCAAATGGATTCCACCATTGTTCATTCCAACCGATAGACTGGATTGACCACCAAACAAACATGATCAAGATGATGATTGGTGCTATGAATTTAATGGAATACTCCCACCAGGTACCTATAGGCATGCCAGTGTATGGATTGTTAATAAACTCTTTCCTCACTTTGGAGACACCAAATTTGTATAACGCGAAACAAGATAAAAATGCACCGAATACCATCATTTGACCGACTACCCAATCTTGGTTAGCCAAGAAACTAGGGTTCCATACTGACGGAAGTCCCCATACAATCAGGATCAAATATGTCCAGATAATCGCTTTTTTCTTCGGTATCCCCGAATCAGCCATTGGCAACACTACGATCATGACACTTGCGATGACGGAAGAAAAAGCAGCCAAACCAAGACTTAAGAAAAATAGAACGCCTATAATATACCCACCAGGCATTTGTTCAAATAGATTCGTTAATGAAATAAATGTCAATCCAAAATTATCTTGTGTAAGAATATTTTGCGCAGCTTCTATAGATGGCGTTATTGCGAAAACAGCAGGTACCACAGCCATACCAGCAATGAGTGCCACTAACCCGTCACCTGCTACCTGAATACTGGTTGTTAAGGACAAATCAGACTTTGGTCGGGTAAACACAGCAAGCGTAATCACCAATCCCCAACCTGCGCCTGCTGACCATACTGCTTGTGTTAAAGCTTCCAACCAAATTTTCGAACCTAATAAGAGTGAAGGATCAAAACTAAATAAGTAATTTAATCCTGCTCCAGCCCCCGGCAATGTGATGGAGTAAATGGAGACGATTGCCAGACTAATAAAGAGTATAGGCAGGAAAACTTTTGACACTTTCTCGACACCTTTGATTCCTTTATATGCTATATAACAAGCTATAGTTATTAACGAGACATAAATAACTACCATAGTGAAATTACCATCGGAAATCCTATCGAAAAGCTCTGCTTTATCCGCACCCGCATAACCATTGGTGATGGACAAACCTAAATAGTAGAACACCCAACCTGTTAGTACGCCATAATAAGCATTTAAAGCAAACATGGTGATCACAACGACTACGCCCATCCACGTGTACTTTTTTCCGATAAAGTCTTTAAATGCGCCAGGAAGCCCATGTCTTGTTGCTCGTCCCATAGAGTGTTCACCTAACATAATAGGTAGACATACGAGAATCATCATAATAGCCCATGCTACGATGAATGTACCACCGCCATTCTCTGCTGCAATTCTTGGGAACCTCCAGATGTTACCAAGACCCACTGATCCAGCAATGAGTGTAACAACTAAACCTAATTGTGTTGAATAACCTGCTGTGGATTTTTTCAAATATGTACCCTCCCCGAATCCTATTGTTCTTGCATTATTTATCACCTATGATTTTATTTACTTAATCCATTAATTAGAGATGCTACTGCCAGCTTTTAAAAATGACTTGGCGGACTCGACGAGTATATCTGTGTTTTTTATAACGGATTCAAAGTCAACCCATTCGACAGGCTCATGAAGTCCAAAACCAGAGGCACCGATATTTATTGTAGGTATTCCGGCTTGATGGAAAACGGCCGCATCCGTCCATACTTCCCAACCAATTTTTTCAACTTCATGACCCATTACCTTTTCATAAGCTTTAGTAGCGTGTTGAATTATTTCTGCATTTTCATCACAAAGTAGAGGGTCTCTTTTGAAGTACCATTCCACTTCCGCTCCTTCAACAGCTTCTTTTACAACTTGTTCAATTTCAGCTTTTACCGCATCAGCATCTTCATTTGGGAGCGTTCTTCTCTCTACATGAATTTGGCATTCCGGTGCGTATGTCGAGACTCCGACTCCCCCGTTTACCAAACTCACATGCATGGAAGCCGGTCCAACTAGCGGATCCTTTCTTTCCCTCAGAACTTTTTTATCGAATTGATCTAAGCCCACCAAGATGGAACCCATTTTAGTAATTGCACTTTCTCCTAAATCCCATCTTGCTCCATGTGCACTGCGGCCAGTAGTTGTAATTTTCGCCCATAAAAATCCTCTGTGGGCTACAACCATTTTCAAGTCACTTGGTTCCGTTAAGATACAAGCATCCGCTTTGTGATGCAATACGTAATGATCAGCACCAATACTTGCATACTCCTCATCACATATTAATGCCAAAATCACTTTACCTTTGACTGTTCCTTCTGCGGCAAGTATGGCAGCTGCACTCATTATAGAAGCAACTCCTGCTTTCATATCACAGCTTCCACGACCGTATACACGATTTCCTTCAACTGTTGGCTCAAAAGGTGCAATGGTCATTCCCTCTGTTCCTACTGTATCTAGATGCGCACAGAAACATAGAGTGGGTCCGTCTCCATCACCCAGTTCTGCATATACATTAGGCCGTCCCGGTTCCACAAACTCTATTTCTGCGTGAATATGATGTTTTCGAAGCCACTCTACTGCGAATTCCGCTATTTTAACCTCATTGTGGCCTTCATTTGGTGCGAGAACCGGGTTAACCGAAGGTATTCTTATTAAATCACGTAGTAACTCTAATGAATCCGAATTTGTAAGCGCTCTCATCTATAGTACTCCTCCCCAATAGAATTCAAAATGTAGTGAAGTGTGATATACCACACTTCACTAGTAATATATCACACTTCACTGTTTCGGGGAATGGTTATTTGATAATTAAATATTTTTGGACTAGTTTAATGTTTTTTTCACTTGACACTTGCTTAAGTAATTATATGTATGTATGTTGCAGATCCACTTTCCTTCAACGATCATGACACTTCTCGAAAAACGTTACGGCCTTCTTATGTAGTAATCCCCAATTAAAAACAGCATACCACCAGTCAAAACCAGACTAGGGGCATGCTGTTTTTTTGCTATGTCTATACTTATTTCTGTGGTGTCCGCTCCAAAATCTTGATCGCACGTTTCTTTATTTAATTCACAAACGACGTGAAGCCATCGGAAGAGTTGAATTTCACTTTGAAACGTCCGTAATCCGAATCTAAATTGAATGTATATTGGTCAAATGTGTATTTCGCATCTGTTACCGGATCCAATTCAATTTGCTGAGTAGTGGTTACATGTTTAGCTACCAAATTTTTATGTCCAAAGGAAATATACTCGGCTTCCAATACTTTTTTGGCTTCATTGATTGTCAGCTGGAAGTTTTTCGTACCCACCTTCGTATACTGTAACGAATTCATCTTCCACTTGTTGTCTTGCTTTTTAAATTGATAGGCGACATATCCGCCAACGGAATAGCCATTTTGGAATTCCACTGTGTTTACATTCAGCGTATTGGCATCGGGTTGTGTAAACTCGAACCGTACCAATGGCTCATTGTTAATATAGGGCAAGACGTTAGCGTAGCAGTCTTCGCATTTGGGATTGAAGTACCCTTTTAGATCTCCGTCTACAAACGCTTTCGTCGCACTCATCCGTAGAGTCGATTCGATATCCGAATATCTCCATTGATACATCCGCGCATCACGCATGGCCTTCTCCAGTTCAAACGTTCTGCGATTGACGAGATCCCATGCTTTCCCTTTTGTTACGTGATCGGTAGCGGGACGAGCTTCTTTCACCTTAATGGCTGCGTATAAGAACTGTGCGTAGTGCGCGCGCGTAACGGGTTCATTCGGCCTAAATTCACCGTCAGAATAACCGCTCGCCACACCACTTGCTTTTAGCGCATTTGCATGAGTGTAGCCCCAATGTTCAACATACACATCATAAAACGCATTTTGTTTCGTCATATACAAGTCAAATGCGATATCCAATACTTTTGCCATCTGAATGCGTGTGATCGGTGCTTCTGGATTGAAATAGCCATCCATACCGCCACTGAAAATGCCAGCTGCAGTCAATTTCATGATAGAGCTATAGTATGGATGATTTTTCGGTACATCATCATACGTCACGGTAGTTGTTGCTTGGGGTAACTTCAGCGCTTGATCTAGTAATTTCGCCACGTGTTTGCGTGAAATCATATCTTGCGGTCGGAAGGTGCCGTCTGGATAGCCCCCTATAAAGCCTCGATCTTGTAAATAGTGGATCGCTTCATAGTTCGAGTGATTCTTCGACACGTCCTGAAATTCTTGTGTTGCGGCTTGCGCGGAACCAAATGATACAAATGAAAGCATAACGAGCAATACAGTCCAAACGAAAATCCGACTAATCTTGTTCATAATCTTTCCTCCTCAGTGAGTTATTTTGTCGGCTGTTGGTTACTTGTTATTAATATTCTACCAAGTTTCAAATGATACGTATATATTTATTTTCTAATTATTCAAAATATAATATTGTTATTTTTAGGTGAGCTGACTTATGGAATTGACCAGTCGCGAAAAAGGCTTCGCATTCATCACGTTCATAAATATACTTTTTATGGAAGTACCATTTGACCTATTGTGAGAAGTTTGATAGCATGAAAAGATTATTACCCTTTCGACAGTTTTCGATTATATGTAATGAATTGTCGGAGCTTTTATCGTATGACAATGAATACAACATGGCCGCACAATCCCCCGGTATGACAATTACTAATTTCACCGAGGATAATTTCGACTATAGTGGTCTAAACTTCATGTATTGTGCAAAACTTATTTGTTGTGAGTGCGGGCAATTTCGCTCATAATAGTGAATACAACCCTACTGCAACAGTCAGTGCACGTGCTTACCGTACTGCGGAAAGCATTCAGAATTACTGTAAGCGAGGTAGATTACTCGTCTAAATCAAGTAGGAAAGGATGGATGTGTGATGAATATAGCAGCAATCGGTGTACCTGGACTCATTATTATCCTTGTGATTATCTTGATTCTTTTCGGACCTCGTAAATTGCCTGAAGTCGGCTCAGCAGTCGGTAAAACTTTGGCAGAGTTCAAAAAGGCGACAAAAGATATCATGGGCGATGATGAGGAGAAAGAAAAGACAACTGTTACTCCTTCCAAGACCATTGAAACTGATAAAAAAGACATAAAATAAGTAGGTGACAAGATGGATCCGTATAGTGATCAAAACAAAAAAGATTCAAGCCCGTTAGACAAAAAGGCAAAAGATGAAGAAGCTGCGCTACCCGATCACTCTGCGGAGACTTCTTCCACTCAACAACAAGCTGTACCTAAAAAACCGAAACCCGAACCGGAAGAACCAAAAGATGAAAAAGAAGACGTAGATCCTGCGCTCATCGACCATCTCACGGACCTTCGGAAACAACTGATCAAAAGCGTCGTCGTGTTCTTGATTTTCTTCATTGCTGTATTCAGTACAATCAACCTGTGGTTCCCATACGTCACACGGGGCTATACACTGGTTGTCCTCAGTCCACTTGAAGTCATTTCATTCTATACGACGATTTCTGCCGCGATGGCATTTGGTTTATCTGTCCCATTCGTCTGTCATTTCCTCTGGCAGTTCGTCAAGCCAGGTCTTACACAGAAAGAAGGACGTTTCTTAAGCCTATACTCCCCCGCCATCCTGATCTTGTTCGTCGGCGGACTCGCGTTCGGTTATTACGTAGTCAATCCACTGAGCTATAACTTCCTAGTGAAACTCGGTAAAATGAATTTCGACGTCATGATTACAGCAAAGGAATACGCACGTTTCTTACTCATGACGACGATGCCGATCGGCTTGCTGTTCGAGCTTCCGATCGTCGCTCTATTCCTGTCCGCTATAGGTATTCTGACGTCCGAAACAATGAAAAAAGTGAGAAAGTGGTCGTACGTGACACTCGGTGTAGTGTCTGCATTGATTACGCCTCCTGACTTCTTAAGCCAGTTGATCATTCTCATTCCCATGATTGCTTTATACGAAGCAAGTATTTTCATTGTCATGAAAACGGAAAAGCGACTGGCACCAGATGCTGAAGCTTCATAATGTATAAGGAAAAGCGATCCACTTTTATAGTGGGTCGCTTTTTTCATGTGTATCTGAGAGGGTTTATTTTGTTTTTCGCTCAATACATATTGTGAAGCGCTCTATGTATCTGTTTATCCGCTCTATCAAGATATTCTAACGCTCTATACATCCGTTCATCCGCTCTATCAAGACACTCTAACGCTCTATACACCTGTTTATCCGCTCTATCAAGCACGAACGCTCTATATATCCGTTCGCCCGCTCTATCAAGACACTTTAACGCTCTATACACCCGCTCATCCGCTCTATCAAGTCACTCTAACGCTCTATACACCCGCTCACCCGCTCTATCAAGACACTCTAACGCTCTATCCATCCATTCAGCCGCTCTATCAACCCACATTAACGCTCTATCCACTCCCCCAACCGCTCATAAAAAACGCCCTGCCAAAACGGCAGAACGCTAATGTCGTGGATATTCTGACCGTCGCTTCATGAACGGCTAGGTCTACTTTCTACTTTCTACGATCAGTGAATGAGCCCACTATCAGAGTTGAACTTCAATTGATCACGGCCTATGTTGCTATCTACAATAAAATTGTATTGATCAAACGTATAGGTCTCATGAGTGGTGTAATCTGAGCCTGTGACTGGAGTCTTCGAGACGAATCGCACGCGTACATCTTGAAAACCGTGACGTCTGTATTCATCTTCTATCGCAAACTTTGCTTCGTCTACTGTTAGTTGGAAATTTTTTGTACCTGGGAAATCCACGGTGTAGTCCGCGATTTTCCACTGGCCGGACTCTTTTGTAAATTCGGCATGGACAAACCCACCTGTATCGTCGTTTATATTACGAAATTGGATAGTCTCCACGTGGAGTGTATTTGGATCGGGTTGAGAGAAATCAAAGCGCAACTGAACTTCTGCGTGCAACGCATGATGTACATATTGAAGATCATCATATTCTCCTCTATACACTTTGGCGATCATACCGTCTACGTAACCTGCAGTTGCGTACTGAAGAAACTCAGGACGTACTTGGTCGAATGTTTGATGGTTTTCTTCACTTAGCAGGAAGATCCGTTCAATCGATGAAGTTAATCGATGGACTTTATCTAGCGCACGATCTTTATTCATTTGATCGCCCTCTGGTTGCGCGGCATGTGCGTGAATAGCTCGGTTGAGAAATTCTGCATAATGCGCGCGTGTGACTTGGTCATTCGGTTTAAAGTGTCCATGATCTCCTTTTGTTACGCCATGTGAAAACAATGCATTGGCGTGGACGTATCCCCAGTGCGTGACGAGGAGATCATAAAATCCGGCATGCTCGGTCATATTGAATTCAAATGCCAAATCGAGCATCTTTGCCATTTGGATTCGGGTAACAGAAGATTCGGGATTAAATTTACCGTTTGAACCGCTGACAATCCCTTCATTGTATAGCTTCATAATGGGTGTATAATATGCATGACTTTTCGGTACGTCCTTGAAGACTACTTCCGCTGTGGCAGGCTGTGGGAAATTCAACGCCCTATCCAGTAAAACAGCAACATGTTTACGGCTAACTGGTTCGTGCGGACGAAAACTTCCGTCAGGGTAGCCACTAATGAAGCCCGCCTTTTGCATCTCTTGAATCGCAGCGTAGTTCGGATGCTTCTTCGGTACATCCGTAAACTCTTTCGCCGATACTTCATTGGTTCCGACATGAACTACCAACAAGGCAAGCAACAACGTCCAGAGCATCAACTTGAACCTCTTCTTCATGCTTTCACTCCCTTTACTATTTTTTCAACGACAGTCACCTACTACCATACTAACAAGTAACCTACTAGATTCATATAGTTATTTAGAAAATTCTGATATATTTTCAAATGAATTCTAGCTTTCAAATAAAAAAACACTTCCATACTTGATTGAACAAGTGTGGAAGTGTCTCTTCAATACTTATATGAAATTTGATTTCTCTTTACGGATAAACAAATCCATCGTCTGAATTCACGATCACAGTTTCACGGCCATCTTCCGTTTCTACAGTAAATTTATACGCTGTATATGGATAGTGTTCTTTCGTTGCGAAATCTTCACCTGTCTTTTTTTCTTGTGAGACATACGTGATCTTAACCTTTGAATAATAGCGGTAATTCATTTTCACCACACGCTCTGCTTCTTCTTTCGTCAATTCAAAATTCTTTTTTCCCACATCTTCACCAACATAATCGTCCATCTTCCATATGCCTGATTCTTTCTTGAACACATAGTGAACATAACTACCGGCTGTTAACATATTTCGGAATGAAACAGTATGGACGTGAAGTGTATTGGCATCCGGTTGCGTGTATTCGAAACGCATGGAAGGCTCGATTAGTAAGTCTGGAAATAAAAATGAATCACAATGTGTACAGACACTCGGGTAATCTTTTTTCAGCAATCCGTCCGCGAATGCTTCTGTAGCATAAGGCAGTTGCTTTGGACGAAGTTGACTGTATGTTTGATTATCTATTTTTCCTTGCACACGGATTCCTTCAATCACAATAGGAAGACGCATAGTCAGATCGATCGCTTTCTCTTTGCTGACCACACTGCCGGAAGGAGTTTTCCCCACTTTCATCGCGCGATATAAAAACTCTGCATAATGCGCGCGTGTAACAGATTGATTCGGTAAAAACTTTCCGTGATCCCCTTTCGTTACGCCATGAGAATACAACGCACTCGCATGGACATATCCCCAGTGCAAGAAGCTCAGGTCTTCAAATCGCACGGGTTCCTTCATATTGAACTCAAACGCCAAATCCAGCATTTTCGCCATCTGGATTCTCGTAATGGATGCATTCGGATTAAATTTCTTATCCAGTCCTCCACTGACAATTCCTTTATTATATAACTTCATAATTGGCTTATAATACATATGATGTTTCGGGACATCGGCAAAAACCAATTTATCAGTAGGCGGCTGCGGGAACTTTAGCACCTGGTCGAGCAACGACGCTACGTGCTTACGACTGACCGGTTCACTTGGACGGAACGTTCCGTCAGGATAGCCATTAATATACCCCGCTTTCTGCATTTCTTGAATCGCGGTGTAGTTCGGATGCTTCTTCGAGACATCCTTGAACTCTTTTGCTGAAGCTTCATTTAAACCTAAAAATACAAATGATAGAGCTAGCGCGACTACAGTCCATACTAGAATCCGTAAAGCATTCTTCATTCTCTTCCACTCCTCTGTTAGTTAGTAGACTACCAAAACTATCTACTATCATGTTACCAATAACTGCTCTAGAAACATAGACATATTTGTATAATTAAGGAATTACTTCGAATCTAGCCTATACATCTCCCCAACATTTAATGCCTATAAATATGCATCATTAGAAAACGAACATTCAGATAATACGTGCAGTAATCTATGTACTATCCTTCATATATACCCTTCTATGATGTCGATAACGGTAGCAGCAAGTTATTTTATTCTATCATTTAATCAAAGTCTTTTGAATGAAGCAACAGAACTTTGATTCATCATTGATTGATAGCCGTTTACCTACTCCCATTCTTGAGGGACTAGACCCTTTGACAATTTACCGTATTTTGGATAGTAATGTCGAATCACGTAACAATGCTTATATGAAACGTATTCTGCATGACAACGGTTTACTAATAGGAAAGCGTTCTACTTAGTTATTAAGTAGAACGCTATTTTCAGTTAGCTTTAGATAATGGGAGGATGCATAAGCAATGTACAAACCTTTATCCTTCAATATCTCGATTGGTATACCGATTGATACCGAAAACAAACAAAATAACAGCCACTGCCACCAATCCACCCGCATGTAGCCAGTTCATATCCTCTATCGGCAACTTGGAAACAAACCCGAACGGCGAAAGCTTTTCCATCCATTCAGGAAACTGAAACAAGCCTCCTAAATATAGCGTAAGGAATCCATAAAATAAATAGAGCCAAACGAAGCCCGTCGCTTTTGGTACGATGCCAATCAAACACGTGCTAATCGCAATCATCACGACCACCGCAGGAAAATGAACGATACTAGCTTGCCATACGGTCATGAACGTAAAAGGGTCTTCCATCGATGTGGTGCCAGCTAACCATAAACCGAGTGCCGAGAAGCTCAGCATCAGAAATCCAGTACACAACGCTAACACCCAATAAGAAACTAGTAACTTGTTTCTCGAAACCGCTCGCCCTAGCACATGATCTATGCGCGATTTCCGCTCTTCGCCCACTACTTTATGAATAGAAAGCAATGCAGGAATCGTACTAATAAATGCAAGAACTGCCATCAACATCGGCAGGAACTGAGTAGTCAATGAACTATTTTCATCCGCCACCATCATCGCAGCGAGCAGTTCATTGTCTTGAAAAAACGAATCCAAATCTCCAAGAACGGAACCATATGACAATCCGAGTACTAGCATGCCAACCGCCCACGAAATGAACGCGGTTCTTTGCAGTCGCCACGCGAGTCCAATCGGATGACGCAATACACTAGAAGCATGTGCGCGACCGCTTCTTGACGGAAGAAAGCCCGAGCCGATATCTCGTTTGCCATGCAGAATGACGGCTAGCGTGAACAATAAAAGACTTACAATCAGTAATCCCCCTACTGGCACCCAGTTGTTATCACTGTACGGCTGAACTTGCGTAAGCCAACCAAACGGTGGAATCCACTCGGTAACTGATCGTAATACATAACAGCCGATCATCACGGTAAACGACAGACCTACTGCTCCGCGCGAACTTTCCGAGAGTTGTGAACAAACCGCTGTTACACCTGCAAAAAACAAGCCGATTGCACCAAGCGATGCACCGTAAATAAGTGATCCAGCTAACCCCATACTTTCGAATGAAAGACTATATAATCCGACACCGATTAGCAATGCGAGCAACAAATTGACACCGAACAGCGTAAGCATCGAAGCCGTCAGTTGCGAATGCCGGACAATCGGCAATGAACGCAGTAATTCCGCCTGCCCCTCTTCTTCCTCTGCCCGCGTATGGCGCACCATCAATAAAATATTCATGATGGCAACTGCGATGGCAGTCATCAACAACATCTGATGCGAGACCATGGCGCCAAGCGTGTAATTCGCCAGATCTCCAGGACCTACCATTGCCTCCATCGCGGGATTTTTCATCGTTTCCGCCATCAGATTACGATCTTGCTCGGTCGGATATAATTCATTGAAAGCTGGCGGTACGACAAGCGTCATGGCTATGATACCAATGAGCCACCACATATAGCGCATGCGATCTTGCCGGATTATGAACCGGGATAGACGGAGAACCCCTGCACATGAGGCCCCCTTCATCACACTTCCCTACTTTCTACGTTTTCTTCATAATGCCGCATGAAGAGATCTTCCAGCGTAGGCGGCGCACTTTCGATCTTCCGTATACCGTGCGCGCTTAACTTGTGCATAATCGCTTCCATTTCCTCTGCATTCGCGTGAAATGTCCAGCCATCTTCTGTCGGTACAACATCATGGACTCCTTGCCACGAAGCGAGCGACTCAATCGGCGTTCTCGTCTCCACCGTTAGCTGCATACGCGTCAAATGTCGTAGTTCATCCAACGTACCGCACTCGATTAGACGCCCTTGCCGAATGATTCCTACCCGATCGCACAGCTTCTCGACTTCCGATAAAATATGGCTCGACAGTAACACCGTCTTCCCCTCCGCTTTCACTTCCGCTACACATTGCTGAAACACTTTCTCCATTAAAGGATCGAGTCCAGACGTCGGTTCATCGAGCAGAAATAATTCTGCGTCGGAAGCAAACGCCGCCACTAAAGCAACTTTTTGTCGATTTCCTTTCGAATACGTTCGGCACTTCTTCGTCGGATCCAACTGAAAACGCGCAAGTAACTCTTCACGCCGTTGTTCATGGACATTCCCTTGCAGACTCGCGAATAAATCAATCACTTCGCCACCCGTTAGCTGCGGCCACAAATTCACGTCTCCCGGCACATACGCAACACGTCGATGAATGTCCACCGCGTCTTGCCATACATTCTTGCCAAAAATCGTTGCCGTCCCGTCGGTAGCACGAAGCATACCAAGTAGTACCCGAATCGCCGTCGACTTCCCTGCCCCATTCGGCCCGATGAAGCCGAACACTTCGCCGTTCTTTACTGTTAAATCTAGTCCACCTAATGCCTGATGCTTACCGAAAGTTTTCGTCACTTGATTCATCTCAATTACATTCATCTGCGTGCCCTCCCTTAATTTGATTTAGAGCTGGTTGTTGATTGTAGTGTAGCATATGACGATCATGCCCGAGACATTTTATTCGCGCCAAAAAAAGCAGACACACGATGCATGCCTGCTTTTCGTATACCTATCCAATTAATCAAACACCATATCATCTTCTTCACTAACAATCGCATCTACGTGTAGATAGTTCCCTAGTTTACTCACTCGCACTGTAATACCGTAATAAATCCTATGACTACCCGGTACTACCTTACGATCCGGGAAGTTCACAAAGAATTCCCCTGTTTTCTTCGGCGTAATACGGAATACATTCGTTCCCGGATCTCGCGTGACGGTCGCAATCTCCTCACTTCCTTTAGGCAGCACATGTTTACCGAGAATAGCACCATCCCAAATCCGCAACACTTCATTCGGCTTGATCGGGGTGATATGCGTGTAATAATAAAATTGATCTTTGCGCTCAGTAGACGTAACGTAATAACGCATGACTTCGCCGTCTTCATACTGGACTGTCGCAATGAATTTCCCCGGCTGATCAAAATAAATCACATGGCAATATTGAAGCGCGTCATTTTCACATCGCTCAAATTTCACACGTTCCTCAACCAGTTCCCCATCCTCCGTAGATAAAGAAATCGACTCCGCATCTATGAACGCTTTGTTGTTTTCTCTTCTTTCATCATGCTTCCATAATTGTGCTGGCGTCGAATAGATATCGGTCGTCTCTTGCAATGAAATATCCCATGCACCATCGATCTTTTTGACATGCACATAATATTTTCTGTAGTTTTGATCCTCTGTATCGGATGATGTTGCTCCTGAAAATGTCAGTGTCGCCGTTCCTTCTTTCTTCGGCACAATATGAATCTTCGTTTTCAAATTCACTTGACTGGGTACTTCACTGTCTCCCACAATATCAAATATATCCGAGTTCGTTTTACTAATGTCGTTGAATCTCTTCCATTTAAAATCTTTCGCATGCATCGTCAGAATCCCCGGCTTCACATCTTCCGCTGCTTTCAGTAACTTTGCTGCTTGACCTCTCGTAATGGAAGCATTCGGACTGAATGTCGTAGGTGACGTACCTGTCGTCAGCCCGAGTTGATACAAACTATAGATTCCATCTCTGTGGCCGTTTTTATGCACTACGTCTTTAAATCCATAATCCGGATCGCGATATAGCGGTAATTCGAATGCTTTGATAATAATAGAAGCCATTTGCGCCCGTGTGATGGGATCATTCGGTCCGAATCGTCCGTCACCATACCCATTGATGACGCCTTTTTGCGCTAATGCCGCAATCGCTTGATAGTAACCATTTGCAGTCGAAACGTCTTTGAATTTCGGATCTTTTACCTTCGTCGTCTCCAGTTTCGTTAGTTTCACGATAATAGCAGCCGCCTGCCCTCTCGTAATGGATTCGCTCGGACGGAAAGTTCCGTCTGGATAGCCTCCGATGATATGGCGTGACGCCAATTCATTGACCGCTTCCGCAAAATGCTTCGTAGCAGGAACGTCGGGAAATCTTGCTTTGTCTGCCGCTGCGCTTGATAAGGGAATACTGAAGATCAGCAAAATCACCCCAAGCATCGCTATCACTTTATTCTTCATTCGACTTCATCCTCTCCATAGTTTAGTCTTGTGCCGTACAGACGAGGAATTTGAGAAATAGTTTCAAAATTTTCCAAATTAATTCCCCCTCTATGTGAATGAAGAGTATTTATGATTAGGTCGCTAAACTATGTAGACATCCACACTCTACCTTTCTTTCAATGAATAAATTTCTTCCAATCGGACACACTTGCTAACAATAGATTACCAATATAGGAGTGTGAACAGGATGTTGATTTGCGAGGCTTGGACGAAATATGAGGCGGATAAACGCATTGAAGGGTATTCTCCTTTGACATTGAAAATGTACAGTTATCAATGTGCCATGTTGAAACGATTTGTCGGTGATGTATCCATGGAAGATATCACAACTGATGAACTAAAAACCTATCTGATCGAATGCGGCAGTCACTTAAAACCTTCGAGTCTTGGGCACCGAGTTCGATTTATTCGATCGTTATTCAAATGGACACATGAAGAAGGATTTATGACAAAAAATCCAGCATCTAAATTAAAAGAGCCTAAAATGGGTCAACGAATTCCCAAGTTCCTCTCCAAACATGAAATAGAACATGTACGCGAAGCCTGTGACACCGCGATGGAAAAAGCCTTGTTCGAGTTTTTCTATTCAACGGGATGCCGTATTGGAGAAGTAGCTGCACTCAACCGGCAAGATATCGACTTCATCGGCAACTCGGTGATCGTCCTCGGTAAAGGTGATAAAGAACGCGAAGTGTATTTCAATGTACGGTGCGCTATTTGGTTGAAAAGATATTTGGAAGAACGCGATGATGAAGATCCCTGCCTATTCGTCACGGAGCGGAATCCGAAGAAACGCATGAGCATCGATACACTGCGCTACACTCTCAAGCGTGTATCAAAACGCTCAGGCATTCATAAATCCATACACCCTCATCAGTTACGACATAGTTATGCTACGCATCTGATTAACAACGGTGCTCCGCTAGAAGTAATCCAAAGTTTACTCGGACACGAGAAAAGCGAAACTACACGAATTTATGCGCACTTGAGCGGGAAACTACGACATGATTTGTATAGTAAGTATTTTTAATTTAGATGAACACTACCGAATATACTTGGTAGTGTTTTTATTTTGTGTCTTTATAGCAAATCCTACCTATCTTAAATACACTATCAATATAGAAATTGACCAATAGATTATTCAAAACTATGTTATAATGTCCCTAACTATACAGCTATTGTAATTTCAATGCTGTTTAGAGTGTTACAAGAATATATTGGTATGGCCTAGATTTTAATCGATTAGCTTTGCTTTGTCAGTATTCCATAAACGGACCAAAGTTCGCATTGTGCAAGCTGTTGCTTTGCGTTCGGGAGTCGGCGCCTGCACTCCAAGCAACAGAACATACTAAGTATAAAAAGACTATTCAACAAACGGGCCAGATTAAAGAAAGATGAAACTTATTTAACTCTTCACAGTCTAATGGCAAAGAGGAGGAATAAAATGAAAAAGAAAAATTTAATTATATTAATCGGGATCATAATGATTTTAGCTGCTTGTTCGGAAGAAAAGGACATTAAAGACAAAGGAAATCAAAGTAAAATGAATAATATTGATTCAATTTATAAAGATGGAGATATTTCCATTTCTATATCAGTTAGCCAAGAGAGATACGATCAGGGAGAGACGCCGGTTGTTATTATAAGAAATGATGGGGAAACACCGGTGGATTACACAGGGCTAGGAACTAGCTTAGAATACTTACAAGATAACGTTTGGGTTGCGGCAGATGATGCGGTAACAGAGGATAAGTTAAATGTATTAGAACCGGGCAAAAAAATGGATCAGAAATTTCCGCAATCCTTTATACAGCAGAAAGGTGTTTATAGGATTGTCTTTAAATTCCATGCTAACAGGAATAAGGAGAGTAAAAAAATAGCTGTTTCGTTTTATGTGGATTAATTAATGACCAGGAAAAGATCATTAAAATAAGAAATATATCGAGTTGATATACCCCGAATTGAATGGGAGTACGATTAAGACAAGTTAACTGAACGGATTGAAGAGGTAAATAAAATCACTCTTCAAGAATCGGGCGCGATTGTTGCATAAAATAATCGTGCCCATACCGCAATCTGGCCATTTTCCTGAAGCAATATATTGTAACGTTTTACGAAATGGAACGTATTCCTAATAATCTAAAAATTATTAAGGGGGCATTTTTCTTTGACAAAAGAAATGGGTATCTCTAAAAAATACAGTCTAGTTAGCTATGTTTCACTAATTATTGGTGTTGTTTGTTTCTTTATTGTTTTTATAGAACCTACAAGAATAGCGAACGTAGGATACTTAATTGGAGATTATATAACGTTTTTCCTTACAGGGGCTGGAATTATATTGTCAGTAATTGGTTTAGTTAGAAAAACGGAGAAAAATTTAATCCCAATTATTTCATTGATTCTTTCGTCGTCTTTCTTTGTATTTTGGGTAATAATGATTATTTTATTGTTCACTGGTGCAATCCCATTTGCTCCATAATGCAGCAAATGGGCGCGATTCAGGAACAAGGATTTGTGCCCGTTCATCAATCGGCCCAGATTGTAACAGATTAGTTTAAACAAGAAACACAAAAATATGGATAATAGGAGCTGTTATTGTGGGCACTTTAAGACAAACAGTAAAATTAGAAAAATATAATCCAGAGTTCTTAAAAGCATTAAGGGAATTCGAGCTACCTACTGAAAAGGCACAATATACTGCTTTCCCAGCTGTCATACTTGAGAAATTAACTGATGATCAGTACCCGATTGTAATTTTAAGCAATGATGAACCGGTTGGATTTTTCTTGTTACAATCAACTGATAGGGTAAAGGAGTTTACAGATAATCCAAGGGCATTATTGTTAACTGCACTATCAATAGATAATTCTAAACAGGGAAAGGGATTTGCTAAAGAGGCAATGAATTTAATAAAACAATTTGTTAATCAAGAACTCCCTGAATACGATGAAATTATACTAGCTGTTAATCATAAAAATATACCAGCGCAAAATTTATATAAAAGGGTTGGATTCAGTGACACGGGCAAAAGAAAAATAGGCAAGATAGGAGAACAGTTTATTTTCAATACATATATTTAATGCAGTTGAACACGATTAAATATACTGCAATCGAGGGGCAGTTTTCTATAGGCGCTTTTAATTTGTATAATTTCCTTTTGATAATAGTGGAAAGGGGGGTAACCGATGACTATTTTACTGGAGGCATCTAATTGTTTACTGTTATCTACTGATCAAAAAAAATCGGAAAGTCACTGGAGAAACGACTCTTGTTATAAATTCTTGTTTTCGCTAAAAGGTTCTATGAATTACCAAAGCAGACGAAACGATCTTTCATTAACGGAAAATGAATTTATGGTATTCAATCCGAACGATGAACATCGACAGCTCGTCGTAGAAAATCACAAATTTTTGATAGAACTGGATTCGACATTCCTCAACGAGGCGACTGCAGCCATATCGGTCATTCGAGAAGATTTATTTTTTGCTCAAACAATCCAAAAAAGTCCACTCGTTGCGCAATGGGTTCAGTTTGTTCAGCAGTACATGCTGCTGGAAGGACAAGAAAGAAATCGGTCATCTGAAGTGTTTTTAGAACATAGCTTTGCTCAACTCAGTCTGTTGCTGGCCAGGACAACCGTTGGAAATCACAGTTCCGATTTAATCACCGAACCGTTTCGCTCAACGCAGCCAGCAATTTTTCACGTAATGGAAACATTGAAAAATGATTATCAACATGCTTGGAGTTTAGAGGAAATGGGAGCGCTCTTGGATATCAGTAAATTTCAGTTTGCTCATCTTTTTAAAGAGAAGATCGGCGTTTCTCCTTATTCTTGGCTTCAGCTTTATCGATTGGTCAGAAGCCAAGATTTACTTTTACATACTGGACGGACGATTACCGATATCGCCATTAGTTGTGGTTTTTCTTCTATTGGCGTTTATAATCAATTATTTAAACGCCTGTACGGATTTCCTCCGAGCTTTTTCCGACAACGAAATTCGAATTAAATAAAAGACGGCGCAAACGATCATCATGCTGCCGCAGAACACAAAGATCGCCCCAATCTTGATGAAAGTAGCTAAGGCACCAAACAGCACCAAGGAGAGAACGTTCGATCCATATAGAATGACCGCATTAAAGCTAAATGCTCGACCTAACTTTTGGGTTGGAACCAACGTTTGTATCAAATAAACACGTGTCAGACTGCTAATCGGCAGTCCGACTGCCGCAATCAAAACGCCAAGGAAGTAGAGAGGTAGACTTGTGGCGAAACCTAATACAAAAATCCCGAGTCCCCATACAATTGAACCAGATAAGTAAATAATGAATGTTAACCTTTTCCAAAAGAACGGAATCATCACATTGACGAGAATGACACCCGCTCCGTACCATCCCAATAAAAGACTATAGAATTCTTCCCCTTGTCTCGGATAGTTTTGTAGAAGAATCAAAAGCAAACCGACCTGCCACACCCAGGTGTTGAAAAAGACCATCCAAAATGTTGCTGTAAATACGTTTTTAATCGTACCTTCTCCTCTGATCCACTGAAAGAAAGATACAATAGATTTAAAGACTCCTTGATTGCTCTCGTCTGCTGCCTTCTCCTCGTTGGTCGGCTCAATCCAATGAATTCTTAAGATGAAAAACGCACTTAAAATGTACGTAAGTGCATCAATCGAATAAAAATGGATGGTGTTTCCTGAACTCAATAGAACGATGCTGAAAACAGGAGTGAGTACCTGAACGCCTCTTGTGACGGTATCCAGCAAGCTATTGACCGTTGTGCGGTCGTCTACTGGTGTAACGAGAGGCAAAACAGCCCTATACGCTGGATTATAGAAGCAACCCAGACTCTGAATGACGAAACTCACGACTAGTAAATGCCAGAAAGCTAAATTTTCCAGTTGGTAGAGGACGACCAGGAAGAGAATGATTGGAACACGAATAAGATCAATCCATACCAATAACCTTTTTTTATTGATACGGTCCGCAACAGCACCACCAATTAACCCAAAAAGCACATAGGGGACGGCCTGTGAAATGGCAATCACTGTGGTAAGACTCGCCGATTGCGTCAGTTCATAGGAGATAAACAAAAAGGCCAGCCCTGCAAGGACATTCCCTAACTGTGAAACACCAGCTCCGGCCAAATAATAGAGAACACTTTTATTTTTCAATGTACTTCGATACATCGTAATCACCTCATGTCTAGGGTACGCTGTATTTTTTTGCTCATCTATATGAATCTTGCTGATTTTTATGCCAATATATAGGAAGTCTATTGGCGACATGGTTTTACTTTCAAAATTGTTTAGATAAGAGTTAAAATTAAACAGTTATTATGTTAACTAATGATGTATGTTAGATGAATAGATGAATAGAGGAATTCAGTAAAACCGACCTGTATGAAGGATCAATTGTTGGACTGTCATTGTGCCACAAAAGGGCGCGATTGTGAAGTACTACACTCTTAGTTGATCGGAGTGGAAGGCGGCGACTCCTGCAGGACCAGCGGGACAGGTGAAACACCTAAGTGAGCGAAGCGAGCAGTGTGGTTCACCGCCCGCCCTGCGGAACGCGTCCGACTGGAACGCAGATCAACGGTTTTAGACTACTTTGCGTTTATTCGGGCGCGTTTATTGAGGAAGCTTCTCTGAAATCGGTTAGTTGATCTTCGCTACAGCCGGCGACTCCCGGAGGATCAGCGAGAGCCGTAACGAAGAACGGCTTTTGCGAGTGAAGCGCAGCGAGAAGGAGCATATCTTTGCTTTGACAGGTGAAACACCCAGCGAGCGAAGCGAAGAGGTGTGGTTCACCGCCCGCCCATAGGACACGCGTCCGGCTGCAGCGCAGATCAACGGGTTCCAACCACTCCCCCATCATTGGTTGATTCTGTTCAAGCACACTCTGAGTATCATCATTTTAAATTCAGCGCTATATTTAGCTATAAGAAAACACCCCGAAAGTTAGATTTTTACTCTAACTTTCGGGGTGCACCTCATTGAGGAGGAATTTTAGTATAGTCAAGAACTCTCACGATTGCTTCAAAAAATCCACTTCCACTTCATTTTTCCGCGGTTCACGCTTAAAGAGATAGCCACCGTTTCTTACGGACATCAGCACTTCTGCCCGCTCACGAATAGCCTCATAAGGATCTTGTGCATCCAACACGATAAAGTTCGCCGGTTTCCCCACTTCCAAACCATACGCGTCATTTACTCTCATAATGTTTGCACCGTAATACGTGATTAAATCCAACGCCTTATTGATCTCGTCAATATGTGTGTAATGCGCTAAGTGAATCCCATTGTCTAAGATGTTCATCATATTTCCGTTGCCTAAAGGATACCAGTAATCCGCTATGGAATCTTGTGCAAATGCCACATTGTTTCCGTTATTTAACAACTCTTTGACGCGTGTTAAGCCACGACGCTTTGGATAGCTGTCGCCACGTCCTTGGAGATGGGCGTTTTCAGTTGGGCAAGAAATAAAGTTGATTTGTGATTCTTTAAATAAACCTAACATTTTATTGGCATAGCTATTATCCACTGAACCAAAGCTGCATGTATGACTGGCCGTTGTATATTTACCATAGTCTTTTTCCATGACGAGCGCGTTTAACACTTCTAAGAACCGACTATTGGGATCATCGTTTTCATCACAATGAATATCAATCATCACATTGTGTTTTATGGCCATGTCGACAATACGTCGCAATGATTCCACGCCATGCTCATAGGAAATTTCAAAGTGAGGAATCCCCCCTGCTACGTCCGCACCCATTTCCAGTGCTTCTTCCATTAAACGCTCTGCGCCTTCATATCTAAAGAACCCTTCCTGAGGAAAGGCCACGAGTTGTAATGTAACGAGATCTTTCAACTCTTCGCGCAGTGTGACTAACGCCTTCATCCCCGTTAAATTCGGATCCGTAATGTCGACGTGTGTACGAATGAATTGAACTCCTTTACTCACTTCTTTTTGAATTCCTTTTATCGCACGTTCACGCACCATTTCTTCAGTCAGTGATTTCTTATTATCACTCCAACGCTGGATGCCTTCAAATAACGTCCCGGAGACATTCGCATTTCCTTCGCCTAGCCCCGAAAAGATATAATCCAAGTGTAAATGAGGGTCCACATAAGGCGGCAAAACTAAACGACCTTGCAGATCAATTACTTCATCTGCGTCGCCTACGTCATTCCCTATAGCTGTAAACTGACCATTTTCCACTAAAAACTCATGGGAATTGGGATCCCCATATATATTCGCATTCGTAAATTTCTTCATAAAATACATTACTCCTTTATCCGTTGTTATAGTCATGAGTATAGCAGTTACGATACAAGAAAAATAATTCTTGCTCTCAATACAACGTGAGCAGCTAACCCATTCTAAGTCGTATCGCATCCCTAGTAAATTGAAACGCTTCTCTCTAAACGGGATCCTTGTCATCATGTTTCCTTTTTTATATAAAATCCAAACTTTTTGCGGAAGCTGTCCGTCAAAAGAGTAAGACGTGATCGCGACATGTTTAAAATTGAAGAAGGTGACCCTTTTGTCATGACAAAAAATAAAAAAATAGAGCAGGTGGAGCAATTTTTAATTGAAAACCAAAATGCTCATTATCGGCTCGCCTATAGCTATGTGAAAAACAAAGAAAACGCGTTGGATATTGTGCAAGACTCGATTTTCAAAGCGTTAAAATCCATTCATCGCCTAGAAGAAACCAAGTATTTAAAGACGTGGTTTTATCGGATACTCGTGAATACGTCCATCGATTTTATTCGCAAGCATCAACGAATGATGGTGATGGATGATGAAGTTCTGGATGGCTATTTACCACAAACAGAAGATGAACCAACGGATATAGATTTACTAGATGCGCTAGATACACTTTCTCCGGATGAAAAATCGTTAATTATTTTACGCTTCTTTGAGGACTTGAAGATTGACGAAGTAGCAGCCATCTTAGACGAAAACAGTAATACCGTGAAAACCAGGCTTTACCGGACTTTAAAGAAACTGCGTATAGAAATTGAAAAGGGGGATTTGGAATGAAACGGATGAACAAGTTGAAGAAAGACTATGACGATATTGAAATTCCTCCCGAGCTGGATCATGTAGTGAAAGATTCTATTCAACGTGCAAAAAACACGAATAAGAAGCGCTCCCCTATGAGAAACTGGTCGATCGGAATTGCTGCTGCGGCTACTTTATTCGTGGGTAGCATTAATGCTAGCCCGACTTTCGCCAATTCGCTAGTGAACATTCCCGTTCTCGGTTCCATCGTGCAAGTTTTCACGATCGAAACCTTAACAATGGAAAAGGAAACGTATCAGGCAAACATGGAAACGCCGGCAATCGATGGGTTGGAAAACGAAGGATTGCAAACTGCTTTAAATGAAAAGTATATCGAAGAAAACAAAGCGCTCTTTACGAAATTTGAAGAGGAAATCGCCAGACTGGAAGAGGCAGGTAGCGGTCATTTAGGCGTGGATTCAGGTTATGAAGTAAAAACCGATACAGAACAAATTTTGTCCATTGCGCGTTATGAAACCACTACGGCTGGATCTTCTTCCACTGAAATGCAATACGATACGATTGATAAACAACATCACATTCTCCTTACCTTACCGAGTCTCTTTAAAGACGATTCCTATGTGGAAATCATCACTGCCTATATAAAAAAAGAGATGACGCGACAAATGGAAGAAGATGAAAACACTGCGTACTTAGCTATCGAAGGAGCGGACATTGAATTCGACTCCATTCAAACCAATCAAGACTTCTACATTACTGCGGATCATACACTCGTCATTTCGTTTGATCAGTACGAAGTAGCACCAGGTTATATGGGCGTCGTCACATTTGAGATTCCTTCAGATATTTTACAGGATGCCCTAGTTAGTGACACATATATTCAGTAAATGATGTTACAACAGCAGATGATGGAGTTCGTCTGCTGTTGTCCTTATGAAGTAAGGGAGTTTTTATACATACATACGATGAAAATCGGTCTATTCAACACAAATTGATAGGAGGCTATATATTTTATGAGTACGCTACCTCAACAAGTCGGACAGAAAAGACGAAAGTTGAAGAAAAGATATTTTCTGCTTCTACTCATTCTTCTTGTTCTATCGGGTACTGTTCTTTTTGTTGGAACGTCATATTCTTTCCGCGAACAACCTAGTACATCGAATCAACCTGTAACCAAACCTGAACCAATCGAAACGCCGACATCAAACGATCAGCCAGAACCTAGTACACCACCAGAAGAACCTAGTACTGAACCTGAAGTATTCCCTACAATAGAACCGGAGGAAACGGAAACGTCTACTGAAGGGCAAACAGAAATGCCTACTGATACAAGTACAGAACAGTCTCCAGAAGAGAATGAACCTGAAAAAGTAGTGTATGTAACTTTTGATGATGGTCCGAGCAAATGGACTGAGCAGTTTTTAGATATATTGGATGCACATGACGCGAAAGCTACATTTTTCATGCAAGGAAATAATTTAAAGAAAGAACATCTCCAAGCAAGTGTAAAACGTGCAGCGCAAGAAGGTCACTATATTGGCGGCCATAGCATGACGCACAATTATCAAGCACTTTACGCTGATCAACAGTTTGTACCCGAGATGCTTGAATCACTGGATCTCATCCATGAAATAACAGGAACCACTCCTCGTTTAGTGCGCCCTCCTTATGGATCGGCACCTGGATTGAACGGTGAGTACATACGGAAACAACTGGCAGACGCCCATATTAAAATTTGGGATTGGACGATCGATTCACGAGATTGGGATCTTCCAGGTAACCCAGCTCAAATCGTACAAAACATTAAACAAAACACTACTTCGGATAAAGAAATTGTATTGATGCACGAAAAACCGCAAACTTTAGAAGCACTCCCTGAAATTTTGAACTTTTTCAAAGATCAAGGATACGTTTTCGGAGTTTACCATGATGCGAGTCATTTTGTCATGAACTTCCAGAACGATGCAGCGCTATAAACTACTATGCATTGAAGTCTACTACCAGATTCTAATGTGCGGAGGCTACTGATCTAGCAGGGTAGCCTCCCCCCTTTCGTTTCACCTTTTCCACTGGTTGAACTACTCTCCACGCAAATAATCCAAGAATTGTAGATGTTTTTACAAACATACGGTTTGACATGGCATAGTGAATATTATATGATTACCTTGAATTCGAGATAAAAGGAGAACGTCATGGACAATCAAAATAATGAAATGTATGAAGAAGATTTGTCTCTAAAGGCATTTATTGTTTTAACTCGAGCATTACAATCCATTAAAGTACGTGTGGAAGAAGATATCAAACGCTCAGGTTTAAATCCAACAGAGTTTGCCGTTTTAGAATTAGTCTATAGTAAAGGTGATCAACCGATACAAAAAATCGGTGAGCAAGTATTGATCGCTAGTAGTAGTATCACTTACGTTGTAGATAAACTAGAAAAGAAAAACTTAATCAAAAGAAAGCCTTGTCCAAAAGATCGACGTGTAACGCATGCGTCCATTACAACGGATGGAACGGAATTGATGAATGAGATCTTCCCTCCTCACAAAAAGGCGATTAAAGAAATTTTTAGTGGACTAGATATACAAGAAAAAGAACAATTAATTACACAGTTGAAAAAATTAGGTTTACATGCACAGAATATGTAATGGTAAATCTAGTTTTTTTACAACTATTATCTCGAAATGGTAATATACCAATTAATTATAAAATACAAAGGGGTTTTATTACATGACAAACGAATTACTAGGCATTCACCACGTTACCGCAATGACAGATCACGCAATGAGAAACTATGAATTTTTCACGAACGTACTCGGCATGCGGTTAGTTAAGAAAACAGTAAACCAAGATGATATTCACACGTATCACACATTTTTCGCGGATGATATCGGCTCACCAGGGACGGACATGACGTTCTTCGACTTCCCGAACAACCCGAAAGGAACGGCGGGGACGAACTCGATTTCTAGAATCGGACTACGAGTACCTAGCGATGCAGCACTTGAATATTACCTAGAACGCTTCAATGAGTTTGATGTAGAAAACGACGGCATTCAAGAGTTGTTCGGCAAAAAGGTACTCCCTTTCCAAGAAGCGGACGGACAGAAATACCAACTGTTCTCCGATGAAAATAATAAAGGCGTAGCACCCGGTACACCTTGGAAAAACGGACCCGTACCTGAAGAACACGCGATTTACGGTTTAGGTCCAATTGAAATCACAGTGAGCTATTTCGAAAATTTTAAGAAAATGCTTACGGATGTGTATGGTATGAAACCGATTCTTGAAGAAGAAAATGTGACACTGTTTGATGTAGGTGAAGGCGGCAATGGAGGACAAGTCATCTTACGAAATGACCATACAACACAAAGTCGTCAAGGATATGGACAGGTTCACCATGTATCGTTCAGGGTAAAGGACCATGAGGCAATCAAGAACTGGGAAGCAAAATACGATGGATTGGGCATGCAACATTCCGGCCATGTAGACCGCTTCTACTTCGAAGCACTTTATACACGTGTCGGTCATATTCTGATCGAGCTATCCACAGACGGTCCAGGTTTCATGACGGATGAACCATACGAAACATTAGGCGAAAACTTATCACTCCCACCGTTCCTAGAGCCAAAACGCGAATATATTGAATCACAAATTCGCCCGTTCGATACCACACGGTCATAATCGTTTGAAAGGAGTTTTATAAATGGAAGCAATTAAAAAGATCCACCATATTACAGCTATTGTAGGAGACCCTAATGAAAACCTGAAATTTTACAGAGATGTTTTGGGACTTCGTCTGATTAAGCAAACCGTAAACTTTGAAGATCCAAGCGTTTACCATTTGTACTTCGGAGATCAACATGTGACACCTGGTACAGTCATTACATTCTTCCCTTGGACAAATCAGAATCATGGCAGAAAAGGCAGTGGTCAGGTCGGACGAATTGCTTTCAGAGTACCAAAAGGAAGCATGGACTATTGGAAAGAGTATCTGACGGCTCAAAACATCCATACTGAAATAACACAACTTTTCGGTAAAGATACACTCGAGTTCGACGATGTTCATGGACTCGAGCTCGCACTAGTCGAAGGCGAAATTGCTACAGATCATTATGACATTGTCGATTTCCACGGTGCTGTTTTATTGTCCGAAAATCCGGAAGGCACAAAAGAACTTCTTACCGGCCTTATGGGATTAAACGAACTGGATATAAATGATCAAAATCAACACTTTGAAACAGTAGGCAAGGAAAAGCAACATATTATTACGGCAACTCCTGTGCAGCCTGCCGGGAGATTCGGGATCGGCACGGTCCACCACATCGCGTGGTCCGTGCCGCATAAGGATGCATTGCAAGAATGGCAGTCTGCACTGACTGATGAGCAATTGAAAGTCACCGAAGTGAAAGACAGAAATTACTTTAACTCGATCTACATTAAAGAAAAAGGACGAGTCGTGTTCGAGTTCGCAACGGACGGTCCAGGTTTCGATGTCGATGAAGATATAAAATCACTCGGTTCCATGCTGAAATTACCGGAACAATACGAACACAACAGACGAGAATACGAAAATCAGCTGCCGAAATTGGAGGTCTAGTCGATGTATAACATGCTCAATTTCTCTCCACGAGATCTAACAGCAAAAGAAAAGAAGAAATTCCTGATTGGTTCCGTTATTCCTAGACCGATCGCATTGGTTTCTACGATGTCTGATTCGGGTATTATTAATATTGCACCATTCAGCTATTTCAATATCGTCACCTATGACCCCCCTATGTTATCGATCGCCGTGCAGCGCGTAGACGGGAATTCGAAAGATACGGCCAGAAATATTTATGAAACGAAAGAAGCCGTAGTCCAAGTTGTGGATACGGATAACGTAGAAGCAGCAAATGCGACGTCTGCACCGCTAGGGCCGGATGAAAGCGAGCTGGATGTATCGAGTTTTACAACAGTAGACTCAAAAGCGGTTCAAGTTCCAGGGTTGAATGAAACCAAGGTACGGTTTGAAACAGAGTTGTACGATTCATTGGTCGTTTACAATGAAGAAAACATCGCCACTACAGATGTTTTATTGCTGAAAGTAAAACATTATCACATAGATGAAACCATTTATCATAACGGCTATATTGACCCGTTGAAACTAAAAGCCGTAAGCAGACTTGCCGGTAGTGATTACGCGGAAATAGGTAAGCTATTCACAGTAGAACGGCCTGTTAACTAATCAAAGGAGTTGGCGTGTAATGAAATATATTTACCATGAAAACAAAAAAGATGCACCCGTATTCGTATTGCTCCACGGCACAGGCGGTACAGAAACAGACTTAGTGTCTCTTGCCGAACTACTCAATCCTGAATACAACGTGTTAGGCATCAGAGGAAATGTGCAGGAAAACGGTATGAACAGATTCTTCAAACGTCACGGTGAAGGTCACTACGACTGGGAAGATCTTGCGTTCCGCGGCAATGAACTGTATGCATTCATTGAAGAAAAAGCAAAAGAGTATGATTTCAAAATGGAAGATACGGTGCTAGTCGGATTCTCAAACGGTTCGAATATCGCGATTCAAATGATGCTCAAACACCCAGAAACACTTAAAAAAGCCGCTTTATTCGCACCCTTATATCCTGCAGATCTAGAAGAAAAACATGACTTCAGCGATGTGGACGTATTCCTATCACTAGGCGAAGGGGATCCGATCGTGCCTGAATCCGAAAGCAAGCGCGTCATCCGTCTATTTGAAGAAAGAGGCGCAAACGTTACAACCGCATGGGTAAAAGGACACAGCCTGACACAAGAAGTCGCAATGCAAGCGAAAAACTGGTTGAAGTAAACACGATCTATGTAATAAAAAACAATAAGCACGTTTTGTTTTAGTAAAAGAGAAGTTACTACATGTAAAATAACAACCATTATTGGAGGAGATGTATATGACAAAAGCAATATGGAACGTTGACACAGCACACAGTACAGTAGGTTTTTCAGTACGACATATGATGATTTCGAACGTAAAAGGTACATTTAACGAATTCCAAGGCACAATCGAAGCTGATCCAGAAGATTTAACAGGTGCATCCATCGATTTTACAATTGAGGCCAACAGTATCGATACACGCAAGGCCGACCGAGATAACCATTTACGTTCAGCTGACTTTTTCGATGTAGAAAAATATCCGCATTTATCATTTAAAGCGACAAAAATTGAGGAGACATCCAAAGATACGTATGACTTAACGGGCGACTTCACGATTAGAGATACAACGAAGCCTGTCACGTTCAACGTTACGTATGAAGGTATGGCGAAGGATCCAATGAGCGGAGACCAAGCTGCTGGATTTACAGGTAATACGAAAATTAATCGTAGAGACTTCGGTTTAACATGGAACGCTGCACTAGAAACTGGCGGCGTTGTCGTAAGTGATGAAGTCAAGATCAATATCGAAATTCAATTACGTAAGTGAGCCGCATAAAATCCGCACTTTCTAAAAGAGCGGATGCCATAAAGAAATGCCCCTACAGGTAGATTGTATCTTCTACCTGCAGGGGCATTTCTCTATAAAACAGGTGCTGTTTGTACCTATAGAGCCAACTTTTTCTCCATCACAATATGCGGTATGCCATCTTCCATGAATACATCAGACGTAGTTTCGTATCCAAGTTTCTGATAAAACTCTTCCGCATGTGTCTGCCCATGTAATGTTAAGGAAGCGATTTCCTTGTCCTTTGCGACATCCTCCAAGCCTTCAACAATTATTTTTCCAACGCCTAGACCTCGATGAGAAGCCAATACACAAATACGCTCTAACTTCCCTACCCCCTCTACCACTCTCAATCTACCTGACGCGATTGCTTGCCCTTCTTGTTCCACTAAAATATGTTCACATAATCCGTTCAACCCATCAAATTCATCGAACTCGTCCTCTTCCGGCACCTGTTGTTCTTGGACGAATACTGCTTTTCGTATGTCAAAAGTTTTTTGAAGATCTGCCTCTGTACGTACTCTCTTGCTGTTCATCAAACACCGACTCCTTTTTCTACGTTTATTCAGTAAACAAGAAACTTCCGCAGACATTCTCTCAGTCTGTGGAAGTTTCCTGTTCTATCCCGCACTTCATAAATACATAACCATCTTTTTCGATTGTTTCACTCATTTTCATAGGAATGCGTTCCTTGAAAATCGGTCCATCGACGACAACCGTATGAAATTCTCCTGACTCCCCGCAACTATCAATGCCAAGTGCTTCGAGTTCATCCATTAATTCAATCGTAAAGCGTCTCCCGAGAAATTCTGCAGGCATCATCTTTGTATTGACCACAATCACATACGCTTCAAAGCCTTCCGCAATGAATTCTTCGAGCAGCGTACGTCGCGGTTCTTCCCAGAGTGGATGATAGGTTTCCATACCGACTTTGGCGCACATCGATTGTACCCACAGCAAATGATCTTCTAAATCAATGTCTCCAAATACTGCTTTATGAATACCATGTGCTCTCGCAACGCGCATCGCATCAATGAATTGAACTTCATAGCCAGCCCAATCTGCTTTTCGGATCATCAGCGGAACGTCCATTTGCTTCGCCTGCGCTTGAATGATCTCTAGTGGTAATGCATGTGACTTGGAATGCGACTCATCTTTATCAAACATCGTCCATAGCATCGCCGGCGTATTTCCTTCTCGGATTGCGCGATACGCCGCGAGCGCAGAATCCTTGCCGCCACTCCACGATGTGACGAACTTCACGCCCGTCATCGTCCGTCCGCCCAAGAGATGCGTGCATCTATCGTACGCGCCATGCGAATCATATACGAACGGAATCCGAGTTTAGGCCAGAAATATGACGCTAAATGATTCGCCGTCAACCAATCCGTCATGACATATTTATAGCCCGCATTTTTCATTTGAGTGAAACTATGGTTCGCAATCGACTTGCCGATCCCTTGTCCCCGCATCTCAATATTCGTCGTGGCCTGCACAAGCACTGCCGACTCATCCGGCGTCGTCATCGCATGACGCGCGTCCGCCGGTGTGAATAAATGAAAGGCTACAGGAACGCCATCTTGCTCGGCAACCCAACTACGCGTGCCTTCTTTACCCTCATACGCCGCAAACACATCGCGCTCCGCATCCAACGCTTCTTGCGTAACCGGCTTCCACGCTGGAGCTTTCGCCTGATGCAAACTATTCCACGGTGCCATCTTATGCAAAACTCTTTGCTCGTCCCCTACTAGTTCCTTCATCTTCACGAGACTATTCTCACCAGGCTGTGCACGATAGTGTTCAAGTGACAACGCCGCAAAGCGCTGTTCAAAATGAAACGATTGCTCCAGCATTTCCAGAATTAATTCATCATTACCGACCGGAATATCCATCACATGTTCAAAATACCCATTCCGCACCCATTCCGCGCCAACTTCCGTGTACATCAACCGAGCCAATCTCGGATGCTCGTCCTCATGAATGACAAACGAAGGATACCCGACATACACCGTACGCCCACGCGTAACATCTTGACGATATTCGTATAATAAATAGCCGATGACCTCGTCGTCACGCAACGTCACGAGACCCCCTGTATACGGCTTCTCCAACTCTTCACGCAAGCGATCCTCTGCTTGTTCAATGTCCTCAAAACGTTCCTGCAAAAACGGAAAACGCTGTCGTTCATCTACATGTCTCGCCGCCAATAACGAGGCCATCTTCGGTATATACTGCTCTTCAAATTGTACAAAATGAATCATCAGAATCCCCTCCTGCCTAATTTAACTAAATTATACCACATCCGGTTGGGTTGCCAATAAAATGCATGGATGCGATGTGATTTTTAGGGGGGTGGAGGGGTGGAGGGGTGGTGTTGGGCGGTTGGGGTTGTGGTATGAGCGGATGTGTGCTGGTATTGAGCGGATACGTTACCATATAGAGCGTTTAACCACGAAGTATGAGCGGACACGCGTTGGCATTGAGCGCATACGCACACACATAGAGCGCTTAACGCAAAACTATGAGCGAAAGCGCTTCGGCATTGAGCGGAGCTGATGGACAACCACTTAGAGCGTCTCCACATCGAACTATGAGCGGGTACGCGGCAGCATTGAGCGCTTACGCAACCACATAGAGCACTCAACCGCAAACTATGAGCGGACACGCGCCAACATTGAGCGCATACGCACACATATAGAGCGCTTAACCCCAAACTATGAGCGAAAGCGATTCGGCATTGAGCGAGGCTGATGGACAACCACTTAGAGCGCTCAAACACTGAACCATAAACGAAAACACATCAACATTGAGCGCATACGCACGCACAACCACACAAAGCACTCCCCCCCACCCCCAACCCACAAACACAAAAAAACTGCAGATTCACTCCCATTAAAAGAGTGAATCTGCAGCCTAAAAAATCAACCAATCAAACCGGCATTGGAGTATCTGTAGGTTTCGCATAGTCTCCGTTACCGTATTCTGTATCAATCGCATCACGAATATCTTTCATGGACATGCCGTCTTGCTTCATTTGTACGGATTTCACTGCGATCTCCAGGCAAACTAGGCAGCGTGTGCCGTGATCGTCCCAGACAACGGAGCCGTCTTCGCGTACTTCATCCAAGAAACAATTCATATTGCTCTTGTGACCGGCACTATCTCCGCAGCCGCAATAGCAAGGCATGTATTCCAAAATGTCCGTTGCGTTGCCCGCCACTTGATAGACCATGCGCATATCTTCTGGCTTATCATCTAGGAATGAAGGCAAAATGTCCGCTGAAGCGGTCACTTCCTGCAAGTCACCATTCGGCAAATGTTCTGCACGATCCTGTCCTGCTTCGGCCCGTGCATCTGTCGGATCTACTTCAGCAGGCTTCTCTGTAGCATCGTTTCCGCATGCCGCAAGCGCTACTGTCAACGCAGCCAGTCCTGCAAGTAACTTCTTTTTCATGTATATTCCTGACTCCTTTATATAGAGGTTATGCCATTAGTATACAAGATTTGCGGGAAAAGCAAGCGTACAAGTTCATGACAATTATGAGTTGCCTGTCATCTTGCTTGGATCTACATATTCATCAAATTGTGCTTCTGTCAATAAACCAGTAGAAAGTGCTGCTTCTTTCAGCGTTGTACCTTCCTTATGGGCTTTCTTTGCAATTTTTGCCGCATTTTCATAGCCAATATGTGGATTCAAAGCTGTGACGAGCATCAATGAATTCTTTACTTTATTGTCGATTTCTTCACGGTTCGGTTCAATTCCTACCGCACAGTTGTCGTTAAAGCTAATCATCCCGTCAGCCAGTAATTTCGCTGACTGTAGGAAGTTATAGATAATAACAGGTTTGAAGACGTTTAATTCAAAGTTCCCTTGGCTTGCAGAGAAACCGATTGTTGCGTCGTTACCCATTACTTGTGCTACAACCATCGTTAACGCTTCACTTTGCGTCGGGTTCACTTTACCTGGCATGATGGAACTGCCTGGTTCATTTTCTGGAATCGTAATTTCACCGATACCAGAGCGTGGGCCACTTGCCAACCAACGTACGTCATTCGCTACTTTCATCAAGTCCGCAGCCAATGCTTTCAGTGCGCCGTGTGTATAGACGACTTCATCATAGCTCGTCAATGCGTGGAATTTATTTTGTGCAGATGTAAATTCGATGCCGACAGATTTTGAAATCTCTTCCGCAACTTTTTCACCGAATCCAGCTGGCGCGTTAAGTCCCGTTCCAACTGCTGTTCCGCCGATTGCGAGTTCTTTCATTGTTTGGACACTAGTTTCTAGCATGCTGCGTGTTTTCTCTAGCATTCTATGCCAACCGCTGATTTCTTGGCCTAATGTCAGTGGCGTCGCGTCTTGCAAGTGCGTACGTCCAATTTTAATGATATCTGTGAAGTCTTCGGATTTTTTCTGAAGTGTTGTTGCTAATTGATCGATTGCCGGCAATACTTCGCGTTCTACCGCAATCACACCCGCTACGTGTAGCGCTGTTGGGAATGTATCGTTGGAGCTTTGTGATTTATTCACATCATCATTCGGGTGCAGACGCTCTTCCTCGCCCCACTCCTCCAGCAACTGATTACCACGGTTAGCGAGTACTTCGTTCATGTTCATGTTCGATTGCGTACCGCTTCCTGTTTGCCAAACGACCAACGGGAAGTGCTCGTCCCATTTGCCTTCAATGACCTCATCTGCAGCTGCTGTAATAGCTTTCATTTTCACCTCGGATAGGTTGCCGAATGAATGACTGGCGATCGCTGCTGATTTTTTCAAATGAGCAAAGGCTTGGATTACGCCAAGCGGAATACGTTCCCCGCCGATTTTAAAGTTTTGTTTACTGCGCTGTGTCTGCGCTCCCCACAACTTATCTGCTGGTACTTGTATTTCTCCGAACGTGTCATGCTCAATACGATATTCCATCTTTACATCCACCTCTCAAAGTAATAATCAGACTCTCTATCTCTATCATGCCTTATTTTCGCGCAAATTTGAATTAAAAAGGATTGGGAGTTGCTTGGCGAGTACGAAGGGACGGAAGCTCCAGCTGGCGGACGCTTTCCCATGAGCCCTCTAGGAAAGCGTCCCCTCCGAAGCACCACTCCCTACCCCAACAGCCTCTCTACTCAAACCCCTTGCAGACGAAACGCTTTCCGAACCACTGTGAAGAAAATCACCAATGCAGCCGTACTGCAAGTCAATACGATAATACTAAGCGGCCAAGCCGAGCTGTCTCCTGCTAGTCCAACTAGTGGCGAGACGATTGCACCGCCAATGAAAGGCATCAGACCAAGAAACGCCGATGCGCTTCCTGCTGACTTCCCCTGACTTTGCATCGCCAGAGAAAACGCCGCTGGCGACACCAAGCCAACGCTTGATACCATGAAGAATAACGCCGTCGCAATCACAGCAAGCGGCCATTCATTCCAGACTGTCAACAGAAGTAAAATACTTGCCGTAAATGAAAGCAACACGCCTGCACGCAGGAATTTCAACTCATGAATTCTGCCCGAAAGTCGACCTGTCACTTGAGCTGCTGTAATGATTCCGATACCGTTCATCGCAAAGAACAAAGAAAACTGTTGCGCTGTAATGCCATAAATATTCTGCAAAACGAATGGAGATCCAGCTATGTACGCGAACATGCCCGACATGATCAAGCCTTGCGTTAAGGCGATGCCGATGAACCACTTATCCTTCAGTAGACCACTGAATGTCTTGACGACTGCGAGCATCCCACTCTCCGAACGTGCCTCAACCGGCAATGTATCCGGCAAGAAAAATGCCGTAGATAAAAACATGAACAAACCGATGACTCCGAGTAATAAGAACACCGCTGGCCACGAAGCAAAGTTCAGCACGACACCGCCTACAATTGGTGAAAGAATCGGTGCTGATCCGCTGACGATCGACAGCATCGCCATGAATTTTGTTAATTCATTTCCTACATATAAATCACGCGCACAAGCTCTCGCGATGACAATTCCCGCAGCGCCTGTCATACCTTGAACGAAACGTAATGCAACGAAAATCCAAATGTTCGGACTAAACGCACATAAGACAGAAGCAATAGCGTACACGCTGAGCGTAATGACGAGCGGTTTCCGCCTGCCGTATATATCACTTAACGGCCCGAAAATAAGCTGGCCTGCGCCTAAGCCAATCAAACAGGCCGTCAGACTTAATTGGACAAGCGATGTCGAAGCGTTTAAGTCCTCCGCCACAATCGGCAATCCCGGCAAATACATATCCATTGATAGCGGTCCGAATGCTGACAGCGAGCCGAGCAATACGACGAGCCAAACAGTTGGCATGGCAATCCTTTTTTGTAATGAAGTATCCATATATGCATAACCCTTTTCTTCTATAGAATGCATTTAGTATAACAAAAAGCGAACGTATAGGGTTAGCTTTCTACCATATGGACAATAAAGTTCCGCCTACCGCACCGACTAGCACGACGATCCAAGGTGGCAGCTTCCAAAAGGTTAGCATACTGAATAAAATGGCTGCCAATGCGAAGTCTTCTGCCCGTAAAATTGAGCTTGTCCAAATTGGATGGTATAGCGCGGATAGTAAAATTCCGATGACTGCGGCATTGACACCCATGACTGCTCCTTTGACTTTTGGATGATTGCGCAAGATGTCCCAAAAAGGCAGTGCACCGATGATCAACAGAAAAGCAGGCAAGAAAATCGCAACGGTCGCGAATAATCCACCTTGCCAGCCGTTCATCACAGCACCGAGATAGGCAGCGAACGTAAACAACGGTCCTGGAACTGCTTGCGTCGCACCGTAACCCGCTAAGAATGACTCACTTCCAATCCACCCCACTGGTACCAATTCCTGTTCCAATAAAGGCAAAACGACGTGGCCCCCACCGAATACGAGCGCGCCCGATCGATAAAAACTATCAAATACTGCAACCCAGTAAGACCCTGTCAGTTCTCGAAGCAACGGCAACATACCGAGCAAAGTGAAAAACAGTGTTAAACAAATGATTCCAGTTTTCTTTGATACGAGGAATCTCGAGGAATCAGTACCTGGCGAATCATGAACTTTAAATAACCATAATCCCACTAGTCCCGCTAGTATAATCACACCCACTTGCGTAAAAGCCGTTTGCCATAAGAGTGTAACGACGAGCGCTAGTAAGGCGATGGCTTTTCGCTTAATATCCGGCGTCAAATTCTTCGCCATTCCGAGTACCGCATGTGCAACAATCGCCACCGCCACGATCTTCAACCCGTGCAGCCAACCTGCCTCACTAACATCTGAACCTACTAGAAGCGTGGCAAACAAAATCAATGCCACTACGGACGGCATCGTGAAACCTAGAAAGGAAACGAGCCCACCCACTACCCCAGCCCGCGCCACGCCAATTCCCATCCCTACCTGACTGCTTGCCGGCCCTGGAAGGAATTGTGCTAATGCTACTAAATCCGCATACCCTTTTTCATCCATCCACTTACGTTTTCGTACATACTCTTCATGGAAGTAACCTAAATGGGCAGTGGGTCCGCCAAATGAGGTCAGTCCTAGTTTGAGAGATACGATAAATAATTCCACTAGCTTTTTTATAGAAAAAGCCTTGTCATTCTTCATGTTGATCTCCTTTCCGCTTATGTAATACTTTACTGCCGATCATCTCATGCCAAAATTTATTTTCAATAGATTTACTAGAACTTAACGATAACTTAACAATTGAAATTCCGATCAAATTCTACATTGTTCGCTATCTTTTTTAACGCAGTTTTTGTATGATGTAATCACTATCGATGTCAACAATAGATGGAGGAATTAAGATGCTAGGACCACGTAAACCCGATCCATTTTTCACAGCGTTATTGGACATCGCCAAGCATGTGCAGGAATCTATGCATTACGCGAATGATTTTAAAGTCGATTCTGTTTCAGACTTGAAAAAAGCCAGCATTCAAATGAAAGAATATGAAACAGCTGGTGACACGTTAATTCATGAATTAATCACGAAACTGAATACATCGTTCATGACACCTATCGAACGGGAAGATATTTTGAATATCGCGATTGCAATGGATGATATTCTGGATGGCATGGAGCATTTTCTCGCTAATCTCGAGATGTTTTCTCTCATTGAAATTGATGAATACATGCAGAAGTTTATCATCAACATTACGAAAAGTACCGATGAAATCGTTTTGGCAATGGAATTGCTGACGAAGAAAAAGTTAGTCGAAATGCGTACGCATGCAGTACAAATTAAAGAGTACGAACGAATTTGCGACGAAGTGCTACGAACTTCTATCAAGCAAATGTTTATTCGTGAAAAAGATCCGATCCGCATTATTCAATTGAAAGACCTGTATGAACTGCTCGAAGACACTGCAGATTTTTGTCAAGACGTGGCAAATAATATTGAAACCATCATCATGCGTAACGCGTAAGGAGTCCTAACTGATGGATACGATTCTCATACTAACCATTCTCGTTGTGGTATTTGCCTTGGCGTTCGATTTCATCAATGGTTTCCACGATACAGCCAACGCAATTGCTACTTCGGTATCGACACGCGCACTGAAGCCTCGGACTGCGATTATGCTCGCCGCCACGATGAATTTCGTCGGTGCGCTAACATTCACAGGTGTAGCGAAAACCATTACGAAAGATATCGTCGATCCGTTTTTATTGGAAAATGGTTCACTCGTAATTTTGGCAGCCCTCGTTTCCGCGATCATTTGGAACTTGGTCACATGGTATTTCGGAATCCCATCCAGCTCTTCACATGCACTGATCGGTTCCATTGCCGGCTCGGCTATTGCGGCAGCGGGATTTGGTATTCTGAATTACAGTGGCTTTATTAAAATCATTCAGGCACTGTTGCTATCTCCTGTCATGGCATTGGTCGGCGGATTTATTGTCATGACCCTATTACGTACAGTATTAAAGAATCGAAATTTATTTAAAGCGAACCGTCGCATCCGCTACATGCAAATCGGTACGGCTGCGATTCAATCGTTCACGCACGGTACGAATGACGCGCAAAAAGCGATGGGGATTATTACAATGGCTTTGATAGCAGCAGAATTACAAACAACCGATGATATCCAGCTATGGGTACGGGTTGCGGCAGCGACTGCGATGGGAATTGGGACGTCGATCGGTGGGTATAAGATTATCAAAACGGTTGGCGGCAAGATTATGAAGATCCGACCGATCCACGGGATTGCATCAGATTTGAACTCCGCGGTCATTATTTTCGGCGCTACCCTACTTCATTTACCTGTCAGCACGACACACGTAATCTCTTCTTCTATTATGGGAGTCGGTTCAGCGCAGCGCTTGAGAGGCGTGAAATGGGGAGTCGCACAGAAGATTGTGTTGACATGGATTATCACGATGCCGATCTCTGCGTTAATGGCCGCAATCGTCTATAAACTATTCACACTTTTCCTATAACAACAGGAAAATCCAAGGCGTACTTCTATTGAACTAATCTTTCCACTTGCTATATCTGCCTTTTCTTGTTATGATAAAGAAGAATTATTTTTGTTCGACGTTGGTCAACGATTTTATCTCGACCGTTTTTTAGAAATTGAGCAAGGATAGTAATACAAGGTGTACACGAGTGTGCACGAGGAGGAAACAAACATGGAACAAGGTAAAGTAAAATGGTTTAACGCAGAAAAAGGTTACGGCTTCATCGAACGTGAAGATGGCGACGACGTATTCGTACACTTCTCAGCTATCCAAGGTGATGGCTTCAAAACTCTTGAAGAAGGTCAAGACGTGTCTTTCGAAATCGAACAAGGACAACGCGGACTTCAAGCAACTAACGTTACTAAAAACTAATTTGCCTATACAAACCACTTCCTTTTGGGAAGTGGTTTTTTTGTTTTGGCGCGACAAAAAACTGCCGGGAATACTAGATCCCCGACAGCTACTTTACCGTTTATTGCCAGCCGAACGTACCGATTTCGGTATACGACTGGTTGTCCATGGACTGATGATTCTTTTGTGTAGGATTATTTTTGAAGGTAGCCTGAACCAATAACACAATGCCCACTACCGCCACAATCAACACCACGACCATCCAAATCGCCACTGTTTTACCCTTCATTCGATATCACTCCTGTAGCCGTTATTTCGTTTTGACGGAGAAGCCTTCTTCTTTTAAATAACTCGCCGCCTCTTGATAATCTCCAAAGCCCTCTTCCAAGTTTACTTCATGATAAACATTAAAGAAGCCATCTTCCTCAAGAAGTGTCAGCTTCTGACCATTGGAATTTTGCCACGTTTCTGCGATCGTTTCAGGCTCCTCGACTTCTGTCGCCAGCCCTTCAATTGCCGCACGAATCACTGCACGGAATTCATCCGCGGAATATTCGCGTACATTGACTAGACCACGATCATCCGCTTCATAGCCCTCAACATCTGCCACGTAGACAAATGCATTACCATTCGGGTGCAAATGCTGCACGACTACCGTTTTATCGTACAAAGATTCTTCGTAATGATAGTTCAAGCGCTTCATGGACACTTCTTTCTTCACTAACTCCGGAAACTCTTCTATAATCTGTTGTTTCTCTTCAAATGTTAACATATTCATTCCTTCTTTCTAATGAAATTCGATCCTCATCTTGTCCGCCATTCCGTAATGAGAACGAGCAATATGACGACGACAAATGCGACTATATAAAACCAGGAAGGTACACTGCTTACACCGCCGAACATGCCATCCACTCCTTCCAAACTTTCCATTCTTTTTTTAGTATACCCTTTTTCCCGCTACTATTGAGGATAATTTTCAACATTTCATAGTTCCTGCTGTATTGCCAAGGTATAAACAGAGTATAATGTAGTCGAGGAGTGAGTTTCATATGATAAAACGCCTGTTTCAGTTACTCTTTCTCGCAGTACTGATTTACGCTTTCAAGCCCTTATGGGAAGGCCCAGTATCGGAATACGTGGACTTATCGTTTCTTGATCCGCTTGATGCCAAAGTAGAAACCGTGCTGAACGAGGAAGTAGTTGGATCTGCGCTTGACTATACAAAAGAATCGATTGTCGATTTAATAACCTTCGTTTCCGATAAAGCAAACAGAAGCAATCCCCCAGATGAAGTCGCCCAACCCGTGCTCGATGCGCCGGCAACAGGCATTATTTCTATTCACAATATAGAAATTGGCACGACCGAAGCGCAAGTGAAAGAAAAGCTTGGGGACCCTGTGCGGAAATCCACCAATGAATACGGCACGGAATGGCTGACGTTCCATGACAACTACCAGAACTTCGTCATGCTGTCCTATGATATTAAACGTCGCGTCAATGCGATCTATACAAATGATCGTCTCATCGCTTCATCTATCGGTATTGAATACGGCGTGCCGAAGTCGGAAGTACGTGAAGAGCTCGGTGACCCGATTTCTGAAATACGTAAAGGTACGAATATTTATAAGTTGCAAAACGACGAAGGCATGGACATCTTTCATTCGGATGGTCTCTATATGTATGTCTTTTATGATTTGCATAAAGAGAATACCGTCACGGCCGTGCAATTGATCTCGGATTCGCTAGAACAAAAAAAGTCTGCGCTCTATGCCCCTCAAAACGAGGCGATGCGTAGGGGCTTCGAGATGCAACTATTTGATTTGACGAATGCGGCAAGAGTTCGACACGGTCGTTCCATTTTAACATGGGATGAACTCGCATCCGAAACGGCACGTCTGCATAGTACGGACATGGCCGTGCAAGATTACTTCAGTCATGAAAACTTGCAAGGGGAGTCCCCTTTCGACCGAATGAAAAAGCAAGGCGTCCAATTCGTCAGCGCCGGTGAAAATCTGGCTTACGGTCAGTCAAGCAGTATTTTTGCACACGAAGGTCTAATGAATTCCAAAGGCCATCGTGAAAATATATTAATCCGCGATTATCAGTTCCTTGGAGTCGGTGTGGATTTCAACGACAAAGAACAGCCATTCTATACAGAAAATTTCTTTGCCAAGTAAGTGAATTTCCTTTCATTACGTTACGTTATCCAGTAAAATAAAGAGAAGGGCTTTGGTAGATCCAAGACCTTCATTACAGCATTAAAGGAGATTATCAATTGAAAAAATTTGCTGCATTTTTCTTGGCCGCGACGTTGATTTTGTCACCACTTGGAAACATTATCTTCCAAGATGAAATTACTGCCGAAGCACGTGGCTATAAGTCTGGTAAGAAGAGTTTCAGTACACCGAATCGTGTACAACCGAATAAAGCGGAAAAGAAACAAGATACCAATCAAAGTAAAGATAAAGCAACAGCAGGCAACACAGCGAAGAAGCCAGGCGGTATGGCTGGCGGCTTAATGAAAGGTCTATTCGTTGGTGGACTAGCAGGTCTATTATTCGGCAGCTTATTTGCGAATATGGGAATGCTTGGATCCATTATGGGCTTACTAATTAACGTGTTAGCGATTGTCTTCATCATTTACATGGTTCGAAAGATTTTCGCGATCTTCAAAGAGAAAGAGCGTAAACGCAATGAGGAAATGAATCAATGGAACAACAGATAATCTACGAACAAGACGTAGTCAATGCAGTGTGTGTATTGATCGCAAAAGAGTCACGTGCAATGCCAGACGACGTGGAAGTCGAACTTGCTTACGATGACGACACCGGGTTTTCAGCAGATGCCGAGCTTAACGGCAACATGCATCATTTGGACACCTCCCGTCTCGTCGAAGCGCTTCGCCTTTGGATCGAGCAGTATCTCGATCAAGATCCGATGGCAGCAGGCATTCAGCTAAAGCTGGATGATGAAGAAGGGATTATCGCCATCGTTCGATAATCAACAGGACGCCCCTTTCCGGGAGGGCGTTCTTTTTTTTCGTCTATCGGCAATGAAGTGGAGATGTCTGTCTTTCCACTATACTTTTAGTTACCAATGAAAAAAGGATGCCCCCACATCGGGGACATCCTATTTTATTTCTTACTTCATATTTTCAGATGTAATCTCTGCACAAGCAAATGGCGTTCCTGAATCGCCTGCTGGATCCGTGATGTTATCATCCGCACCTTCATGGATCACCATTGCCGTTCCGTCTTCATCCAGTAATGAATTGTCTTCTCCAGACTCAAGCGTCACCGCATCTGTCGTCACAGAAACTTTCGCACTTCCATCTTCATCCACCACAAGATTCTCCAAATCACCCGCGTGGTGTCCATCCGGATTGTCTAACCCGTGCTTTTTGTCTGTCGGGTTGAAGTGACCGCCAGCAGACTCTTTAAAGTCCGGTGCTGTACATACGCCCGTCTCATGGAAATGCATGCCGTGTTCCCCTGGCTCAAGGCCTGTTACGTCTACGTCCATCGCTACACCAGATGGTCCTTGCGTGAGCGTTACAGAACCGATTTCTTCTCCATCAACATTTATGACCGGCGCCATCACTTCCGGCTCCGCTGTTTCCTCTTCTTCCACAACGGGATCATCGCCACCGTCCACCGGTTCTTTTTCTTCATCCGCCGCGCCACCACAAGCTGCCATCATTAATGCTGAGCCCAATACGATACTCGGTAATTTCCACATAATTGAATTCCTCCTTGTGTAAGTTATGTAATTTGCTGTTCATTACTGGTTAGATAATGAACTCATAGTGTGTAGTGTACCCACTTTTATGATTTTCTAACATGTTGCGGAAATTCTATGAGCGGATGTGGGGTTGGATTGAGCGCTTAATGTCGGACATTGAGCGGATGCAGCTTCGCATTGAGCGCTTAACGGTCAACATTGAGCGGATTCAGCTTCGTATTGAGCGCTTAACGGTCAACATTGAGCGGATTCAACTTCGCATTGAGCGCTTAACGGTCAACATTGAGCGAATTCAGCTTCGCATTGAGCGCTTGACGGCAAACATTGAGCGGATTCAACTTCGCATTGAGCGCTTAACGGTCAACATTGAGCGGATTCAACTTCGCATTGAGCGTTTCAACAACCAACCACTAAGCGAAGACATAAACCACACGACATTGAGCGCTTAACGCCTAACATTGAGCGAATCCAAACCCGCATTGAGCGCTTACCACGAAGTATAGAGCGATCAACCAGAAACTATGAGCGGATGAGCCGCACGATAGAGCGCTCAGCCAAATTAAAGAGCCCCCACCCCACCGCCTTCTCTTCTCTCCTACCCACAACAACAAAAAAACACTCCAAGGAATTACCCTCAGAGCGTCCTCTCCCTACATTACATACCACAACACTCAGTCTTCAATTAGTGGATACACACCATTTTCATCATGCGTCTCCGTTCCGACGAGGGGTGGATTAAAGACACAGATCAGGCGCATGTCTTCCCTTCCACCACGCAAGTAGTGCTCGTCGTGTTCATTCAGCGCATACATCGTACCGTTTTTAATCGGGTAGACTTTGCCGTCTGCGACCGTTTCAATTTCTCCATCGCCCGCCACGCAGTAAACCGCTTCTAGGTGGTTTTGATAATGGATATGCGTTTCTGTTCCAGCATAAATAATCGTTTCATGGAACGAGAAGCCCATATTGTCTTTCTTCAGTAAGAAACGGCGGCTTGCCCACGTTTCTGCTTTTGTTTCATTTTCGCTACCAATAATTTCATCTATTGTACGTACTATCACTGAACATTCTCTCCCTTAGTTTCTTATGATTTCTTCGATTGCTTCTTCTAGAATATCGAATCCTTGATCGATACCTTTTTCATCCATGATCAATGAACCAAGGAATTTGACGACTTCGCCTTCTGGTCCGGATGTTTCAATGATCAAGCCTTTTTCAAATGCTTTGGCACAGATTTTATCTGCGTAGTCTTCCTTGCCTTCACCACAGACAATTCCTTGCATGAAGCCGCGGCCACGGGTTGTAGCTTTCAATTGTGGATAGTCCTCGACAATTGTTTCCATGCGCTTCGTGATGAGCTTCGATTTTTCTTGTACCGATTTAGCGAATTCATCTGTTTCCCAATACGATAAAGCTTCAGTCGCTGTCAAGATGGCCATGTTGTTACCGCGGAATGTTCCGTTATGCTCAGCTGGACCGAATGTATCATATTCTGGTTTGATCAGCGTGAGTGCTAAAGGCAATCCGTAGCCGCCAATGGATTTTGACAGGCAAACGATGTCGGGCTTAATGCCGGCCGGTTCAAAACTGAAGAAAGTTCCAGTTCGTCCGCAACCTGCTTGCACATCATCGACAATTAATAAGATATCGTAATTTCTGCAGAGACGTTCTACTTCACGCAACCAATTAAAGCTTGCGGGATTGATGCCGCCTTCCCCTTGTACCGTTTCAAGAATCATAGCTGCCGGTAAGTCTAAGCCACTGCTTGCATTCGCTAAATACTTTTTAAGGAAGTTCAAAGACTGATCTTCTCCTAAAAACGTATCGAATGGCATAGATGTCGTATTGTTAAGCGGCACACCAGCTCCACCGCGGTTGTATGAGTTGCCTGTTACAGATAATGCGCCAAGCGTCATACCGTGGAATCCGTTTGTAAAGCTTACAATATTTTGACGTCCCGTTACTTTGCGGGCGATTTTCAGTGCACTTTCCACTGTATTCGTCCCAGTAGGTCCTGGAAACATTACTTTATAGTCCATGTTTCTCGGCTGCAAGATCACTTCGTTAAATCGTTCAAGAAACTCTTTTCGAACTGTCGTTCCCATATCCAAGCTATGTGAAATTCCATCGTCTTGAATATATTCAATTAACTTTTCTTTCATTTTATCGTTGTTGTGGCCGTAGTTTAAAGCACCTGCTCCGGCAAAGAAATCAATATACTCTTTACCTTCCGTGTCCCACATCTTATAGCCTTTTGCTTTAGTAAATACTGTTGGGAAACTTCTGCTATAACTTCTCACTTGCGACTCACGATTCTCAAATACTTCCATTACCTGCTGACTTTTTGTCAGTACCATGTGTAATTAATTCCTCCAGTAGATTCTGTATTTTCCAGTGTCAAATTGCGGCAATCGGCTCGTTTCTCAGAATGGCCCGATGCGGAACAGTTCTTCTGATTCGTGCCCTCCACCCGGAAACTGATCTTCCGTATAACCATCTGTGATCACGCATTCCGTCTCCAAGTCACGTGCCAAGCCTTTAAATAACTTAATGGACGGCGTATTAGATGGTGTCACGGTCGATTCCAAATACCGAATATTCCGACATGCATCACGCTGCAAAATCGTATGCAGCATACGGGAAGCGATCCGCTTTCCTCGTGCCGATTCATCGACTGCCACTTGCCAAATAAACAAGGTATCTTTCGCTTTAGGTTGAATGAAGCCCGAAATGAAGCCTACAAGCTTTCCGTGATCTTCTACTACGATACTCGTGTCGCTGAATTGATCTGCCCACAGCAAATAACTGTAGGAAGAATTCAAATCGAGTATTTTCGTATCCTTAATGAGCTGCCAGATGAATTTTCCATCTTCTACAGTCGGCATACGAAATGAATACAGATCGTTCGGATCTAACCCTGCAATCGAAACTTTGTGTTTAGTATGCAAATAGTTTCTCCTCCAAGTTCTCTTACATATAATTTTACACATTTCCATCATCTGAAATTCTCTAGGATGCGTGCTTCTTTATCCGACAACGCCATCTAACTGAAATCCGTTCGTCGAATCGTCATCAATGTGAGGTTTTTTGGGACCGAGCAAATACACTCGGCTGATTCTTCTTATGAATCTAGCGGACATAGCAAGGGTACTTACGTAGAAAAGCCAAAATGGAGATTCGTGCTGGCTACTATGGGTGCTATCTTTCTGCCTTGCGGTATGAAGAGCAAAAAAGAGCGCCTTTACAAAAGCGGGGAGCTTTTGTTCATGGAAACAGCAGATATATTAAAGATTCGCTGATATGAAAGACACTTTCATTATCTTGAATTTACTACCATACGCATTCATCCAACCAACGTTCACACACTGGTTAAGAAGCAAACTATGTGTCACCTCTGACACTGGTTGCTATTATAGGAAACTCTGAAAACGTTGTCAACAGTAAATATATCGTTTTATTTATTTGATTAAAAAGTAAAGCGCTGTTAAGTCAGTCAGCGTATGGCTTAAGAGCGAATATAAAAAACCGGAAACATTTTTCGTTTCCGGTTGAATCTTATGAAAATAATATTTTTTCCAATTCCATTGGTGCAATATATGTATCTCCTTGATAGACGCGCATATTACCTCCTGAAATTTCATCGATCAACATGATGTTTCGTTCAGGATCGCGACCAAATTCCAATTTGATATCATATAGCTCTAACCCTTTTTCGGCCATTTCTGATCGGACTACTTCAGAAATTTGCTGAGTTAAATCTTTAAGCGTTGCGTATTCTTCATGTGTCAAAATATGAAGCTGAGCCAAAGCATCTTCTGAAATGGGTGGATCTTGACGTTCGTCATCTTTTAGCGTCACTTCCACGAAAGCATCAAGTACTTGTCCTTCTTCAGCGTACGCACCGAATCTGCGCAAGAAACTTCCGACCGCACGGTATCGACAAATCACTTCTAATCCTTTACCAAAGACCGTAGCAGGCTTCACCGTCATCGTGACTTCATCCAAATCGGCATCGATGTAATGTGTCGGTACGTTTTGCTCCTCCAATTTCTCGAAAAAGTATTTCGTCATGCGAAGTCCAGACTTTCCCGCACCATCAATCGTCAAGCCTACTGTGTTGGCACCTGGATCGAATACACCATCTTCCCCTGTTACATCATCCTTGAATTTCAATAGCACGTGGCCATCTTCCAAGCGGTAGACGTCTTTCGTTTTACCAGAATAGGTTAATTTCATCCGTACGATTCTCCTCTATTCATAAATGTGTACTACTTATTCAGTATAAAGCACTTTGACGAGAAGAAAAAGTATTGTTTGACGAAAGTTGACGAGCGTCAAGGTAGATTTCACAAAGTACTCTTATACTTAAGATACTAAATACAAACGAAAAGGATGAGATCAATGAAAAAAGTCGTATTTTTAATGGAACCATTCAGTTGCCCATCATGTGTCAAGAAAATTGAAGGTGCCCTATCCCGAGCGAAAGGCGTACAGCAAGTGAAAGTTTTATTTCATTCAAGTAAAGTTCGGGTCGAGTTTGATGAATCTAGTGTAGAAGCCAATGAATTACAGCAACTGATTGTGCAACTCGGATATCCAGTTCTTCATCAAAAAGTCTCATAGAAAGGAGGCATTCCAATGAACGCAAAACAAACCGTACGGATCACTGCTATATCCGCGATGTTGCTTGTCACAGCCATCATTTTGCACTTCGCAGGCTTTCATGATGCGCGTCAATTTACATTAATTACCGCCACATTACTTGCTGGTACTCCAATCGCCATAAAAGCTTGGAAAGCTATCCGCATGAAAGCTTTCAGTATTGAACTTCTCGTCACGATCGCAGTAATCGGAGCACTATTTATTGGCGAATATGTAGAATCCGCTGCAGTCACTTTCCTATTTTTATTCGGAGCACTGCTTGAAATTCGCACAATGGAGAAAACACGCTCTTCCCTCAAAGCACTTGTCGATCTGGCGCCGCTAGAAGCGAGTGTCCTTCGGAATGGTAAACTTATGACGATGGCTGTGGATGATGTAGAAATCGGCGACCGGGTCATCGTTCGTTCAGGCGAACAAGTTCCAGTCGATGGGCCGATTGTTACAGGAAATGCGTCTATCAATGAAGCCGCCATCACAGGTGAATCGGTGCCAGCTGCCAAATCGTTAGATGATCCAGTATTCAGCGGTACATTGGTCGACCATGGATATATCGAAATTATTGCAGAACGCGTAGGTGACGATACAACATTTGCTCGTATTATCGAGCTAGTCGAAGAAGCACAGGAAGCTAAGTCCAAAACGCAAAAATTCCTTGAGCGATTCGCCAATATTTATACACCTTCCATCGTCATCCTATCGATCATCGTCTACCTATTCACACGTAACATCGAAATGACATTGACATTCCTTGTCATTGCTTGTCCTGGTGCCCTTGTCATTTCCGCTCCCGTCTCGATCGTAGCGGGAATTGGTAACGGAGCCCGTCATGGTGTGCTCATTAAAGGTGGCGACGTGATGGAGCAATTGGCGAAAATCGACACCGTCGTCTTTGATAAAACAGGTACTTTGACAAAAGGACGTCCAGAAGTAACCGATATTCATAGTTGGGGTATCGAAAAAGAGGAGCTACTGCGCCTAACTGCAGAAGCTGAACTACTGTCTGAACACCATCTCGGTCAAACCATTGTCCGTGAAGCCAAAAAACGCTCGATTCAGTTAAAACATCAAGCACAAGATGCAGAAGTTATGAAAGGTAACGGAATTCTAGCGGATGTAGAGGGACAGCAACTCGCAGCCGGCAACCGAAAGCTGATGGTCTTACAAGGTGTACCTATTTCTCCAGACATCGAAGCCTATGCATCCAAACGAGAAAAAGCAGGCAATACGGCCGTGTTCATTAGCATTCGTGGAGAAATCGCAGGTATTATTTCCATCGCGGATCAGATCCGCCCGGAAGCCGCGGCTGCTCTCGCCAAACTACGACAAAATGGGATTAAACAAATGATTATGCTAACGGGCGATAATGTTCATACAGCTCGCCTAGTCGGTGAACAACTTGGTCTCGACAATGTCCATGCAGAGTTGTTACCCGAAGAGAAAGTAGAAGCTGTACAAAAATTGAAAAAGCAAGGACACCGAGTCGCTATGGCGGGTGACGGAATCAATGACGCGCCTGCTATCGCTACTGCAGATATTGGGCTCGCGATGGGTAAAGGCGGAACCGACATTTCCATGGAAACAGCGGATATCGTCTTGATGGCGGATCGACTTGATCAATTCGCCCATGCGTATGCCTTATCAAAAGCAACGGTTAACAATATGAAACAAAATACATTTTTCGCAGTGGGCACAGTATTCCTCCTGTTAATTGGTGTACTGCTAGGCAAAGTCTTCCTAGCATCCGGAATGCTCGTCCACGAAGCGAGTGTACTCCTTGTCATATTGAACGCCATTCGATTAATACGCTATACTAGTGACAGAGCGTCCAAGCGAAAGGTAAACGAGGTGAAAGTGAATGAGTCAGCAGCCCCACAATAACACGACCGATCATAGTATGTGTGTATCGCTTGTTCCACTGTTCAATCACTTGGAAACAGATCAGATGAAGCGCATTGTAGAACTCGCACGAAGCACCCCCTATCCACGGGGGAAAATTATTTACAACGAAGGCGACCGCTCCGAAGGTCTGTATATCTTGCATAAAGGACGAATCAAAGTATACCGTCTGTCGGAAAACGGGAAAGAGCAGATCGTACGAATTTTAGAACCGGGAGATTTCACGGGCGAGCTTTCGTTATTTGATGCCAAACCTCATGACGCCTATGCAGAAACACTCGAACCCGTAGAATTATGCGTCATTCAACGAGACCAAATGCAACAACTGCTGCAAAAGCATCCCGCGATTTCATTGAAAATGTTGGAGGAATTCTCTTCCCGCCTCGGCCGGACAGAACAACGGGCAGCACGAATCGGTATGGAATCTGCAGAAACGCGGATTGCCCTTTACCTGGCCGATTTATCTGAAGAACAACGTCAATTGAAAATCGAATTACCAATGAGTCGCAAAGACCTTGCCTCTCACCTCGGGACGACACCCGAAACGATCAGTCGAAAATTAACTGTCTTCGAAGAGTCGGGTTGGATTCGACAATCCGGCATGAAAACGGTGGAAATTCTTGATTTGGATGCTTTGTTACTGTTATAAAAGAAATCCTTTTCATTCCACCGCGCACATGATACGCTAGTTCTGAAAACCAAATATTTTGACCATTAGGGGAATCCTTCACAAGGACTGAGAAAAGAGTGTGGCTCTGAAACCCTTATTACCTGAACAGGCTAGCACCTGCGGAGGGAAGTGGCGAGTCGTTCCGTAAATATTTCTGTCGACATTTCTACCACTTTCCGATTCGGGAAGTGGTTTTTTCTATTGGAGGCGAATGAATGAAATTACTTGGCGTGACCGACGACCGTCTTGCGGTTGAGGAACTAACGCTACACTTGCAACAAACAGCACCGTATCTTGATGCCATTATTTTGCGAGAAAAGTCCAAGACAGATGAACAACTAGTGGATCTAGTTACGCGCCTTGCAAGCAGTGGATTTTCACTCGACCGGCTCATTCTACACGCTAGACCTCACCTGGCGAGCAGGTTGAACATCACAAAAGTGCAACTGACTAGTTATGGCATGTCGTTACGGGATGCACAACGGAAATTTCCCAAGCTCACTTTCGGTTGCTCGATTCATTCATCGGCAGAAGCAAAAGAAGCTGTGCAAGAAGGAGCGGACTGGCTCTTGTACGGCCATGTTTTCGAAACGAATTCGAAGCCCGGACTCCTAGCGCGCGGAACGGAAGAATTATTTTCCATTGCAAAGTGGAGTTCGATTCCTGTGTATGCAATTGGCGGAATTCAGCCGCATCACTTGCTCGACTTACAGCGAAACAACGTAGCAGGTGCGGCCGTATTATCCCCTATGCGTTCACTAAACGTCTTACAAGGTTATAGAAAAGGAGTGGTATCTAGTGGAGAAAGTGATTGACCTGAACGGTAAGTCGTATTCCGTCGTTCCCGAAGTAGGGACGATCCAGCAGTTACTTGAGCATTTAGGACTTGGTGATCGTATTTTGATTGTGGAGAAAAACAAAGAGATTTTGCAGAAAGAGTACTACGATGCACCGATTATGGACCGAGATCAAATTGAAATCATACATTTTGTAGGAGGCGGATGAAGATGTTAAAAATTGCAGATAAAGAATTCTCTTCACGGTTATTACTAGGTACAGGGAAATATCCTTCATTTGACATACAAAAGCAAGCTGTCGCGGTATCAGAAGCGGAAATCCTGACGTTTGCGGTACGACGCATGGATATTTTCGAAAAATCACAGCCCAACTTCCTCGAGCAGCTAGATTTAACGCGCTATACATTGCTACCGAATACGGCAGGAGCGAATACAGCAGAAGAAGCCGTACACATCGCACGTCTCGCCAAAGCATCGGGACTATGCGACATGGTAAAAGTTGAAATTATCGGGTGCAGCCGTTCATTGCTCCCTGATCCCGTGGAAACATTACGTGCGTCAGAAATGCTATTAGAAGAAGGCTTCATTGTATTACCTTATACGTCAGACGATGTGGTGCTCGCGAGAAAACTATGCGAATTAGGCGTTCACGCTATCATGCCAGGCGCTGCGCCAATCGGTTCGGGCAGAGGCATTCTGAACCCACTGAATCTATCATTCATCATCGAGCAATCCAATGTGCCCGTCATCATTGACGCTGGCGTCGGCTCGCCAAAAGACGCGGCTTTTGCGATGGAACTCGGAGCAGACGGGGTATTGTTGAATACGGCAGTATCCGAAGCCGCCAATCCTATCATGATGGCGGAAGCAATGAAGTTGGCGATTGAAGCGGGACGTCTCGGTTATAAAGCTGGGCGTATGCCAGTGCGTGACTATGGCGTAGCTAGTAGTCCAACTGAAGGGCTTGTGACGAATTGATTAGTAAATATTCTCGGCAAGAGCTGTTTGCCCCCATCGGACCAGTTGGTCAACAGCGTATTCGCGAGGCAAAAGTTTTCGTCTTAGGAGCTGGTGCACTCGGTTCTGCCGGAGCGGAGATGCTAGTGCGCGCGGGTGTCGGCGAACTGACGATTGTCGACCGCGATATTTTGGAGTGGACCAATCTGCATAGACAACAATTATACACGGAGCAAGACGTTATCGATCAATTACCTAAAGCGATCGCAGCGGAAAGTCGATTGCGTGCAATCAATAGTGACGTGAAAGTTCGTGGGATTGTGGCGGACGTCACGCCCGAAAACGTCCTCGAATTATTCGAAGGCCATTCATTCATTCTCGACGGCACAGATAATATCGAAACTCGATTACTCGCAAACGACGCCGCCCTACAACTCGGCATTCCGTTCTTCATGGGCGCTTGCGTCGGTAGCTATGGGCTGACATTTCCTATTGGTGTAAAAGAAGGATCACCCTGCCTGCATTGTCTGCTCGAAGCTTTGCCGCCACAGTCTTTGACATGCGATACAGTCGGCGTCATCTCGCCCATCGTCGTCACGACCGCCGCCCGTCAAACCGCCGAACTGCTGAAGTATATAACGGGCGCTACGATGGAACCACGCCTCGAATCGGTCGATCTATGGACAGGTGAACGCGCCGCAATGAACGTACAAAGCTTGAAGAAACCCAATTGTCCAAGTTGCTCAGACACCCCTGTCTATCCTTATTTGTCTGCCAATGAAGTCGTTCGGACCGCTGTGCTATGCGGACGTGACACCGTACAACTAACATGGCCGAAGAACCGACAAGTAGAACTGATCCCATTTGCGGAGTCCATCCGCGATATCGTTTCTAATTTACAACAAAACCCGTATCTGGTTTCCTGTGAATATAATGACCATCGCCTCGTATTATTCCGCGATGGTCGGATGTTGGTGCACGGAACGAAGGATATCACAGCTGCTCGGAAGATGGTCGCGGGTTTGCTTGGTTGATGGTTGGAGTGTAGAGCGGTCGGATGTGGGGTTTTATGTGGGGTTTTATGAGCGGATGGCGTGTTTGATTGAGCGGATAGCTGGCGGGATTGAGCGCTCATACCAATTTATGAGCGGTTAACCCGCCGGATTGAGCGGATGGCGTGTCGTATAGAGCGGTTAGCCGCTAACATTGAGCGTCCCCCGTGAATTTTATAAGCAACGCCACGATGAATTGCCCGATTGAGCGGATAACACATCACATAGAGCGGATAGCTCGCGGGATTGAGCGCTCGCACCTTTTTATGAGCGGTTAACTCGCTGCATTGAGCGGGTGGCGTGCCGCATAGAGCGGTTAGCCGCTAACATTGAGCGCCCACACGAAATTTATAAGCAACCCCACGATGAATTGCCCGATTGAGCGGATAACACATCACATAGAGCGAATAGCCCGCAGCATTGAGCGCTCGCACCGCATTATGAGCGGATAGCTCACGGCATTGAGCGGGTGGCGTGCCGCATTGAGCGGATAGCCGGCAACATTGAGCGCCCACACGAAATTTATAAGCAACTCCACAATGAATTGCCCGATTGAGCGGATAACACATCACATAGAGCGAATAGCCCGCGGGATTGAGCGCTCGCACCGCATTATGAGCGGTTAACCCACTGCATTGAGCGGGTGGCGTGCCGCATTGAGCGGATAACCAAAAGTATTGAGCGCAGCCGCGACTTCACGCTCCCCTCCACAACCTCACCACCAAAAAAAACGCTTCGGAAAGCCATAAATCGGCCGCCTGAAGCGTTTATTTCATTAAATATCTAACATCCAATCACTCAGTCAAACCCACCTCAGCTGCACTCTCCAGCTTCAACACACCATCCGTCATCTTATACACTTTATCTACGTATTTAATCAGCCGTACATCATGTGTCACGACAATGGTTGCGGTCTGATTGGACTTCGTTTCATTACGCAACAACTCCATCACTTCAAACGCTCGATCGGAATCGAGTGAAGCGGTAGGCTCATCTGCTAAAAGTATCGACGGCTTACTGAACAACGCTTTGGCAATCGCCACACGCTGCCGCTCGCCGCCCGATAAATCGGAGGGATAATTTTTATGCAACTTGGTAATACCTAAATCCTCGTATAACTTACGTTGCTCGTCTTTTGACATATTGTCTTTTTTTACTTTATTCAGCAATTCTAGCTGCTCGTCGACAGTGAGAAACGGCACAAGATTGGAAGCTTGCAATATAAATCCAATTTCTTGCAGACGGACTTTAGAGCGCTGTTTTTCATTCAGCTGCGATAATTCTTTGCCGTTAATGATGACTTGCCCTTCGCTTGGCGTTTGCAAACCGCCAGCTACCGTTAGGAACGTACTTTTACCTGAACCGGACGGGCCGATGACTGCGACCAATTCGCCACGTTCGACTATGAAGTTGGTCTCTTTCATCGCCTCCACAAGCGTATTGCCTTCACCGAACGTCTTTTTCGCGTTTCGTAATTCCAGTACCATCGTTTACCCTCCTATCGCTTCGAGCGGATCAATGCGGATAATCGTCCATACCGAAATGACAGCTCCAAGAATTGCTACCGCTATTAAAATCAAACCATAAAGTATCATGGTAGGTATATCAAACATAATCGGAACTGCGTTTGGCAGGAAGCTTCCCGCCAGTAAGGTCAGGCCAAATGCGAGGACAACCCCGATCAGTGCCAGAATGAATGTTTGCGCGACAACTGATCTTGCCAAATAGGCGCTGGAAATCCCTTGCGCTTTCATTAGACCAAACATGCTGATTTTCTGTACTGTCAACACGTACAAGAAGATAGCAACGATTGCTGCCGAGATGACAAATAGGAAGTAAATCATATATGTTAACGTCAAATTCTGCTCTGTATAGCCTGGCAGATTCTCGATAAATGTTTCGGTTTCTATGATTTCGGTATTGTCTGGCAAAGATAGCGCATTCCAGTCTTTGTCTTTGATGACAATCGCATTGACCACGTCTTGATTCATTGTATAAGCGTCACCGTATTTGATTTTCTGCATATCATGTAACTTCATATAGAGAATAGGCGATGCATTAAAACGGGCTTTTTTTGTGAAGCCGACAATCGTCAATTCTGTATCAGATGATGACAATTCAAGCGTGTCTCCGATCTTAAAGCCTTCATCTTTCAATACATCCGATGCCACGACACCGTTTTGAACGTAAAACGTCGGGTCTCCTTCCGTGACTTCCGGCTTGATGAACTCTTCTCTGTCAATACCGAAAAGCATAACGTTTTGCTTTTGATCTCCGTTGCTCGCGATGGCCCCCATTTGGCTGACAACAGCGGTTTCTTTCGCATTGAGATCATCGGCTACTTCCTTGTTGAGCGCGGATTCGTATAAACTTTTGTCGGATTCCTCTGTCAGTAAAACGGCATCCACTTTCCACGTATCGATCGCTTCCCTGTTCATGCTGGCTAATCCGTTTGCCAGTCCAGATAGGAAGAATACGAGGAACGACACCAATAGCAGAATGGACGTGATTAATAAAAACCGTAATTTATTCTTTTTGATTTCACTCCAAGCTAAAAACATTCATACTCACTTCCTCTTATAGGACATTTATCGCTTCTTCAAGCTGATAAGAAGTTGAAACGACTTCTTTCGATACGCCACCTATCGATGTAATCACGTTTTGTAGATTTACATATGTTCTGAAAATCCTGGATATCACCAATCGTCATTTGACAGGAACAGAGGAAATAGTTTGAATAAACGATGGTGTCTTACGCTTTTTAGTGATCCACATGTGATATTCTCCTTTTTCTTCTACTGACACAAACAACTGGCTATTTTCTATACTGTTCAAACTTTGTACAATGTTAGGTTATAGTTAATTATACATAGTTCTATTCATAAATATTAGAATAATTGTCTCGTATGCATCTATCTCATACTTTTTGATTTCCTGCTGATCAAAACTCCAATGAATAAGCCATACGCAGCGTGTCCCGCGATCCACCAAAACAGAGAAGTCGTGTCCGTGACTGTTGGCGTTCGGTCAGAAAATGAAGTCGTCGGATACAATACTAACCCGATGACAACATTCACCAGAAAAGGGAAAAGAATCGCGTGGTTGCGAATAAAACCATTACTTTTATTATACAAAATCACCAGGATGATACAGAGCACAACCGAAACGATCAGATGGAAAAACACTTCAATCACTTCCGGAAATTGATACTCTTTTACGATGGGTATGTAATCTACATTCAATAATAATGTATACACTTTTTCTTCCGTGAACGACTGTATGACTTTCAAGAACAGAGCGAGAAAAATCCCTGTTACTATACCTATCCACGTACCTTGTACAATATGTGTAGTTTTCATTTCAGCACCGTCCTAGAATGTAAAAATAACAGAACTACTCCTTCAAATCCTGAAGAAATGTATGTAGAGGATACAGTGCGCGATCTATTGCGCCATGGTAAAAGGTGTGATGAGTTAGAGTTAAACTTCTCCTTGCAAGCCGCCTACCAACGATTAGGACTTGAACGGTATCTCCAGCAAATCGTCATCCCGTTTTTACAGGAGGTAGGCGATCACTGGGCAAGCGGTGAGTGGGATGAATATCAAGAGGCGTTGTCGAGTCTGGTCGTACGCGATCAACTCGTCCAACTACGGCGCAATTTTCACTATCGGGAAGACTCCCCCCTATTACTTGGCGCTTGTCTTCCTCATGAATCGCATGAAATTCCGGTGCATATTATTTTATTGCAATTGATGCTAAAAGGTTGGCGTACAGCGATGATTGGATCCTTACCGGCTCCGGGTGCAATCCAGTCTCTTGTAGAGAAGATTCAGCCAGCCAAAGTGTTGCTGTCGGCATCCACTACGTTTCCATTTGAGAAAGATCCACAGATGATACTGGAGCTGGACGAATTTGCAGGCCAACATCCTAGTACCGAATTTTATCTGGGCGGATACGGAGCATTCATTTGGGCGGATCAGCTGAATTTGCAACATATTCGTCTACTTGAATCGATTGAAAATATTTAAGGATTTTTACATGTATCATACGCTGCCAATGCACGTGCACGAGCAGCTCGATGATCAACAATTGGAGCAGGATAAGATGTACCTATCGCAACTCCTGCTGATTCCAACACTTCATTCGGTGCTTCCGCCGGTTGAAATACATACTTTACTGGCATGTCCGTTAACCCGGGCAGCCATTTTTTTATATACTGCGCTTCTCCGTCGAATTTCTCCGCCTGAAGAATTGGATTAAATACTCTAAAGTACGGTGATGCATCAAAACCACTGCCTGCCACCCATTGCCACCCCATCGCATTGTTCGCTAAATCCAAATCTACCAGCGTCTCCTCAAACCACGCCATGCCTTCCCGCCAATCGATCAATAAATGCTTAATCAAAAAGGAAGCTACGACCATTCGCACACGGTTATGCATATAGCCGGTTTCCCATAATTCACGCATTCCCGCATCGACTAACGGATAGCCAGTATGCCCTGTTTTCCATGCCTCCAGCTGATTGTCTGCCGTCTGCCACGGAAACTTTTCAAACTCCGGTCGCACAGGCTTCGTCAACATCTCCGGAAAATACAGTAGCTGATAATTATCGAAATCCCGCCACGCCAATTGTCGAATAAAAGCTTCCACTTGCTGATCGCCGACGTCATCCGCAGCTGCTAACGCACCGTACCATAACGAACGTGCGCTCACATTTCCCCAAGCCAAGTAAGGAGACAGCCGGGAAACACTAGATTGCGCAGGAAGATCCCGTCCTACTAAATAATCGTACAATCCACTATCTCGGAACGTTTCCCAACATTCTATCGCGGCTTTTTCGCCAGGTCGCCAATGATTCGCAAGCTTGTTATACCACGGGTAATCCGATAACAGTCCCCATTGATCCACAGGCAATGACTGTAGGGTAGCTGTAGACGGAACTAGTTCAGGAACTGCAAGCGGTGTCGCGATCGGTTCTTGGCGCAGTCGCTTCCAAAACGGTGTAAATACTTTATATGGCTGATTCGTTTTAGTAAATATCGCATCCGGCGCAACGAGTAAGGATCCTTGGAATGAACGCACTTGAACATGTTTTTTCTCACAAGCTTCTGCCACTTCACGTTCGGCCGCGCGACTTTCCGGATCATATAATTCATTGAACACCAGCTGATCAGCCCCGCTTTCATCTAGTAACTTCATGAACTGTTCAACTGGTGATCCTTGTCTGACCACGAACTGAATCTGCTGTTCCGCAAAGCGCTTGATTAGTTCCAGCAAGCTGTGATGTAACCACCAATCGGACGCTGCGTAACGCATTTCCGGTAAAATGAAAACGGGCAACACTTCACCATGTGCTGCCGCCTCCACCAATGCCGGATGGTCATGCAAACGCAGATCTTTTCGGAACCAAACTATTGTTTTACTCACTTTGTTCACTCCTTTAACTTCCTTTAAAACGCACCTGATCCACCGCCACCACCGCCAGTTCCTCCGCTGCTACTGCTGTCACTACTTGGAGCGTTGTTTGATACATTGGACGACGCTTGATTGAAAGAACCTGCAAGGAATACCGGATTATAGACCGCGCCTCCGTAATAAGCGTTTTCATACTGCGCGTCCCCTGCATTCTGTCGATGTCTTTCTTCGTTACGAATACGATGTTGATCAAGCAGCTTTTGGGCACTGACGAAATCCTGATAATATGCGTCCAGTTCAGGATGCTTCACACCTACTCCATAAATCAACACACGGAATCGATCATCAAGCGATAACCCTTCCCATTTCTTCGTATCTAGTTCCTTCATCCATCGCTCCACCCGCTCCCATTCGAGTTTGAGCAAAGTCCCTTTATCATTATACGGACTGTAAAACAACGCAAATCCGAATGCACTCAACGTCAAAATTCCCACTATCACTAGTGGCACATACAATTCATAATAAATAAAGGCGATCGCGAATCCGATGCCAAGCACACCAATCAAACTAAGGATCACGCGTTCCTTCGTAGTCTTGACCTTCAGTTCATATTCATTCAATTCCGCCTTTAGAAGATCTTTCCACATGACGAATTTATTATCAAATGCTTCATAATTCTTCTGTTCTTTTGTGTAACTTTTCAACTCGCTCAATGTAAATTTTTGATCATGACCAATTTGGAAAAACAACAGCTGAATCAGTTGCTTTTCGTGTTCTAATTGGACATTCGCATCGACCAACTCAAACTCTTCATCAGATAATTGTTTCACATGTCCTTTACGGACGAGATCCAGTAGCGCCGCAGACATCAGCTCGACGGAAGCTACTCCCTTCTTGAAAAGAAGTACTGCCGGTAAGCTCATATCATTCGTCGGAACGTAGAAACCATTCGATTCCATTTGATAGTGCGCTTCCTGAACGTATCTTTTCTTTCTGGCATTCGCAAAGAAACCAATCAAAGCAACTCCAAGAATACCCACTGCAGCACTCACATTACCGACAATACCCACAATCTTTCGGTTCTCAATGAACTCCTGACGTAGCCTAGCTGCCATTTCCTGATCCTCTTTCACCGTCGGACGAATGTCGCGATCTACTGCAATCATTGCTGAAAATAAAGATGGTTCATAAATCACGCGAATATCTCCGTTATCTCCTGCATGGACTTCTCCTAATGAAAACACGACCGTACCATCCGCTTGTACTTCTCCCGTCTCTTCCGCACTGTCATAACCTATGAACATCACATCAGACGCTTTACTAGGAGGCACGACGGTAATCGTCATATTGCCATAATCCGTTTCATTACGACGGTCAAAAAATGGCCAGTGGAACTGTGCACCATCGTTATACTTTTCCATTCCATTGCGAATAGTGTACTGCAAATCGAAGACAATGACTTCACTGTCTCCTTTTCGATGTACACGATATTCCGCGCCTCGCTTTTCAACTTCTAACTGTTTACCCTTTTCAGAGGCGGTAAAATCATCAATTGATGCTCCTCTTTTCGGTTGAATTTCGCGAATGATCCCGTTAAATTCACTGTCGAAGTCGTACGTATGCTGCTCCCTAACTTGAACGGTACCATCTGCTTCCAACTGTGCGTTGATTTTCACACCTGAAATACTGAAATCTACAGCCCCAGCTGTCGTCGGCAACACAAGGAACGCGAGTAAAGCGACAAGTAACAGTTTCCATTTCATAAAAAATCACCTCTTATCAGAAGTATACGATAAGAGGCGATCAATAGATTCATTTATTGGCAGAATCTTAGGAATACTATACAGCTATTCTCTACAATTTCATTACTTTATATAGATAAACACCCATCGAACCGAATAACAGGACAAGTATCGTGATAAAGAGAGACATGTGTAATGAATCAATTCGAGCCAAAGCGATATCGGTCGTCTGCCATATTAAAAAGACAAATAATAGTGTCGAAATGTTTTTGGTGACATTCATAAATAGCACACCATAGCGGTACTGGGTTTCTACGTTATCCGGACGTAAATTCAAGTAGTTATACGTATGCGGATACTTCTCTAATATTCCCATCCCTACCCACATGACGAGACCAATGACCGGTAACAGCAGTAATTCCATCCTCGAACCGTAACGGTCCACTTCCCCGTCCGCACCAAAATGCGCAGGAATACGGTCCGGGAATTGATTCCATTGCAACACTAAATAGACGAGAGCCGCAACGAATAAAGCGACAACCAACACATCGAACGCTTTTGCAACAACAGGTTTCTCTATGTCTAGCTTCGGTTTTTTCGTCTCCATACTCTCGCCACCTTGTCTATGATTCTGTTGCGCTCGTCATTTCAAATACATCAAAGACATTCTCTTTAATATTGAGTGATATGATCTTGCCTTGTTTCTCATAGAAATGGATGGATCCTCTGCGGTCATCCGTCATTTCTGTCCAACCCCATTCCTCGATCGTACGCAAATAATGATCTGGCGGATTACCTTCGGAGTCACCAATTCCTTTCAACTTATACTTCGCTGATTTAGAAATCTCCCCTACACAATCTTCCGCTTTCACTTCATACGCTTCTTTCGGAACAGGGAACCCTTGATTGATGATCGCCATGCGGTAGCCGTCTTCCTGACTATACACATTGGAACAGCCTGTCAGTACTAAGACAGATACCACAGCCAACAGCGCAAGTAGTTGTTTCATACGTTTACCTCCCGTTTCACGACTTCATTAGATCCATCGTACTAGGAAATATGGACATTGTCACCCAACATTTTGTGTCGAATTAACGCAACTTCTGCACAATAACGACTTTTAAATAATTAAATTCAGGATAGTCTCGTGGCGTACGGAAGTCTCTTGGTAATGTAGATTCTTCCAGTACTTTATAGCGAATATCCGTCTCTTTGAAAGCTTGCTCAATAAAGCCTTTGAACTTCTTCATACTAAAGCTTGCGTTATTCGTAGAAGCTACAATAATACCGTTCTTCTCCGTAACCGCAATCGCTTCTTTCATTAGCATAGGATAATCCTTCGCTGTACTAAATGTGTACTTCTTCGAACGCGCAAAGCTCGGCGGATCCAGTACTACTAATCCATATTTCATGTCGTGACGCTTCGCATAACGGAAATAATCAAAAACATCCATTACTTTAATGTCTTGTTGCTCGTAATCGATCCCATTGACACTGAACTGCTCAATCGTCTTCGCCACACTGCGCTTCGCCAAATCCACACTTGTCGTTTTCACCGCACCACCTAGAGCAGCTGCAACTGAAAATGCCCCGGTATAAGAGAATGTATTCAACACTTCGCGACCTTCCGAATAATTGTCCCGAATGGCCTCGCGAACATCACGCTGATCAAGGAAAATCCCAGTCATCGCGCCATCATTCAAATCAATCGCAAAGTTCATGCCATTCTCCTTAATAATGATCGGGAAATCTCCTGGCGTTCCTTTAACAAAATCATCTTGCTCGACATACTGCCCCTTCGAATCAAAACGCTTTTTCTCATAGACCGCTTTATAATCCCCGCGCTTATCCAACACATTATAGACGTGGTGACGGAACGCATAAATACCTTCACTGTACCAACTCACCATATAATAGCCATCGAAATAATCGATCGTCAAACCACCGATGCCATCGCCTTCCCCATTAAACAAACGGTAAGCCGTCGTATCCGGATCATTCGCATACGCTTCACGACGCTCAAAAGCTGTAGCCATTTTCTGATCAAAGAAATCAAAATCAATTTCTTCTTTTTCATTCGAAGTCAGCACCCAGCCGATTCCTTTATTTTGAATTCCATAATAACCCGTAGCCAAATACTTATGGTACCGATCCGTCAGACGAATCAAACTACCTTCCTTCGCCTGAATCTCACTACTCATCACAGCATCCTTCAAAATCAAAGGATACCCCTTCTTCACAGCCACCGCGCCCTGTGCATTTAACTGTATTTCCACTAATTTACTCATATCGTCATCCTCAAAGTGTATTTTCTCCATTATCGCATGGATGAACCAAAAGTGGAAGCGGCTCGTTAGGATCGACAGGCATAAGACGGGCTGGACTTGAGGCGCTCTTTGCCTCACGACCAGCACGACTTATGACCCGAGATCCTAGCCGCTGGAACTGGATGACACAAAAGTGAAAGGTGGCGTTTAGAGTCCGCATCTTAAAAGAACTACTTATTTTCACGACATTTACTCATCCTTCACTTACAATGAAAGTACTAAAATAACTAAACAGGAGGAACTCTTATGAATATCATCCCTTTAGGTATCTGGGGCGGCTATCCGAAAGCGAACAGCGCCACTTCTTCATTTCTCATCGAACACGAAGGATTTCATTGCCTATTCGACTGCGGTAGCGGCGTACTATCTTCCCTGCAAAATCATATCGAACTGGACCAACTTGACGCAGTTGTCATCAGTCACTATCACGCGGATCACATCGCGGACATCGGCAGCCTACAATACAGCCGCCTGATCCAGTATTATCTCGGACAACCATCACCCGTCTTACCCATTTACAGTCACGCGCGAGACAAAGAACAATTTGAGAAGCTTTCATATAAAGAACAAACACGAGGAATCGAAATCCGAGAAAATCAATCCGTCCAAATCGGTCCATTTACCGTCACATTCTGTCCAACCATCCATCCCGTCTACTGCCTCGCCATGAAGTTCACCGTAGACGGTCAGTCCGCGGTTTTCACAGCCGACACGGAATGGTCCGACAAGCTCGTGACATTCTCGCAACACGCTGATATCGTATTCTGCGAGGCCAATCTCTACGAAGAACACCTCGGTAAAGCACCAGGTCACCTAGCCGGCAGTCAAGCAGGCGCACTGGCAAAGCAAGCAGAAGTGGGGCAACTCATCCTCACCCATTTGCCACATCATGGTGATATTAATGAAATATTAAATGAAGCAAAGAAAACGTTTAGTGGTTCGGTAGAGATTGCGGAAGTTGGGAAGAAGTATACAATACTTTAAAACTAGGAGAGTGAATTAGTTAGTACAAAGGGATGGAAGCTCCAGCTGGCGGACGCTTTCCCATGGGCCCGCGGTGAGCCAACTAGTCACTACGTTCCTTTAGTTGTCTCACCTGATCGGGCTGATCCATCGGGAGTCGCCGCCAGCTTCCGCTTCCATCATACGTTGCTAGTAGAGGTACTTAGATCACTCACTGTAGGTAATGTGTGAAATACCATTCTATTTTTGACTCGCTTAGGTTCAAGTACAGAAGTTCGTTTCCGATTGCAAGCATCACTTCAATACACAACAGAAAGTGTATTCCACTCAGTTTACAAGGGATTAGCGCGGAGGAGGGGCGACTCCCAGAGGATCAGCTCGACAGGTGAGACAACCGATAGGGAGCTTGCGACCTGGTTGGCTCACCGCGAGCCCTCAGGAAAAGCGTCCCCTCCGCAGCGCCAATCCCCCATCCCAACAGCCTTCCAATGAAAAAAGACCTCTGCAACTACTGCAAAGGTCGCCTTACTTCTTATAAAAACACAATTACTGCCAAGATTGCTGCCAACACAATACGATAAATCGCAAACGGCATCAGCTTGACTTTCGAAATCAACTTCAGGAAGAAACGGATCGAAATTAGCGCGAACACAAACGCACTCAAGAAACCAACCACGTAAAACCCGATGGCATCCATCGACATATACTCCCAGTTCTTCAACACCGACACTAGACTCGCGCCCATCATAATCGGAACCGCCATGATGAACGTAAAATCAGCAGCCGTCCGGTGATTCATCCCGAACAACACACCTCCGGAAATCGTCGCACCCGAACGAGAGAACCCTGGCCACAATGACAAACACTGAACCAATCCCACTGTAAATGCCTGTTTATATGTAATCTGATCCAACGTCTGTACCCGTGGCTTTTTCGGCCCAAACTTATCCGCGGCAATCATCAGCAATGCACCAGCAACTAGCGCATAAATAACCGTTTCCACGCCAAATAAATAATCATCGATCAAATCCTTGAACGCAAAACCGAAAATTACAGCCGGCAACATACCGACGATGACGTGCAGCAAGTTGAAGCGTTCACTCATCTTCACTCCGCTATCCACTTTATACAGACCGACTAAACTAAATAGACGTTTCCAAAATACAACGACTACAGCTAAGATCGAACCGAGCTGAATCACGATCTTAAACGTAATTGCGGGATATTTCCCAAGGAATTCTTCTGTCTTCAACCACATATCGTCGACAATAATCAAATGACCTGTCGAAGAAACGGGCGCGAATTCCGTCATTCCTTCTACGAATCCTAAAATTAGTGCTTTAATTAAATCAAATAATTCCATATGACTCTCTTTCCGCGAAGGCTTCCCTTCTGCTATTCTATTTTCTGTTATCCAGTTTACCATGACGTAACAAGCAGTGGATAAGTTTCGGACAGAATATTTTTATCCACATGTGCATACTTTTTATTTTTACATACAACTGAGTACTTATGCACATAGTGCGTGGATAGATTGTGGAAAAGTTAGTAATTTCAGATTATTATCGTTATTAATGCTATTTATCCACAGTTTAGTCGTCTATCTACTAATATGCTGCAGCTTTTACTTGTAGACTATTATTCCGTTAATTTATTTTGAAACGCATAAATAACCGCCTGTGTGCGGTCTTGGACTTCCAATTTCGATAATAGATTACTAACGTGAGTCTTAACCGTTTTTAACGCAATGAATAGTTCATCCGCTATTTCCTGATTCGATTTACCCTTCGCCAATAGTAATAATACTTCTAGCTCACGTTCGGTTAACTCATCATGCAAGGCATGTGTCTGGCCGCCGCGCATTTTTGTCATCATTTTAGATGTTACTTCGGGCTCGAGCACAGTTTGCCCCTGCATCGTTTCCCTAATAGCATCCGCCACACGCTTCGCATTGGACGTTTTCAAAATATAGCTGACAGCCCCCGCTTCAAGTGCGGGATATAATTTATCATCGTCGAGGAAGCTGGTAACGATAATTACCTTTGCTTCCGGCCACTTGTCAATAATCGCAGCCGTCGCCTCGGCACCATTCATCACCGGCATGACCATATCCATCAAAATAATATCCGGACGTAAATCGAGTGCTTTCACAACACCGACCTGACCATTTTCCGCCTCCGCAATTACTTCGATATCCGGCTGCATCTGCAAATACGTCGATACACCAATGCGCACCATTTCGTGATCATCTACCAACAGCACTCGAATCATCCGCCAGCTCCCCTTTCAAAATCGGTAATTTCACTTCTACGATCGTTCCTTGAGATGGCACTGAAACAATCTTACAACTGCCTCCGATCTCAATCGCACGTTCCTTCACATTCTGCAGACCATATGATCCACCTTTACCGTCATCTTGCTTAAATCCAACTCCATTATCTTGCACGCGCAAAATCGCCAAACCATCTCGTTCGATCAATAAAATCTCTACTTCCGTTGCCTGCGCATGGCGAAGTGTATTCGATAACGTTTCCTGTGCAATACGGAATAAATGATCTTCCGCACCTTTAGACAACTCCATATCTTCTAATCGATGTGTAATATCGAACGTCACTTTTTCCTGTAGTTCATTCAATAACTCTTCGAGACCTTTCGCAAGCGTTTGGTTATGCAGTGCAGCCGGACGTAAGTGGAGAAGCAACGCCCGCATTTCTAGCTGTGCTTGCTGAACCATTCGTTCTACTTGCTGTAACGGCTTGCTGATCGGACCTTCTTCCGCCTGTTCCGCAAGTGCCGACAATAGCATGGACGCCGCAAACAATTGTTGCGACACCGAGTCATGCAGTTCCCTTGCCAATCGTTGACGTTCTTGAACGATTCGTTCTTGAATCATTTTATCTTGTGTTTCAACACGCTCATCCGTAATTTTACGCAAACTGTTTCGCTGCGCTTCAAGTACTTCATATAACTGTTCAATTGAACGGTTGGTCTGTTTTTTCATTTTATTTGAGGTGGTAAACTCTTGTTTAGCATACAAATCCTGCAGTTTCCCACTAATGATATTCTCCTTCGTTCTACTGTTCAGACTCATCCAGCTAGCAATTCCTAAACTGATGAGGAAAATCGTCGTGAACAACCAGGCAAGCAACGGCATATCCGCAGCTTCTGTATCAAGTAGCAAGCTCTGATATTCAGCGATGGATACATCAATGAACAGATAGAAAAAACCCGCGACAATCGTACTAAACATCAACGTCATAAGAACGGTGCGACCAATGATTGCTTTCATTTTCTACGCACCTCCACATCGCCGATCCAAGTAAATATCGAAATAATCAACTCAGGATCATTCGGTCGCTTCGTTTCATAGCCTTCATGTTCCTGTATCGTTTCATTGAATAATTGCCGTGGAGCTTTGTCTAATATACTCGCTTCACCATACAACGTGGCATAATGAATGCGCACTGGGATATCATAAGGCAATTCAATACGCACTTTACCGAAATTTTGACGAATCGAAATAAAGGAAGCTCCTTTAGGCAATACCGTATCCGTCACATCGACATGCACATCACCGAAAAACCCTTGTAGATGCATATCTTCCCATTCATACGTCGTAAATGGTGTGGATTGAACTGAGAATAAGCGGTTCCTCCACATCCCTTGCGAGCGTCTAGCTCGAGGCTGTTGCAAATCTCCAAACACTTCACTAGCAGGCGTGCCTTTCCATAACTTCATGATAATATACAAGACAATTGCTAAAATTAGCAGACGTACACTCCATAAAGTCAAAAGCGCAATAACTATAAAGACGATACCTGTAATCGCTGTCCACTTTTCTCGTTTTCGATAACCGTAATCGAGAAATCCCCAACCGAGAAGGAGGAAGATGACATTACCGTTCGAAAACAACATCGATTCGACGAATGCAATCGTCAAAAGAGCAAGAAAATATACTGAAACGTTAGTAGAATCCTTCTTAGCCATTCCATTCTCTCCCTTCTCGATAGAGGAAGCGCGATGCTTCCTCTTATAGTTTACACAATATCTTGCTTTTTTGCGTTAGATTTCTCTAATGAATCTAAACGTTGTTCCATGGACGAGTGTGATTGTGGTGTTTTCGTTCCTCCGCCCAGGTTTTCAATGTACGAATGCAAGTCGTCAAGCGTTGAAAATGATGAATCCGGCTTGACGAATCGATCCATCTTTTCCTGCGCACGCGTCACATTCTCCTTGCCCATCAATTGCAACTGGCGAACACGCATATCTTTCACGCGATGCTTCATTTCTTCAAACTTCCGTTCCAATGACAGCAACTCTTGCGTAGCGTCTTGGATGCTCGCAGACAAACGGGCAACTCGACCTTCATACGCTTCTACTTCGTCTTGTGCAAACGCGATTAACTCTGCATCTCCCGTCGCTTCAGCGAGCTCCAGCTGACGACGACGTTTCATCGCCATCAAATCCGCATCCTGACATTCGTTTTCCAATTCTTCTTTCAGTCTGCCTTGGCGTTCCAGCAACTTACCGATTTCCGCTGTTTGCTTTTGCGCATCTAGGAAATACTGATTCAGTAGCTCTAGCGGATTTTCTTTCTTCTGTGGCTTATCCATCAAACTATTCAAATCTTCTTGTATCGTATATTTCACTTTGTGCCAAAATGCGTTCATATTGCATCTCTCCTTTTATTTTGTCAGTTCATTCCACTGGCGCTCGAAATTTGTGAACGGGTCGTTGGTTAGGACGTCCGGGTTTACATGGCGGTCATTCCATTTGCGATATACATAATAGATTCCAATCAATGCGATGATTCCAATGAATGCACCGATGTTTGAAATCGAGCTGATTACGCTGATGATCAAGATCGTCATCCAAAACACTTTTGCGAACATCGAGTGGCTTTTTCTCCAGTAGTGGTAGCTCACAAGCGCGATCACCCCTGTTACAGCTAAGGCGATGATGGGCCCTACGTTTATAGCTAAAATTAAACCTGCTACAATTCCTAGTACAACTAATCCAAATTTCTTCATGTTGATGTCCTCCCTTCATTTGTAACCTTAGTGTATAATGAATTTCAGTTTTCTCCGACGGTCTCGTAGCGGATTTCATACTCAGACTTAAGGCTGAGTGCAAGTAGGTACTGAAACTGGGAGCTGTTTTCGTGGAACGACTAGGCAGCTGCGAGGCTTTGTCACTTTGGTTGGGGTCGTTGCTCGACTGGTTGTTGGGGACTGAATTCACTGAGTGTCTGCTTTCTAGACCCGCGCAGGCACGTGGGGGATTGCCTACAGCGCTACTAAGTGGTATGTATTTTGGTTGTGGTTCTAATAATAAAAGTATCAGCTACATCATGATATCTAGTACGTATTGCTTGCGAAAGAAGTCTACGAACTGCCCTACACCCGCTGCAACGAAGGCGCCTGCTGTGGTAGGCGTAGCGAGGAGACAGAGACAGGCGCACTTCCCTGTCTGTGGCTCATCGCGGGAGCCATCCACCAGCGCCGTAGTGGGGACAATGAACTTGCCGCTTAGATTGACAGCTAAACCACAACCTCCTAATTGAACAGGGAAAAGAAAAGTACCTGAAAGAACCACAACCGAACAACGCTTATTAGGCCTGCTAAATAGAAACGTAACCCGACAGCTCTTCGACGATTAAAACAACTAGACGAACTGCCCTACACCCAACGCAACGAAGGCGCCTACCACCAGCGCCGTAGTGGGGACAACGACTTTGCCACTTAGATTGACAGCTAAACCACAACCTCCTAATTGAACAGGAAAAAGAAAAGCACGCGCAAGAACCACAACCGTACGCCGCTTATTAGGCCTGCTAAATAGAATTCCTATATCCACACAAAAAAGCCGCTCAGGAAATCCATTGTGATTTCCTGAGCAGCTGTATTCGACTTTATTTAGTAACCTTTAGTAAACCATCCATCAAACCTGCATGCAACCCTTCGTGCCATGTAAGAAGTTGTAAAACTTCCTCGACAGTTTCCATCGTAAGTAGCTTACCGATCGAAAGCGGGGTACTCAATCGATGCGCCAGCTGTTGTTCGGTCAGTTGCGAAATTCGCTTGCCTTGGTCTTTCATCGCAGCGACCAACTCCTCTTCTGACGGAGGAATACTCGGCCAGGTCGACGGGCTCGTTCCTGGTGCAAAGAATTCTGCCCATTCCGGCTTGTCGACTGGGTATTCGTTCATTGCACGATTCAGAAAGTCTTCAGTAAATGTATAGATATGTCCTACATTCCATCGTACAGTATTAGAAAAACCTTCAGGTTGAGCGTCCCACGCGTGTTCACCTGCTTGTTTAATACGGCTTAACGTATAGCCTCTTGCCATAGAGAACTGTTGCAATGTACCCATTCATACCACCCTTTCTGTAAATCTAAAAACAGCCTTGCACGTAGGCAGGCTGACTTTACGATGGATTTTCGTCTTGCTTTTTGATATTTTTGTGCTCATTCCACTGGTCATGCGCTTCGTGGTTGTATTTACGATTATATTCTTCCTGATCTCCATACGGGAACATTTCACCCGGCGTCAGATCATGATAATTTTGGCTTGGGGATTTATTTTGACTGTAAGCGGAAGGTTTATGTTCTCCCGTTTCATCCTGTGCATTTTCTCTAAACGCTACACTTGAATCAGAATCTGCCGGATCGGCAAGAGGTAGTTCATCTGGCACTACTACACCTTCCACCACACACTGTTCCTCATTGATCTCTTCCACTTTCGGAGTTAGATCTTTTTTGTTTGGATACTTCCCGTCAACGATTGTCATATAACCATTCCTCCCTTTCATGCACTCCATAATGTATAGACCGCACTCTCTATACATACCCGTATTCGTCATAAACTAAACTAATTCCTTTTAAAAATCAAAAAAAGAGTAAGACAGGAATTTCCTCCCATCCTACTCCGCGTCCATTTACCCACTTACGACATCAATCGTCACTTTGAATAAATCTCCATCGACTTCTACTTCCATCCGGCCGCCATGCAGCTCGACAATAGATTGGGCAATAGCCAATCCTAAACCGGAACCTTCCGTCTGTCTGGATTCATCGCCGCGCTTAAAGCGTTCTAACAATTCATCCGTAGTATCACCAAGTTCATATCTCGCCACATTTTTCAACACAATGCGTGCAGTCGACCCCACTTGCTGAAGATTGACATATACTCTCGTACCTGGCAATGAATACTTCCATATATTGATGAACAGATTATCAAGTACTCTCCACCACTTTTGTCCGTCCACCATCGCGAAGATTGGTTCTTCAGGTAAAGTAGTTCGGATATGCAAATCTTGCTCAGCGAGTTCTTCCGCATGTTCTGCTAACGCTTGCTGGATCAACTGATTCAACTCTACACGTTGCTTCACCATTTCCATATTGCCGCTTGCCATTTTTGATACTTCGAATAAATCTTCAATAAGCGTTTTCAAGCGCTGTGATTTCTGATCCAGAATGCCGACGTACTTCGCTCGTTCTTTCGCAGTTAACGTCTCATCTTTCAATAAATCGGTATAGGTAATAATGGATGTAAGCGGTGTCCGTAAGTCATGGCTGACATTCGTGATCAGCTCCGTTTTTAACCGTTCACTTTTCGCTTGTTCATTGATCGACACACGAACTCCTTCGCGAAGATTGTTCAAGTTCGCGGCATGTTTCGCAAGCTGCGAATTACCTTTGACCGGTATCGCCTGCGTCAGATGCCCCGCCGCCATATCGTTCGTTGCAGCCAATATGCGATTCAAATAGGCTGTTTTTTTCACGAAAATGAATAATGCGGGTAGCGCGACAAATAATACACAAAAGGCGTAAATCACGATGAGCGCTGGGTGCATGAATCCACCAACCAAGCCTACGCCAGCAAGGAAAAAGATCATGAGTAATAACGATAACTGTACACCGATCGTACGATTACTGAACGTGTCCCTAACATCTTTGGCAAATTGCATAGTAAAACTTTCACGCCAATCTTCCATCAATTGCCCAGGTTCGCGATATAGCCTAAATAAATGAACAGCCTGAAACGCCAACAGCGCGGTAAACAGTACACCGATCAACAAGAAACTGACGGCTATATTACTGATCGTCCCCAAGCTGACGTATCTAAACTGATTGAAAATGTTGAAGATCGCTGATTCGATGTATAGTGTCAGTATAAAAGCAGTCAGTAGCAAAAGAACTACTTTCACATCTAGTTTCCAGCGTGAATACGCAGCAGCCAACCTTGACTGAAGCACCCATTCTTTCTGGAACTTCACCACTGTAAACAACGCCACAAGGGCAAGAAAACCGAGAACCCAGAAAGCGTATAACAGATACTTTCCACGGATGAATTGATCGTTTTCCTTGGCCATATCATTTAACACCGTCGCATCCGATGGAATGATAATGGTTCCTTCAAAATATTGAGGAGGGTTGCTAATGCCTTCCACATCGTCATCTGTGAACATCGATTGTTGTTCCATGGAATAGTCAGAGTATCCATTGTCATACACAGCCGAGTTCGCCTTAAAATATCCTGTCGCATCCGTAAATTGTTGTTGGAAAAGTGACGTAACCTCAACATCTCCTCGAGTAAATCGTTCACCCGTTTCAACATTCACGAGATCATAGGCAATGGGAATATTCGTTTGCCGATTATTTTCAGTTTCTTTAATCTGACGCGCTAAAGCTTTTGCCTTTTCCGAACGGATTTTATTTTCCACATACTGATCGCTTTCAAAGTTCTTTTGAATATCTTCTAGTTTCGTATTTCGCTCCTTGACTAGAGCCAATAATACCGTTTCATTTTTCTCGCTTTTCGCTTCCGCTATTCGTTCTGCATATTGTTGCTGAATATTATCGAGCTGTTCAGAAAGCGTACCGTATCGCTGTCGGTATTCTTCAATTTCATCTCGAGATACCGTTAATTCCTTCTCCGCTTTTTTCAAGTCGACTGGATTCAGTACGGTAGCCGACAGATTATCATATACTTGTTCCATTCTGTAGGTAAAATCTTCTTGGTCGGTAAATGACTTACCAACAAGTTGCGGTGCGTAATGAATCACAGACGGCAATGCGATCAATACCAGTGTTACTAGCGCGGACCAGATGGCCAGTTTTATATTTTTATTCATCACACGGCTCCCCCTTGTATAATTCGTCTAAAGTAATCGGTGGCCATACTTAATCTTTCCCAACCCTCAACGAACAGGTCGACCGTAAATGAGGCGCAATATACCAGACTTCCCAGCGCTAGCGTAATAGCTATAAGTGACCCAACCAAGCCGTTTCTATTTTTCGATTTTATAGCCAACGCCCCACACCACCTTCACATACCGCGGATTTTTCGGATCCGCTTCAATTTTCTCTCGTATTTTTCGTATATGCACTGCTACGATATTTTCTGCGTTATATGCCTGTTCATTCCACACGCGTTCATATATTTCATTAATTGAAAATACACGTCCCGGATGTTTCATCAGTAGCTCCGTAATTTTGAATTCAATTGGCGTTAACCGAACCGGTGTCCCATCCACTGTCAGCTCCTTCTCTTCTTCATTCAAAACTAGGCCATTGACTTCAATGACTTTTTGGCCTTCATATGTTCCGAGCTGCACGTACCGACGGAGTTGCGACTTCACTCGAGCCATCAACTCCAGCGGATGGAATGGCTTCGTAACATAGTCGTCTGCACCTACCGACAAACCATGAATTTTATCCGAGTCTTCCACTTTCGCACTCAACATGATAATGGGAATGTTTTGCATTTCCCGTATTTTGAATGTTGCGGTGATCCCATCCATATTCGGCATCATAATATCTAAAATCAATAAATGGATTTCATTCAACGCCAGTAGCTCTAGCGCTTCTTGACCATCTTTCGCTTTCAGTACACGATACCCTTCATTTTTCAAATAAATTTCAATTCCCTCGCGAATTTCCTTATCGTCATCCGCCACAAGCACTGTAAACTCTGCCATGTACGTCACCCCGTCTCACTATTAACTTCATTCTATCACCCCACTCTTAACAAAGACTGAGGATAAATATGAAGAAATTCTTAAGATGTTTTCGAATGAACTCATTTGCGCTCATTAAACTGCTTCAACCGCTCTTAAAAATCCACAAGTGCTCATAGAACTTCGACAACCGCTCTATCGTGCCACACAAGCGCTCATAGAACACATCAACCGCTCTATAAACCGTCACAACCGCTCATAACTGATGTATAATCTTCAATCAGAATGCCACACTCTTGTCATGGAGGTGGCGAATATGCCTAACAATGAGAAGAACAAGAAGAACAAGAACAACAAGAATACTGAGAACATGCGCGAGGAATACGGTTTTGGATATGATTTAAGTCCTGACGATTTTGACGTGATTGGACAGAACGATGCGGCGAAGAAAAAGAATGCCAATTCGAAGAAGAACAAGCAAACTGAAGGTAATCAACCGTTTAATCCTTCGTAATTTTCGGCGGAAAAGGCACCGACGTCGAACACAATCATTCGTTTTTCATTCATCACACATAAAAAGAGCAGCCAATTTTGGCTACTCTTTTTGTGTGTATATATAGAAGTTATCTCGGCCGTTCATATAGCAATCCACACTTCCGCTGAATGCGCTGTAAGATTTTCATCCAACTAGCTCTAGAACGAAAGAGGACGTTTGACCAACGTCATGTAGAAATAAGTGCCTTTGAATAATTCATCCGGCGTCCCATCCGCTACGATTTTTCCGTCAACCATCCAGTACATCGTGCGCTATATACACGAATGGATGCTTACAGCTCTTGATAATCCCGCTGATAGACTCCGCCGTCTTTCACTTCTGCATGGTAAAGTGCTTTCAATGCAAAGCTTTTCTCTAGCTCGTGCTCTTTCATAATCTCTTTCAATCGTCTGTTTAGCTCTGGGCTATGCTTTACGAGCTGAAGCATCTTAGGTTGTGAATATTGCATGAAAAATTCCCTCCTCATTTCATTTGTTTCTATAGTATAACATGGCCACAGTTCTTGTTGTATGAAAGGAAATCGTTCCTCTGGCTGGAAATTACCCCTAAGTTTCATGTATACTGTCACAAGTACGGGCTGAGCATTCTATGCGAGTAGATGAATTGCACTACGAAACCAACTTACATATTGGACGAGAAGGAATTTTCTCGTCTTTTTTATTTTCACTTCTGATGACATTGTCAACAAATTGTCATGTACCAAGCGTTTACACGAATGATTAAAAGGGTATTTTAAAGTGTATGTGTGCAATTTTATTCTACGATTTCGATTATTTACTTAGTTCATTTCACAAACTACATTTAAATAAGGAGGACCTATGAGAAAAGTTTCATCAACATTTTATATTACATTAGTAGCTGTCGTATTGGCAGTCGGGTATGGTGTAATCGCTCCTGAACACTTTGAGGCGATCACGCTCAATATAAGGAATCTCATTTCAGATTCATTCGGCTGGTATTACTTACTGACAGTTTCTATGCTATTCTTTATTTCAGTCTATTTGATATTCAGTCCGCTCGGCAGGATTCGATTGGGGAAAGATAGTGACAGGCCACAGTTTTCCATGTTTTCTTGGCTCGCCATGCTATTTTCTGCAGGTATGGGAATTGGACTTGTGTTCTATGGCGCTGCAGAACCTCTTTCGCATTATGCGGTAAGTTCAGCTACTGCACCTGTTGAAACAAAAGAAGCGTATAAAGAAGCGATGCGTTCAACATTTTTCCATTGGGGCTTCCACGCTTGGGCTATATATGGTATGACAGCTTTAGCCCTGGCATACTTCCAGTTCCGCAAAAACCAGCCTGGTTTAATCTCCTCCACACTTCGCCCGATTTTCGGTGATCGCGTAGATGGCAAGCTCGGAACCGTAATTGACGTCTTTGCAGTTTTCGCTACTGTTTTCGGTGTCGCCACGTCACTCGGATTTGGAGCGGTCCAGATTAATGCTGGATTGAATTACTTATTCGGTGTTCCAATCGGTTTCTGGTCTCAGTTTATTATCATTGCGATCGTGACTGTATTATTCTTACTATCCGCTTGGAGTGGCCTTGGAAAAGGGATTCGTATTTTATCCAATACCAATATGGTATTAGCTCTTACTTTGTTGGTCTTTATCATTGCACTCGGTCCAACATTGCTGATTTTCAATATGTTCACTGATTCTATTGGTGGATATTTAGAAAACCTCATTCGTATGAGTTTCCGCACAGCACCACTTACACCTGAAAATCGTTCATGGCTGAATGATTGGACACTATTCTACTGGTCTTGGTGGATAGCTTGGTCACCATTTGTTGGTATGTTCATTGCTCGCGTTTCAAAAGGAAGAACTATTCGCGAATTCATGATCGGTGTGCTCGTTGTACCGACTGTATTGAGTGCAATTTGGTTCTCAGCGTTTGGTACAACAGCTATTGAAACACAAAAGCAAGGTATTATCGATTTAGCCTCTACTGCAACAGAGCTGACAATTTTTGAGATGTTCAGTGGATTACCTTGGTCATTCGTCATTTCAGTTGTCGCAATTTTGCTGATTACTTCATTCTTCATTACATCAGCGGATTCGGCTACATTCGTACTAGGTATGCAGTCGTCATATGGTTCATTGACTCCACCTAATAACTTGAAAATCGTCTGGGGCGTTATTCAGTCCGCCATCGCGATTATTCTATTATATGTTGGTGGTTTGGATGCACTTCAAAACGTCATCATCATAGCCGCCTTACCATTCTCCATCATACTGATTATGATGATCACCTCGCTTTTCAAATCTTTAAAGGAAGAACGAAGAAAAATCAAACGTAAATAAAAAATGAACACTGCGCACATGCGTAGTGTTCATTTTTGTATTAGTTGACAGCTTTTTCGATTGCTTGTTTCAAATCTGCGATCATATCGTCTACTGACTCCAACCCTACTGACAAGCGGATCAGCTCTTCGCTGACGCCTGAATTTTTCAAGTCTTCCACAGACAGCTGCTGATGAGTAGTAGATGCCGGATGTATGATTAATGACTTGGCATCTCCTACGTTCGCTACGTGAGACCAAATTTCGACATTGTCAATCACCTGTCTTCCAGCATCGCGTCCACCTTTGATACCGAAAACGATAATTGAGCCATACCCGTTTTTTAAATGTTTGTTGGCCAATTCCGCTGTTGGATGATTCTCTAGACCCGTATAGGTTACCCATTCAACTGCTGGATGATCCTGCAGGAATGCCGCGACTTTTTGTGCGTTTTCATTATGGCGTGGTACACGTAAATGAAGTGTTTCTAAACCTTGCAACAAGTTGAATGCACTGTCCGGTGACAGGCATGGGCCAAAGTCTCTTAGCAATTGCACGCGCAGTTTCGTTGCGAAAGCTGCAGCAGCCGTGTCGATTCCGTAACGTAAACCATGATACGATTCATCCAGCTCTGTAAAGCCCGGGAACTTACCTTGTGTCCAATCGAATTTCCCTGCATCCACTGCCACACCACCGATAGTCGTACCGTGTCCGCCAATCCATTTCGTCGCCGAGTGAATGACTACATCCGCTCCGTATTCGATTGGATTTGACCCATAAGGAGAAGGGAATGTATTGTCTACGAGCAACGGAATTCCATTTTCATGTGCAATATTTGCAATAGCTTCCACGTCCAGAACTTGCAAGCTCGGGTTACCAATTGTTTCTGCAAACAATGCTTTCGTTTTATCCGTAATAGCTGCTTCAAAGTTCTTTGGATCAGATGCGTCAACAAATTTCACTGTGATGCCATAGCGCGGTAATGTCACAGCAAATAAATTGTATGTACCACCGTAAAGATTGCTCGCTGCAACGATTTCATCACCTGTCCCAGCAATATTGAGAATAGAGAATGCAATGGCCGCCATACCCGAAGACAATGCAACTGCTGCCGTTCCGCCTTCTAGCTGTGCGACACGCTCTTCAAAGACAGCTACTGTCGGGTTGGTAATTCGTGTGTAGATATTGCCTGCTTCTTTCAAGCCAAATAGATTTTGTGCGTGTTCTGTGTCTCTGAATACATAAGAAGTCGTACGATGAATCGGTAAAGCCCGTGAACCTGTTTCCGGATCCGGTTTTTGCCCTCCGTGTAATAGTATCGTTTCTGGCTGTAAATTCGTCATATCCATTCCCCTTTTTCATGTATTGATGGAACACCGAAACGCCCCGAATATCTTTTCTTTGGGACTAGACAAGGACCATGTGGGTGTGTGATTCACTATATAGAAAAAGCCCATCTTCCATAATAAGAAGAGGGCTCTGCTTTCGCTCATTCCCCCCTTATCTTCCAAACTGCCGAGAGTTTGTAGGAAGTAGCACCTTTGCTTTCGCCGGTTGCCGGGCATCACAGGGCCTAATCCCTCCGCCGCTCTTGATAAGAGTGTGTCTATTCGTTTTCCATCGTTGAAAAATAGTATACGGCTATTCCTAGTCTATTGCAAGGGTTTATTGATAGAATCTTTAGAAAGTGATGTTATTTCTATCGTCTAGAGCTTGGACTAGGAAGGTTTCGTTGATCTCGAATGATTGTGTTCTGTAAAGATTCCCTCATTTACGAAACGGCAACCAATCGTAAGTGCCGAAGTGAGTTCCATGATGTTTCCACTTATGACTTCACCAAAAAACCGCCAGCAACACGTTTAGTGAACGATGTGCTGACGATCCTATTTGGTTAGAATATGTCCCACCAGATTTTCACGGCGGAGGCCATGATGAGTATGGCTAGAATGCTTTGTAATACTTTGGTGTTTACTTTACGACTGACTTTTACACCGATCGGCGCTGCAATGATGCTTGCGACAATCATGACGAGCGCCGGTCCATAAGGTACTTGACCTGTTAGGAGCTTGCCTGATGCCGAGCCCACAGATGACAATAGCGTAATTGCAAGGGACGTAGCGATCGTCACGCGTGTCGGTATCTTTAGTATCACGAGCATAATCGGCACCATAATGAATGCACCGCCAGCTCCGACAATCCCAGCTGCCAAACCGACGATAAAGGCCGCACTGGAAGCGATGAAGCGATTAAATGTAATTTCATCAATCGGCTGATCGTCGAGACCCTTTTTAGGAATGAACATCATAATTGCCGCCATAACGGCTAAAATACCATAGATGATGTTAACCGTCGCTTCTGCTAGCATACTAGAACCAGCGCCGCCGATCACACTGCCGACTAATACACTGATTCCCATATAGAGGACAAGTGGTTTCAATATTAAGTTACTCTTTCTATACGCGAATACTCCTGAAAGTGATGCAAAAAACACTTCAACTGCAGTAATTCCAGATACTTCATGTGGTGTAAACGCAGCAAAGCCAAGTAACGCAGGAATAAATAACAACATTGGATATTTGACAATTGCACCGCCAATTCCCATCATACCTGAAAGGAATGAGCCAACGAAGCCAATGAGGAAGATCGTAATAATAAATGGAATCGTCATGATGTTCTCCCTTCTTCCTGATGAAAGAGGGAGATAACCATTCCCTCTACCCTTAGTTTATCCTTTTTGGATCCAGAATTTAAAGACATCTGATTCTTGTTGCTGATCTTTTATTTCATGATTACCAGAAGCCGCCCATGCAGTCAGATCGGACACTGAACCTTTGTCTGTCGTATGGATTTCAAGAATGTCCCCTGCTTGCAAGTCTTTCATGGCTTTCTTTGCACGTACGATCGGCATTGGGCATGCCAAGCCTTTAGCGTCTAAAAATGTTGTTGTATTCATATATATCTTCTCCTTTTAATTTAGTTTTTGGTGTTCATTATCCATTTAACTAACTATTTACCGTACCGCACAGCGATTTGGACCAATCTCCATCTCGCGTTGCGTTTCTACGTCAGGCTGGATCTTCCCCATATTCATCTGGCGAATTTCCTGGTAGGCGTTTGGCTGCGGAGGCAAGTTATCAGTAACTAATTCTCTAAACTCTTTTTCATCTTGAATATTCAAGCCATGATTTGTTTCATACAATACGCTAAGCTTCTCCGCCACGCTACCATCTTCATTCAACTCATCTATCACCATAAAGTGAGCCGGCAAGACGATTAAGTCCTCCGATATTTTTTTGTAGCGACTATATAAAGACTCACGTAAATCACTTACCCAATCCTCCGCTAAACCCGCTAAATCTGGACGTCCAATCGAATCAATAAACAGAATATCGCCTGTCATCAAATAGCTGTCATCGACGATAAATGAAGTCGAACCAATGGTGTGTCCTGGCGAATAAAGTGCTTGAATATCAATTTTCGTATCACCTATCTGAATACATGTATCACCTTCTAACACTGCATATTCAAATACTGCCTCTTCTGCATCTTTCGGAGGCAACCAATATGTTGCACCCGTCGCTTCTGCGATCTGACGACCACCCGAAATATGATCAGCGTGCAAGTGCGTATCCAGTACGTTTGTGATCTTGACGCCGTGTTTCGCAGCAAAATCCACGTACACATCCGTCATACGTGTTGCGTCCACGATTGCCGCTTCTCCACCCGACATGATCATATACGAAAGACACCCTTTACCAAGACGGACGAATTGATAGAGCTCGCCACCCGATTTCAAATCGGCAATTTTCACCGGTTCAAGATACTCGCTCCACGCTTTCATCCCACCTAAAAGGTAACCTACAGAGAATCCTGCTTCTTCCAGGATTTTCGCCACCATGATAGATGAGCCTTCTTTTGCACAGACAACTAGGATCTCTTCATCCTTTGGCAACCGGCCTTCAATATCTTCAATGCCATCCAATAAATCAAAATACGGTACATTTAAATGGCGCACTTGCTCCCCTTCAATTTTCCAATCTTCAAATGCGCCTTCATTTCGCACATCCAAAATGAATAATGATTCTTTTGCCATAACGTGCTTCGCTACTTCACTTGATTGAATAATTCTCATTTATTCATACCCCCTGCTGTATTTTCCGTCTCGCTATTCCATTCCGACATGCCAGGAATTACATTCGTGACACGTTCAAATCCATTTGCGACTAGTTTTCGGCATGCCATATCACTGCGATTACCCGTTCGACATACTACGAAGATCTTGCTGTCTTTACTCAAGGACGCCATGCGTTCACTCAACTGGCCAAGAGGTATAGATAGGGCACCAGGTATGTGAGCAAATGCATATTCAGCTTCTTCACGAACATCTAGTAGCACAGCGTCAGGGTGTTGCAGCTGTTCCATCAAGTGATCATTGTCGACTGTAAATGGATATTCTTTTTGCGACTGATCTTCCTGGCCTGCTTTTCGTACGAAATGGCGCCATACATCTGCTTCCTTCACATTCCCAACGTATTGATGACCAGCACTTTCCGTCCACGCCTGTAAATCTGCAGTAGTACCTGAATCTGTCGACTGGACTTCAAGCACTTGGCCGTCTTCCATGTCTTTCATCATCTTTCTCGTCTTCACAATTGGCATCGGACAAGCAAGACCTTTTGCGTCTAACACATTATCTGACTGAATCATTGTATTCCTCCTATACACCCTAGGGTATCCTTTTTAATAAAAAAATTAAATAAACAAGTTTACTTGACCATCTTGCGCTTCTCCTAAGTATGCCGCTACACCACCATATTCGACTTCCTTAAGAAGTTCGTCCTCACCAAGCCCTAGTAAATCCATTGTCATCGTACACGCGATCAATCTTACATCTTGCTCTACTGCCATATCGATCAGTTGTGGTAATGTCATCGCGTTATGCTTCTTTATCACTTGCTTGATCATCTTAGGACCCATTCCTGCAAAGTTCATTTGAGATAATCCCATTCTATCTGCTCCACGCGGCATCATTTTCCCAAACGCCTTCTCAATGAAGCTTTTATTACTCTTAATAGGTTCGTCTTTTCGCAACGCGTTCAATCCCCAGAACGTATGAAAAATCGTAACTTCATGATCATACGCCGCTGCACCATTCGCGATAATATAAGCGGCCATTGCTTTATCATAATCACCACTAAATAACACGATCGTCGTTTTCTTTTGCTCCGTCATATTCTCTTCTCCTTTATTGTAAAATCACTAAATCAAATACCTATAGGGGTATATTATATGTTGTAAAAAAAAGAGTCAAGTGATGTTGCTCATCGACTCTTTACTAGAAGATCCACCGCTTCGTTAATAATAGATTCTTGCGTACGATCATCCACTTCGTCTAGATTTTCCATGCAGGCGATCAAATTCGAGCTCACAATTACACCAATTGTACGATCAATAGCAGAACGACTGGCTGATAATTGCGTGATCACTTCTTTACAGTCCTTGCCTTCTTCCATCATACGCAAGACACCTTTGATTTGACCCTCTAGACGCTTTAATCGATTTTTGACTTTATCATCGTATTCCATATCGCTCAACCTCCTTACTGTTAACTCTACAATATACCCCTCAAGGTATATTGTCAACCAATTGATTTGCCTATTATCCGTACTATGCTATCTCTGTGGATGGTACCAGTCAGCTTCCATAAATGATTGTTCGAAAAGCTTGCTCATTCGACACAAATCTAGTATGATGATTAATTTCTCAAAATGTGTTATACTAGTTCTAGTAAGCTATTGTACGTACTTTTCGTCTAGCGTTAATGACAAATTACGACAAATTAGATTCCATACTACTGAAGGAGTTGATTCGATTGGCATTCCCACGAAAAGATCGTCCAGTTTCTGATTTTGTAGCATCACGGTATGTAGACGAAGTCATATCTTTCAACCGTAATGAACATGAAGTTTCCGGAACCATACACAAGATTCTCGAAAACTCCGTCATTGTGAAAATTTCTGAAGAAGACGCAGAAAACATTGGAGCAGCTTCCAACATGACTGTCGTTGCACACAAAAATTACACAGTTCTATAATTGCACGTTCGATGCCTTGCAGATTAATGCAAGGCTATTTTTTCACACAAAAACAAGTCATACTAGTAGGATATTTACTATAAAAACACGCATTGGAGATGATGAAGTTGACCAATCGTACAAACGCAGAATTCACACAAACCACAGCACTCAAAGGCACTTTACGCATTGCCGCTTCACCGGTTATTTCGCAAGCTGTTCTACCCGACGTTCTCACTCGACTACATGCGAAATACCCCGACATGCGACTGGAACTGACGACTGCTTCACCTTCTAACATTTTGCGCTTACTCAAAAGCAAAAAGGCCGATATCGGTTGCAGTGAACTAGACAACTTACCATTGTCAAAAGCATTTATGCAAGACGAACTGTTACTCTTTGCTTCTGCTACGCATCCGCTCGCACATAAAAAAAGCTCGTCGATTCTGGATTTGCAAAATACGCATTGGATTTTGCCAGATACGGAAGATCCTAGCCGTTCGTTGATTGATCAAGCTCTTCAACAATACGGAGTACAAGCAAAACCCACTATAATGGACTCGCCGGAAAGTATCAAACAAGCCGTTCTGAGTGGACTAGGTATTGCCATTTTATCGCGCCATAGTTGCAAACATGAACTAGCAACAGGTGAACTCACCGTACTCCATTATAAAGTTACACCTATTCAACGTACGTTTTATACAGGAACCTATTCTAACACCAACGAAGTACAAGCATTTCTCAGTGAACTCGAAGCCTATTGTCGTCTATGGCAAGTCAACTAGTCCTTTATTCAACTCTCGTTTGCTGCGCCAGTTCACGAGGAATATTCCCAAACTGATGAGCATGCCCCCTAAAATTAATGACATAGATAACTTTTCGTCCAACAGAACCCATCCCGACAATGTCCCGAAGAACGGTGCCAAAAATAGAAATGCACTCGTTCTTTCGGGATTTCCTGTTTGCAATAAATAAAACCAAATAGAAAACTGCACAATGGAAGCGGCAATCGCAAGCCATCCCAAAATCGCCAATGACAATGGATTCGCTACGAAAAATGGTTCCTCGAGTACATAACTCGCTAAAAATAAGATCAATCCGCCAAATAACATCTGATAAGCAGTCATCACCCATGTATCAAAACGATAGCCATGTACTTTGACAAGCAACGTCGCGCAAGCCCACGCTACTGCCGATAAAAACCCTAACACCGTACCAATTTTCCAATCCAAATGACCGCCCATTGTAATAAATACCCCAAACAAACCACAGATCACACCAACCCACTGTTGCAAGCGGTAACGAATTTTCAGTACTAGTGTTCCGATGACCACAACAAGCAATGGGTTTGTAAATGTTAAAATCGACGTTTCACCTGACGTAATCGTGCGAAGCGCTATAAAAATACACCCCATCACTGCAGCGGTCTGCAATGAGCCGATCAGCACAAGCCACTTCCACTCTCCAAATGTTTTAGGGTGTGGCTTTTTCATAATCTTCACAACTACCGCCATGATGGCTCCTGCAATAGTGAAGCGCAATGCGACTAGCAACAACGGTGAAGAGTATTCCAACCCGATTTTCCCAATAGCAAATGACGATCCCATTAAAGCAGTCGTGATGACAACTAACATACCGAATAAAAACTTATTCATCTAGTTCTCCCCCTTCTTTCCAGTTCATAGAAGAGTCACGCTGCATTTGCATACTACCGATCAACACCTTAATAGCTGGTGGCATATAACGTTTTTCCAAATAAGTGAGATACACTGTGCGTGTCAACGTCTTCGAATTTGTCGTTTTAATTACGAGGGTTGGATCGGATTGATGCGCAAAATATTTTTGCGGAATAATTGAAATTCCAATATTCTCTCGTACAAGCTCTACAATCGTTTCAAAGCGCTCAACTTCGTAACATATATTCATGCGCACTCCTTCTTCAGCAAACGCAGCAAAAATATCTTGTCTAGTTTGCAGCCCAACACTCGTGACAATAAACGTCTCTTCTTCTAGGTCGGCTAGCGTAATTGAATCTTTGCTGGCCAGACGATGTTCGGGATGCATAATAACCGCTAACTGCTCTTGATATAAAGGTATCGTGACGATATCCGAAGCTTCTATAAATTGATTGGTTAAACAAACATGGACAGCGTACTGACGGAGCGCTCGTTCAACATCTCCGCGGCCTAACACCTCTATTAACTTCACATGCATCGATGGAAACTCTTGACGGTGCGCTAATAATATAGAAGGAAGCCAATTTTTCACCGATTCAATCATACCGATCTGCACACTTCCACTGCCTGTCCACTTCACTTCTTTAATTTCTTGCTGTAAAATATCTGCCTCATGGAGAATCTGCAATGCGCGTTCATAAATCACTCTACCCGATTCCGTTAATTGGACACGTTTGGTCGTTCGTTCAAGTAACTGAAATCCTACTTCAGACTCCAAGTTCTTGATCGCTTTACTGAGTGAAGGCTGTGAAAGATGAAGTTTTTTAGCCGCTTCAGAAAAGCTCGACTGTTGCACTACCATGACAAAATACTGCAATTGCTTGAATTCCATTAATCTCACCTCCATTTATAACCCGAATGCATAAGTATATGAAAAACATGTATTAGAATTAATAAGTACAAACCAGTATAGTAAGAATATCACGTTGGAAAGGGTGAAGTATATTGTTAGTTCCATCAAATGAAAAATACTGGACAGGTCGTACTGATCACGAGACCGACAGAGCTTCCTTCCGAATGCATCAAATCATCCAATTTTCCGAATTAAAAGAAAGCGCTACCAATAAAACTTGTACTCTCATCGGATTTTCTTCCGAAGAAGGTGTACGTCGAAATAACGGCCGTCTCGGTGCTGCAGAAGGACCGAATGCATTACGTAACGAACTAGCGAAACTACCTTGGCGCTTGCCTGCTAACTGTCAGCTAGTTGATATAGGGACTGTCGTGTGTGAAGACGATCAGCTAGAACAAGCGCAAGCTGAATTAGGTGCAGTCGTTCAAAAGAGCCTTCAGTATCATACGAAGCCTGTCATTTTAGGCGGTGGACATGAAACCGCTTACGGTCATTATACAGGAGTTCGAGACTTTCTTGGTCCTGACGCGAAACTTGGTGTCATAAATATTGACGCTCATTTCGATTTGCGTGGCTACGATGAACAACCTTCTTCAGGCACGATGTTCAAGCAGATGCTTGACGCTGATCCGAATGTGGATTACCTCGTGCTGGGGATTCAAGAATTCGGCAATACGGACGCATTGTTCGCGGAAGCCGATGCAAAAGGCGTGACATATGTCACAGAACAACAGATTACGACAAGTCCTTTAGACGATACATTACAAAAAATACAGTTATTCATTGAAAAACAGGACGCTATTTTGTTAACATTATGCTCGGATGTCTTGAACTCTGCGTTTGCTCCAGGTGTCAGTGCGCCGTCTCCCTTCGGATTGGATCCGTTGATTGTACGCTCTTTCATACAAACTGTTGCATCGCATAAGAAAACTCTTTCATTCGACATTTCCGAAATCAATCCGTCACTTGACCATCATAATCAAACGGTTAAGCTCGGGGCTTATCTTACAAATGAAGCAATCTTTGCATTGCTGGGAGGTCGAAACACATGACAATTGAGCTAAATCAAATCACTACGCTATTTTTAGCGTTAGCTCTCCTAACACTGGGTACGATGTTAGTCCGTAAAGTCGGCTTTCTCCAGAAATTCTGTATCCCTGCCCCTGTTGTCGGCGGTTTACTGTTCGCAATTTTAGCGACTATTTTAAAGTACTTCAATTTACTGAGTTTTACATTGGACACTTCTTTGCAAAACTTATTTATGCTGACGTTTTTCACAACAGTCGGTCTTGGCGCTAGTTTCCGCTTAATCCGTCTGGGCGGAAAACTATTGATGATCTACTGGGCAGCTTGTGGTTTCTTAGCACTGGCTCAAAACGCTATAGGGGTTTCCATGTCCTACATATTTGGTCTGCATCCGTTGATCGGTATGATGGCTGGAGCTGTCTCCATGGAAGGCGGGCATGGAGGTGCTACTGCTTACGGGGAAACGTTAGAAAGTCTTGGAATTGATTCTGCATTATCCATCGGTATTGCGGCAGCTACTTTCGGACTCGTAGCAGGCGGTCTCATCGGCGGTCCTATCGTGAAATACTTGGTCAATAAATATAATTTAAAATCTACGGAAGTCGAACATGGAGAAGCGTATTCTGTGGAATCCTTTGAAAAACCAATCAACACCGATAACTTCCTAATACAAACGTTATTGATTACACTTTGTATCGCAGGCGGTACGTTGATTGGGGATCTGTTCTCTAGCGCTACTGGTTTCGTCATGCCTGGTTACGTAGGCGCAATGTTTGTTGCAGTGATTGTACGAAACATTGTGGACCGCGTGAAGGAAGATGCGGTTCATATGACGAGCATCAACGTGATTGGCGACGTATCACTTGGTATTTTCTTATCGATGGCGTTAATGAGCATCAAGCTGTGGGAAGTTGCGGATTTGGCGCTTCCATTGTTGCTGATTGTCTTGGTACAAGTAGTCTTCGTTGCATTGTTTGCGATCTTCATCCTGTTCCGCTTGCTCGGTAAGGATTACGACGCAGCGGTTATGATTGCTGGTTTCGCAGGCCACAGCTTAGGTGCGACACCTAACGCGATGGCGAACATGGCAGCCGTTACAGGACGTTATGGTCCGTCACGCAAGGCCTTCTTGATCGTTCCTATCGTAGGCGCCTTCCTCATAGACGTCGTCTCGATGCCGATCATCATCACTACGATTAACATATTTAATTGATGGTCGTAAATTAAACGCTTTAAAAATGTAAGCTAATTAGTGAGTGCGTGAGGATTAAAGCTCCAGTTGGGGGACGCTTTCCGGGGGAGCAATCTTGAGCCGCTTCCCTCACTTCGTTCAGTCCAGGGTCTCAAGATCACTCTGATTCCCCAGGAGTCGCCCCCAACTTCCGCTTCAATCCTACTTACCTAGTGGAGGTACTTATATCGCTCATTGTAGGTAGTGTCTCAATTATTGTTGTGTTTCAACTTATTAAAGTTAAAGTACAGAACCAGTTACAACACTTATTTCATTGACTTCAATACGTATCACCCGCTCTGATTGTTAGGGATTGGCGCGTAGGAGGGGCGACTCTGGGAGGATCAGCCCGATCAGGTGAGACAACTAAGAGAGCGCAGCGAACAGTTGGCTCACCGCGGGCCCTCTAGAAAGCGTCCCCTCCGTAGCGCCAATTCCCAACCCTAACAGTAATTCACCCTACACCATTTCCAAGAACCGAAAATTTCGGTTCTTTTTTTCTTTTTAAGCGAAATATTCATACAGCTCTGTTAAAATGAAAGCATTAATTCGTATCTTGAGAGGAGCCTGCTACATGAAAGAAGAACTGATCGAACGACTTATCCGCTACGCTAAAATTGATACTCAATCCGATGCTTCTTCGGACACGACACCGTCTACTGCAAAACAGTGGGACCTACTGCGTGTGCTCGAAAAAGAAATGGCCGACATCGGTCTCGAAGAAATTTCAGTTGATGAAAACGGCTATCTATTCGGCACATTACCGGCTAACACCGACAAACAACTGCCTACAGTCGGTTTCCTAGCCCATGTTGACACGGCGACTGACTATACAGGGACAAACGTCAAACCGCAACGCATCGACGACTATGACGGTAAAGACATTTCATTGAATGAAACTACCCTCATGAGCGTGCAAGCATTCCCTGAGCTCAACAACTACGTAGGCCACACGTTGATCACGACGGATGGCACGACATTATTAGGTGCTGACGATAAAGCCGGGATCGCGGAAATTATGACAGCTATGCATTACTTAGTTGAACACCCCGAAATCAAACACGGCAAAGTACGTATCGGCTTCACACCTGACGAAGAAATCGGACGCGGCCCGCATAAGTTTGATGTAGAACGATTCGGTGCCGATTTCGCCTACACGATGGATGGCGGTCCGCTTGGAGAACTTCAGTATGAGAGCTTCAACGCGGCAGGCGCAGAAGTAACGTTTCACGGAACGAATGTGCATCCTGGAACTGCAAAAGGTAAAATGGTCAACTCTCTATTGATCGCGGCAGAGTTCCATCAAGCTATGCCGGAACATGACATCCCACAAGAAACAGAGAACTATGAAGGCTTCATTCATTTAATGGAAGCGAATGGTTCCGTAGAAAAAACTACTTATCAATACATTATTCGTGACTTTGACAAAAACTCTTTTGAATCCCGCAAACAACTCTTACAAGATACTGCTGCACATCTAAAAGAAAAGCACGGTGAACATACGGTAGAACTGACGGTTACAGATCAGTACTTCAATATGGGCGAGAAGATTACGCCTGTCATGGAAATTGTTGACGTAATGGAAGAGGTTTATCGTAGTCTCGATATTGAACCAAAAATTGCACCGATTCGTGGTGGTACGGATGGTTCACAACTTTCCTACATGGGAATGCCAACGCCAAACATCTTCACAGGCGGTGAAAATTACCACGGTAAGTACGAATTTATCTCAGCAGACAATATGGTGAAAGCTACACAAGTCATTATTGAAGCGCTAAAACTTCAAGAGCAACGCGGTTAAACGCATGAAAGCAATTGGAATCGGCATATTGTCTGCACTCTTTTTCGCGGTGACTTTTGTGCTGAACCGGTCGATGGAACTGGACGGTGGTAGCTGGATGTGGAGTGCATCCTTGCGTTATTTCTTCATGGTACCGTTCCTAGTGATCATCGTAGCCATGCGCGGTGGCCTGTCTAGCGTCAAACGGGAGATGACTGCGGCACCTTGGCCATTTTTCATCTGGAGTTGCGTAGCATTCGTGCTGTTTTACGGTCCTCTGACGTTTTCTGCTGGTTATAGTCCAGGGTGGCTCGTTGCAGGAACCTGGCAGATGACCATCGTGGCTGGAGTGTTGCTAGCGCCCTTCTTCACGTTCCAAGCCAAAACAGAAGACGGCGAAATACGCACGATTCGTCACCGTATTCCCGCTGCATCATTGGTTATTTCTTTGGTCATCTTAGTCGGGGTTGTGCTGATCCAGATTCCACATGCAGGGAGCGTATCGACGAAAACGATTCTCCTTGGTACCTTGCCGCTTGTCATAGCTGCGTTCTCCTATCCACTCGGCAATCGAAAAATGATGAATCTAGTCGGGGGACGGCTCGATATGTTCCAGCGTGTACTAGCGATGACCCTGATGACGATACCGATTTGGTTACTGCTGGCGATGTATGCAACAGCAACTGTCGGCTTGCCCTCTATGAGCCAAGTCGTGCAATCATTAATTGTCTCAGTCAGTTCAGGCGTGATCGCCACTTCACTATTCTTCATGGCAACGGATATGGTGCAGCATGATCAAGGAAAACTGGCAGCAGTCGAAGCTACGCAATCCGTCGAATTAATTTTCGCCATGCTCGGAGAGATACTATTGCTTAGCTTGCCAGTACCAAGCGCTCTTTCATTAGTCGGTGTGCTGGTCATTATCGGAGGCATGTCATTGCATAGCTATCAAACTTCATTAGCTGCAAAGAATGTATAGAAAAGGGTTGTCCTCAGGTCAGTTAATGACTCGTTGGACAACCCTTTTTCAAATTTCACGCTTTCGTACTTGTGGCAAAATGCGTTTTTTCAACAGTTGCGGTCTAACTTCGGATAATAAAATGGCAATGAAGATAATGAGTGCACCTAAGAACATACGGAACGTCAACAGTTCATAGGCAAGGGCTACAGAGAAAATCATACCCCAAACTGATTCCGTCGATAATATAATGGCCGCTTTCGTTTCTGACAAGTGCTTTTGTCCAACTGTCTGCATCAAGAATGCCAGAGTCGTAGAGAATACAGCTAAGTATAGCACCGAACTCAAACCTTTTGGTTCCATGGAGAATGACATCTCGCCCATCCCAATAACGGTCACCCAACTGATCGCAGCGGCGGCAACCATTTGCAATAACGTCAGCAAGATCGCATCTTCTGTGCGGACAAATCGTGCCGTGTAGAAAATATGAAACGCGAACATCACAGCACAACCGAGCGTCAGCATATCGCCAATGTTAATAGAGGTGGACCACTGCAATGATAAAACCGCCACTCCAATCAATGCCAATACCGCGCCAAACAATTCAAAGGTATCCAGCTTCCGCTTATATAAAATGAGTGCGATAAACGGGACCATCACTACATTGACACCAGTTAAAAAAGCATTTTTCGAAGGAGTCGTAAACTGCAAGCCTACCGTTTGCAAAGCAAATGCTGCATACAACAATACACCTAGCAATGCACCTTTCCATAGTACCGACTTGTCCACCCGAAGCAGCCGTTTATGGAAAACGACACTAAGTAATAGCGCCCCTATTGTAAAACGTACGGCCAATATTTGATACGGCGTGTAATACTCCAAGGCGAGTGCGCTCATCACAAAGCCGCTCCCCCAAATAATAGCGGTGATCGTCAACCCAATCTCACCTATGTATTTCCTCATGTCCCTCACCATACTTCCACTAATCAGTCCTATTATTTTAGCATGTTTTTTGTCAGATTATAGCCAAATTCATAGAGAATTCCGCCTTTCGTCAGTGAAAATGATGTGTGAGGAACGTATCTTTGCACTAGCGAACAGTTGGCTCGCCGCAGGCCCTCAGGAACGCGCCCCCTCCTACACGCCAATCCCTACCCCAACAGCCTTTCCAGAGCAAAAAATGAAGCCATCGCCAGAAGTCACAAACATCATGACTTCTCCGACAGCTCCACCAACTATCAATCCTCGTATACTCCAATCTCTTTAATCGCACGCTCGACAAGTGACGGATCAACAGACTTATCGAAGTCAATCTCACCACGTATCGCGCCGTTCGCTTTGTACATCTCATACTGCTTCTTAATGTCGTCAATAAACATCTTACCGTTCGGATCGAGCCCCGTTACAGACACTCTCTCCCATAACTCAGGATCTTTTAGCGCCGTGTGTTTCACCATGATATCTATAATCTCTTCTTTACCTTTATTTTTAAAGAACGCGTCATTATAGTCACGTACCCCTTTTAGATAGGCTGCCATAAAGCGTAACGAAAGTTCTTTATTCGCCATGAACTGCGGTGAAGCCAACACCATAGCGATCTGCGATTCAGGTGCATAATCGGTAGCGTCACCAAAACGCACGTGAAAACCTTGATGGATACCTTGCGCGATAAGCGGCTCAATATTCAATGCTGCATCAATCGTACCTGAATCAATCGCTCCAAGCATTGCGCCGAAGTCCGCGATATGCACATATTCTACATCCTCTTCTGTCAAGCCAGCATGCTTCAGCATCTCTTCATAGATATATCCATCGATCGAGTTGCGAGACGATACTGCGATTTTCTTTCCTTTAAAGTCGCTGTACTCCTTAATTTCATCGACCATATGATTACCGATGACGAAACTGAAATAAGACTTGCCGGGCATATTATGACCTTTATCCGCGATGATCCGTACGTCAATTCCTTGCGCAATCGCGTTAAAGAATGATGCAGTAGAAACGCCACCCGCGATATCCACTTCACCGGCAGCTAGTGCAGGCAACATGTCATCGCTGTTTGCAAAGTCCGCAAAGTCTACACGGATATTGTAGTCTTCAAAATAGCCCTTTTCTTTCGCAATATAGAAACCAGCTCCAGAAGCAGCCCCATCTTCTGCTATAAATACCTTCGCTTGTTTCTCAAGTGGCGCCAAATCTCCTGACGCCGGCTTGCCGTCATTCGTTACAGGCTTCGCAACTTCTTTTGGAGAACATGCCCCCATCATCAAGACGACCGATAATAGGCTAAATAATCCTGCCTTCTTCATCCATTTCCCCACATCATCTCTCCTTTTATCATTTATTCTCTAGATTTCTGTACTTCCTCTTGTAAGTGATGCCAGATCTCGATGAATTTTGCTGCCATTTCAGGATCTTTTCGGACATCCTCCATCTTTCTCGGCCTCGGTTTATCAATAATAATTTCTTCGATGATTTTCCCTGGTTGAGCCCCCATCAATAAAATCCGATCACTAAGCAATAACGCTTCATCAATACTATGTGTAATGAACAACACCGTCTTTTTCGTTTCGGCCCAAATACTCAGCAATTCTTCCTGCAAAATAAAGCGGTTTTGTTCATCAAGTGCACCAAACGGTTCATCCATCAATAAAATCTCCGGGTCATTTGCAAAAGCCCTCGCAATACTCACCCGTTGCTTCATTCCGCCAGACAATTCCTTTGGGTATAAAGAAGCGAAACGTTCCAATCCCGTCTTCTTCAAGTAATAGTCCGTTCGATCATTAATGAATGCTTTTGGTAAGTCACGCATCTTCAACCCGAAGGCCACATTTTCGCGTACCGTCAGCCACGGAATGACACCACGTTCCTGGAATACCATCGATTGCAACGGACGATCATTCGTTTCTGTCGCAATGGTGAAACTCCCGACACTCGGCTGTTCAAGTCCTGCCAAAATACGTAACAGTGTCGTTTTGCCGCATCCACTCGGTCCAACAAGACAAACAAATTCCCCTTCATCCACTGTTAGGGATATATCTTCGAGCGCAATGACACTCCCCTGTTTCTTGTAAAAAGCTTTCATTAGTCCATCCACCGTGATCTTTGGCTTCCCCTTCATTTCCTTCACCTCCATGGTAGTAGTTTATTTTGAAGCGCACGCAGTATAAGCGAGAATAAATAACCAAAAAAGGAGATGAGTATTAATCCCACATACATTTCGGGTAATAAGAAGGCTTTATAGGACGTCCATATCAAATAACCGATCCCAGAAGTCGCTCCCATCATCTCTGCCGCCACAATCGTCAATAGTGCAATTGCCTGCCCCATCTGGATTCCTTCGAGCATAACAGGCAGTGCACCAGGAAGAGCGATTTTAAAGAAGAAGTTCCACTGGCTCGTTTGATAATTATTGGCAACATCCAAATAAATTTTATCGATATTTAATACACCCGCCGCCGTATTGATGACAACTGGGAAAAACACACTTCCTGCAATTGTCACGACCTTCGACAAATCTCCAATTCCGAATAAAATAATAATGATCGGCAATAATGCCAATGTCGGAATCGGCATAAGCGCCATAACGATCGGTTGCACGAAATGCCGGATTGGAGAGTATAACCCCATCAATAAACCAACGATAATACCCGGAATAACACCTGCTAAAAATCCGATGAAAATCCGATACAATGAGACACCAACATGTTTCGCCATCACGCCGCTCACAATCATGTCATAAAAGGTTTGCACAATCGTACTAGGCGGCGGGAAAAAGCGAATATCTAAAATACCCGTTCTCGACATCACTTCCCATAGCACCAACAGGAATACCGGCGACACAATCGTCAGCAATTGCTTGCCGCGTTCTTTGCGTTGCCGCAACTTCCATTCCCTTTGCTCCACCTCAAATGATTCATTACGAGCTAATTCATGAGTCTCCACTCTTCACCACCTCTTCACTGCCTATTGTATGTAAAGGCCTAGTAAACTGGTTGGGCAGGCATCACGTTCGGGTTGTTTCCGCAAAGTAGTTTGATTATACTGAAGATATGACTACACTTACATCAGACCAAATCAGAGAATTGAATAGTTACAGTGTGTACTTGGAACAGCCCACACATCCCGTCTTCACGCTAGCGGACGTACTGGATTCTTCAAAGGTACAGAGTGTCGTCCAAGTTGCCCAGACGGTCAGCCAAAGTCCGAATGAAGTTGTCGCGACCTCGTTCTTCGTACGTCGACTGGGTATGTTTTTCGCCATGCAGCTCTATAATTTAGCCGCATACGACGAAATGTGGAATGGATCGGCAGAAAATCTACAGTTCGGTGCACGGGAGGAGTTCGGTAATAAAACGATTAGCCTATTTGTAGATGGCGCAGACTGGGAACTGATTGATGACGAAAACAGACACGCACATATTAAACGTGTGCTGGATGATGCACATGCAGTGATTACCTCATTGCGTAGCGCGGTATCCATATCTCCTCTTACCTTATGGGAAAATATCTTCGGTTTCTGGCTCTGGCAATATCATGTATTATTATCCGACCCAGGATCGGAGATGGAAGCAAGAGAGGATTTAGAGACGCTAAAAAACGATACCACATGGACGGGTATCGCTGATCACTCTCGTTTCGCAAGCTATTTAAACGGCGCCGAACCATCCGCTTTGTTGAATACGACGGTTCGCAAAACTTGTTGTTTTTCTAAAGATGTACCTGGGTTGATACGTTGCGGTTTTTGTCCATTACTATGAAAAACAGGCTTTCGCTCATTATGCGAAGGCCTGTTTTTAACGTTTGCGATACGCATAATAGGATTGTTTAGTCGAATAGATAATCCCCATTGCCGCACCACTATAAAAAAAACCCATAAAAATTCCGGCAGACCAATTCTTTGGATGACTGATGAATACGGAAAGCGCGAGCGCGACTACTGTGGCTACTGTTGAAAGCCAACTAGGTGGCAATTTAAAAATCCATTTGACGATTAATACCACGAACAAAACAACTGGAACACCCCACATGGCGTCCCATACATTGGTGTGAATAACCGGAAATTCCGTCAGCATTGACTAACACCCTTTCGTTTTCGTTAGGATGTGTAGTTTTGCTTTATTCATCCATCGTAAAACCTCCTAGTTACAAAACTAGGAGATCAGTTCTATCGCTATACATTCTTCGTGGCGGCTTCACTTATTTCATTACGCATTTCATAGATATTTTGCACAATCACTTTGCCAACTGCATAAGCAGGCACAGCAACCAAAATCCCAAGGAATCCTGCAAGACTTCCGGCCACTAATAATACGGTAATGATTGTAAGTGGATGAACATCGAGTGATTTCCCCATAACGTTCGGCGTAATTAAATTACTATCGATTTGCTGCGCAACTAGCGTAACGACTCCGACCCAAATTACTAATTTAGGTTCTTGTAAATAGGCAATGATTAAAGCTGGAGCCACCGCAATCCACGGTCCGATAAATGGAATGATATTCATGAATAATGCGAGAATGGCTAGTAGTAAAGCATACTGAAGTCCGATGATAGAGTAACCAATAAAAATAATTACCGCTAAAATCGCACTAATTAATAACTGTCCTTGAATATAAGAACGTAAAACTTGGTCAATATCTTCCAACGTCTTCTTGATCCAAATGCGTCGCTTACCAGAAAAAATATTATAAATTTTCGGAGCAAGTTTTTCATGATCCTTCAACATAAAGAAGAAGAAGAACGGTACAAGTAACAATAAAGCTACCGCTTGGACGAATGTTTGTACAAATTGCACGAACCATTTACCAAATGTTACCGCAAACTGTTGGACGGAATCGACTGCTGAATTCAAGGAATCCTGCAATCCTTCTGGTAGATTATCCTTTTGATTGATCGCTTTATCTTTCAGTTGCTCGAGTTGATGGGTGAGAGCTGGCCCATTGTCCACCAAATTATTCACTTGTTTCGTCACCATCGGTCCGATGATTGCGACCAATATCCAAATAACGGCTACAAGTATGAGCATAATCGTTATAATACTTCCCCATCTTGGCATATTCTTCTTTTCCAAGTATTGCTGGATCGGTACCGTTATGTAATAAAGCAGTCCTCCGAAGATTAAAGGCATGATAATCGTTTGTAAAATAACTCCAACCGGTCTAAATATATAATTTACTTCTAAAAAGAATTTCGTGATTAACAATGCCAATAATATACCGACACCTACCTGGAACCAAACCTTTTTCGTCAAATGCTCACTTCCTTTCTAGTTTAATTTATATAGTTAGCTTTATTATACGCGGTTGCATCCTCCATGTCGAAAATCTTCTTCACCTTTTGCTATACAATAAAACTTCATTTTTACACTGTATTGTAACAATAATTGTCTAACTATGCGAAAAAGTCTTAATTCCTCTTGTCCTAGTCGAATTTAGTCGGTAAAATGGTTCTGTCTTGGAAGATTGCAACTCTTCAAGAAATACAACATAGAAACGAAGGGATCTTAATGTTACAACAGACTTGGAATCGTCTTTGGTCGCTACATGATCAAGTGAAAGATGTCTTTCGCTTTTTCACTGCACCTGACTCTTCTGAAATGGTAAAAGGCGGACAGGGTGGAAAAAAGATTGGTGTCAATCACGAAGGAGGAGGCAGAGACTCCCGCAGTTATTCAGCTACACAGCTCATTGGATTAATACTAGGTCCTTTACTCTTTTCCCTTATTTTATTGTTCTTCAAACCTGCTGATTTATCTGCATCCGGTATCGCTATTTTAGCCAGTACTGTATGGATTGCAGTGTGGTGGATTACGGAAGCTATTCCAATTCCAGTCGCTTCCTTGTTACCACTCGTACTGTTTCCGATGACAGGCGGACTGGAAATGAAAGACACGGCATCTTCCTATGGAGATGAAACCATTTTCTTATTTATGGGCGGATTTATGATTGCACTCGCACTTGAAAAATGGAACTTACATCGACGAATTGCACTCACAATTATTTCCGCCATCGGGACAAATATGGACAAAATTGTTCTAGGTTTCATGGTAGCTACCGGATTTCTGTCTATGTGGATATCTAATACCGCAACAGCAATGATGATGGTGCCAATCGGTTTAGCAATTATCACACAAGTAACGATCGCTTTGAAAGACGATACATCGATCGACACATCTAAAGAAAACTTTGGTTTCGGTAAAGCGTTGATGCTTGGTATTGCCTACTCTGCTTCATTAGGCGGAGTCGCGACTTTGATTGGTACTCCTCCAAACACATTGCTTGCAGGAGCTATTAATAAAATTTACGGCATCGAATTATCATTTGGTAAATGGATGTTATTCGGTGTACCTTTCGCGTGGGTATTCATCTTACTAACTTGGTGGTATTTAGTGAAGATAATCTATAAATCGCCAGTCAAAACATTACCTGGTGGACGTGAAGTCATCGATAAAGAAAAGAAATTGCTTGGACGCCCGTCAATTGAAGAAGTTTTAGTCTTCATCGTCTTTGCTCTAGCTGCTTTTTCATGGATTACGCGCTCGTTCTTCTTATCAAAATTTATTGACGGCTTAAGTGACGGGGTCATTGCGATTGTTTTTGCTATGATTTTGTTCATCATCCCGTCTGTCAATAAAAAAGGCGATCACTTGCTGGATTGGAATACGGCAGTGAAGTTGCCATGGGGTATCTTACTTCTATTCGGTGGCGGATTAGCTATTGCAGCCGGCTTTGTCAGCAGTGGTCTGTCTGAATGGATCGGTGCTCAGCTGATTGGTTTGAAAGGCGTTCCACTTATCGTCGTTATTCTGATCGTTGCGACATTGGTTATTTTCTTAACTGAAATCACATCCAATACAGCAACAGCTTCCATGATGTATCCAATCATGGCTTCATTGGCCTTAGCACTTGGTTTCCATCCATACGCATTAATGATTGCAGCGGGCGTAGCAGCATCCTGTGCGTTCATGCTACCAGTTGCCACTCCACCGAATGCGGTCGTTTTCGGATCTGGTTATCTACGGATTCCTGATATGGCAAAAGCAGGCTTCGCGCTCAATATACTCGGAGTCGTGCTCGTAACACTTTGTATTTACTTCTTGCTTCCATTATTGTGGGGCATCGACTTCCAAACTATACCAGAAGTATTTAAAGACTAAAACAAACCAGGTGCAGGGATTCTTTCCGAGCATCTGGTTTTTCATTTACTATGCTTTACTCAACGCGCTACGTCGTAATCGGATTAACAAAACATAGACTACAGGCACAACCGCTGAAAATATAGCAAGACCCGTCCACCCTGCGAACTGCCAAAGCGGTGCTACTAGCGTACTTCCTGCCGCCATACCCATATAATACGAAACGAGATACAAGCTTGATGCACTCCCTTTGTGATGCGTTGCCTCTTTACTTACAGAAGCTGCAGTTAAGGAGTGGGCAGAGAAAAAGCCGAGACAGATCACGCAATAACCGGTAATAATTAGCGGTAATATGGTGGAAATGGTAAGAAGACAGCCGACTGCCAGTAGTAAAACACCCATAAAGCGAACCGCATTCATTCCTACTTTACTCGCAATGGAGCCAGCCAACGGTGCACCCATAATCCCGAATGCATACGCGAAGTAAATATAGGAAACCTCATCCAGCGTCATCGAAAATGGTAAAGCCGTCAAATGGAAAGGCAGAAACGTCCACATACCGGTAAAGCTCAGCTGCAATACGATGCCAAGTCCAAAGACAATTAGCAAAGCGGGATTCTTTAAATGTACACCGAAACCTTCCAGATCTTTCTTCATTGACTCAGCACTCGGTACGAAGTGAACGGATTTTGGCAAAACGACTAGTAAGAAGATAAATACAGCCACACCTATGATCGTCAGAAGTTGAAGTGATAGCTCCCATGACCAACGTTCCGCTAAATAGCCCGTTACAAAGCGTCCCAGCATACCACCTGTGCCGTTAAATGAAATATATAGCGCAGTCGCCACGCTCACCACCCGCTCGTTGATCTCTTCATTGATATACGCGAGAGCGGCAGCTAATACACCAGCCATCGCAAAGCCCTGTATAAATCGCAACACAAGGATGACTGTAAAAGAATGTGTCAAAAACATAGGAATAAATAAAAGCGCCGTTAGTAATACGGAGACTTTTACAAAAATGGACCTGCCCAGTCGGTCTGAATAAAACCCCAGTATCACCAATCCGAAAATTAGACCTACTGTATTGACAGACATAGCTAAGCTGGCTGTGGATACGGAGACATTAAATTGCTTTGTTAAAATAGGTAGCAAAGGCTGTAGAGCATACATCGCGGCAAAGATTAGCACTGAAGCAATGCCTAGCCCGATCACAATACGCCAAAACCGAAGCTCGCGAATCGTTGATTTTGTTTGTACATTCATGATGACACTTCCAATCCCCAAAATGTGAATAATGAAATTATATCACTACACTAAAAGTTTAACAGGAAATAATAAAGCTCTTATGAAAATCCTCTGTATAGTATCAGTATAAAGAGCCATCCTACCATTTGGAGGTGTTAGACAAATGAACAAAATGGCGATGACAGCTGTCGGACTTGGTGCACTATACCTTATGCGAAATAAGCAGTCACGGGAAAAACTTATGGAGCAAATTAGCAACCTTTCAGGAATGAACAGTAATCCGTAATGCCAATCATTTGCATACACCCGAAAGACCGGAGCCTTTAGAAGGTTTCCGGTTTTTCATTTCCTTTTGAGTTTGCGTTGTAGTGTTTCAGTTTTTTCAGATAATAGTATGGATGTTTTCTCTTTTTAAAACGGGGTATTTATATACTAACAAACGAAATGGAGGAGATAGTATGAGTAACAAAGATCACGGTGCAGAAGATAAATTAAAAGGTATTGGTAACAAAATTAAAGGTGGCGTAAAAGATACTGTAGGCGATTTAACTGATGACGCTAAAATGCAAGCTGAAGGTAAATGGGACAAAGCAAAAGGCGCTACACAAGAGAAGATTGGTGAAACAAAAGAACATTTCAGTGATGACGAAGCACATCCTGAAAAATAATATGTATGATCATCAGTCTGCTGCTCAATCAGCAGGCTGGTTTTTAATTGCTATGAAAAAGAAGGATCTTCCATTACGATGGGAGATCCTCCTTTTTCACAATTGATCTGTACCTATTCGCGGACTATTGGGAATAGGGTTAGCTACTTCTTCATTCGAACTCCCATCCAGGTTTTCACCACTGTCTGTTTGTTGTTGGGCACTATCATGTGGATCCACAGATTGCGCTCGTTCTTCATCTGTTAATTGATCAACAAACAAAGCGACTCCCCCTTCTTTTAAATCATTGTAGAAGGTTTTGGCTTCTTGTTTCGTAAAACCCATTTTAATGAAAATCGTCAACATTTCATCTTTACTGTTGAACAGACGACGTGTGTGATCCCAAAGAGACCCCTCTTGAATACCGATTACTTCAATGTTGGAATCACTTTCCAAAACTTTTAAATCATCCCGCACATTAGAGACTGCAGACATATGACGTTTTTTAAAACCCTTAGCTTCAAGCTCAGTTATTTTATAAAGGACATTGTCTACCGAATGAAACGTGCCCTCGTATTGTTTATCAGCCATTATTGCACCTCCCTTTCACTATGCTATACTTCTACCCACTGAAGATCATTTTCACACATGATTAAAACACTTTGCACATTTCTTCCGCTGCATAGTTCTACACTTATTGCACAAGCTAGTTGTATCACAATGAAAAGGAGTGGTTAATCGGTGGATATGAAAAGTAAGTTGGAGTCTGAGGTTTCACATATGGGCAATGAGAAGAAAGATCAGATCTTGCAGAACTTCAATCATTTTAAAGGCTATCTAGCCGATAAAGTGGAAAAAGGTGAAAACCTTGGATTGAGTGATGAACAGTTAGCGAAAACAACTACATTCATTGCTGATTATTTGTCACGTCATGAAGAACCTCGAAACCGTGAACAATATTTATTACAGGAATTATGGGATTCAGGTTCTAAAGAAGAACAACACTCTTTGGCACATATGCTTCTAAAAATGGTGCGTCAAGCATAATAGGAGGCGATAAGGCGTGGCTCCAACAGAAAATCCTAGCCCGAGATATCATCCAAATACGTACCGTTTGATCCAGACACATCCTGAGAACTTACAGAGTAACACAGTTAGTTTGTTCGATTTGCATGAAGATATGCAAACAGTCGACTCCATTTCTTTACCCGACCAGCGCAAAGATCTTATGAAAGAAAAAATCAACCACTCCCCTCGTTTCAGTGGCGGTAGCTCGTCGAATGACTATGGCGCACCGCGCTGATTTACCGATAAAAGCCGTACAGTAAAAATTTCACTGTACGGCTTTTCCCCGTTTATTTGCAATAGCTGTCGATATTTCCCGGGAAATGCAGAAACTATTATGCAGTCCGAAATATTATTTCCATGATATACTATGATCCGATGGAAATGGAGGTTATGCGGATGAAACTGTGGATGTATCCGTTGCTCGTTGTGTTTGGAGCTGCATGTTACGGAATTTTATCAACGATTATTAAATTGGCTATTCATGATGGCTTCACCGCTTCGGAAGCAGTGACGAGCCAATATTATACCGGATTTCTATTAGCACTTATTATTTTTATCCTAGTTAAACGTGGCATACCGACACTCCGCGGAAGCTTCCCCGTCTTAATCGCAGGATTATTCACGGCGATTACTGGAACAGTGTATGGAAAAGCCATTGAATATATGCCCGCTTCATTGGCAGTCGTATTACTTTTTCAATTTACATGGATTGGCATGCTTTATGAATGTATAGGGGCGAAGCGTTTGCCTAAACAATCTGAAGTGGTGTCGCTTGTATTTCTGTTTGGCGGAACGATTTTAGCTGCCGGATTGATCGATGTCGATGTGAGTGGAATTCCATGGCAAGGTTGGGCGTGGGGACTTGCTGCAGCGTTTAGTTTCGCGGCGTTTGTTACAGCGAATCAGAAGCCAGTGCCTGGTATGGATGTAGTGACGCGATTGTTCTTAATGTCATTTTACGCCGCAATTGTTATTACATTTTTCCAGTCTCCTGAAATTTTATGGAACGGGATGTTAGGTGATGGGTTGTGGATGTATGGTGCCATTTTAGGCGTGTTCGGCATCGTTCTGCCCATTTTCTTGTTTTCAATCGGAGTGCCGAAAGTCGGCGCGGGCATGTCTTCTATTTTAAGTGCTGTTGAGTTACCTGTCGCGATTATCGCTTCGATGCTGTTGCTTGGCGAAAGGTTAACGTTACTCCAGTTTCTCGGCATTTTCCTTGTGTTGTTCGGAATGACTTGGCCCGCTATGTTGCAACGTTTTGCAGAGAAGAGGAGATTGCGGTTAAGACGGGTGGAGTAAGCAATAACATGAACATAACAAACGAGACTTCACTAATCAAGTGAAGTCTCGTTTGTTTCATATTCCGATTAATCCTCTCTACGTAATGAACTGATCGGGACAGTCGCATGAGGTCCCTGTGGAACTATCGATGAAGAAATCAGCAAAGTGGTTTAATCTTCATCCGGCCAACTCCTTATAGCGACCGAATAAATGTCACCAAGTCTTGTTGATTCTCTGGCGTTACACCATGTCCGTCAGTATATGTCTTGAATGTGACATCTGCACCAAGCGATTCGAAATACTCCTTGTTTTCCACTCCTGATTGGGATGGTATTACATAATCATAGTCTCCATGCGAAATGAATACGTGTTGATTTTCCACGGACTGTATGGCGTATTCACTCTTGACGAAATCAGGTACGTACCCGCTAAGCGCCACCACTCCATGAAGGGAAGGGATCAATGTTACACCTAGAGCTTGTGCAAGTACGGCTCCCTGGCTAAACCCTACGACTGTTAAACGTTCAGGATCAAGATTGTATTCCTGAATCGCTTCGCGAATGAATGATTGGATGTAGACAAGTACTTTATCGAATACTTCACGAACCGGTTTCCCTTCCTCTTCAATCGTGAAAAATGCATAGCCTGGCTCGTGAACGACAGGACCCCTCAAGCTGAAAATATGATGAGTTTCTTTAAATTCTTGAACTAGTTGTGGAAGGTCTCCTTCATGACTCCCCATTCCATGAAGTAAAAATAGTGCAGGCTGTTTTTCTTCTGTATTCGCTGGCTTTGTATGCGTAAATGTAAATGGTGATTTCATAGTCATTCTCCCCTTTTCGCTTCTTTATGCCACTAGTTTACCACAGAAAAAAGCGCCTGCCACTTTATGCGACAGACGTGCGGGACAACTTATTTCTTTTCAGGCTTCGCTAATACTTCGACCCGGTTGATTGTGCTATTTTCAGGTCAAACAACTACTTACTCCACTATATACCCATCACGCATTGTAATGATCCGATCCACATACGGTAGCATCTCTTCGTCATGCGTCACCATCAATGTCGTCAAATGTAATGTACGTGTGAGCTCCTGCAATAATTCCATCACACTTTTTGAGCGTTTTGTATCAAGACTTGCAGTTGGTTCATCCGCAAACAAGATTTTCGGACGATGGATAATTGCGCGGGCAATCGCCACGCGTTGACGCTCTCCTCCTGATAAAGAAGAAGGATACGCCTCTTTGCGGTGCTCCATTTCAACTAACGTCAACATCTCATCTATTGCATTAGCCTGTTCCTTTTTACTCATTTTCGTTTCTGATACGTCAAGCATCAACTGTAGCTGCTCCCCTACCGTCAAAAAAGGGACTAAGTGAGAAGACTGAAAAACAAATCCGAAGTCAGTCGCTCGAATATGGCGAACTTCTTCCTGACTCATCTTCGTCATGTCTTTCCCTTTAAACATAATTTCACCAGTTGATGCTTGTTGTAATCCTGCCGCGATGGTTAGAATCGTCGATTTACCAGATCCTGAAGGACCAATTAATGCCGTAATTTCTCCTTCTTTTAAAGATAAATTCACACCTTTTAATATCTCTTCTTCAATTTCTCCATTAGAAAATGTTTTTTTCACTTCATCAATAATAAAGGCAGCCATATTACATCTCTCCTTGTTGAATCGCTTGAAGCGGTTCAATATTTTTCACTTGGAATCCTGAAATAGTAGCACCGATAAACCCAACCACCATAAACACTGCGGATAGCATCAATACGGTATCCATTGTTAAGTGGAACGGCATGCCGTCAGGCGCAACCAAGCTAAATGCTTGGCTGAGTGCAATGGACAACGCGAGTGAAAGAGCAGTAATGACTAACATCTGATACCAAATCATCTTGAATAACGAAATCGTCTTCATACCAATCGCTTTCAATATGCCGTACAGCCCTATTTTCTGAACGTTCATCATATAGAAGAATATAGCAAACAACATCCCGCTAATAATGACTAAAAACCAGACGATCATATTCAATGACATTTGCTCTGCACTATAACTCGGAATGGCATGTAAGAATTCTTTATTTGAAAAAGAATCTAACGCACTAAGTGTCGGTGCATCTTTACCCGGGATGAAAATCGTCTGCATCTCCATCACCCGATAGATTTCTTGATAGTTCGTCATGTCAATGAAAGCAACGGGTGCGTGACTATATTTTTGTTGATCAACAAATCCTTTCACGATGAATTCTCCACTAAATTGATTATTCGTTAAGACATCCCCCACTTGGATCCCATCTTCTTGCAAAGAACGATCGAGAACAATCTCCCCTTCTTTGACGTTTGTGAATAGCTCTGAATGGGTAGAAGTAACGAATGCCAGACTGTGCTGTTTATCTTCCGCATCATTGACAAATCCCATCTGAACAGAAAATGCTGTGGCCTCAGGATTGTCTATGAGAATTTGTTGTTGAACCCCCTCATCTATTTTCGAAAGATTATACGTCTTGTCTGCATCTTTATTTAAATAAAATTGCCCTTGTGGTAAATCTTTAATAAGCGCTGCATTATCCTGTGATAACCCATTTGCCAGTCCCGAAATAATAAATGTCAAAAAGCTGACGAGGAATATAATAGACCCGAGAATCAAGAATCTAGTTTTGTTTTTCTTCATTTCTTTCCATGCGATTTTCATTTCGATTGCCTCCGTATGTGTTCTTTATACCCCTATTGTATCTTGCGAAGATGAACGGAGAATGAACAGCGTATTACATCGCACTTCTTTTTATCACATTTAAAAAGTATATGACTTCCTATTTTTCTATTACTATGTGAAAATTATAATTATGAGGGAGGGATTTTTTATGATTCGTTTCGACGAAGTATCAAAGAGTTATGATATGTCTCGCTTAGCCGTGGATTCAGTAAGTTTAGAAATTAAGCGAGGGGAGTTTCTCGTGGTAGTCGGACCGAGTGGTTGTGGGAAGACGACAACGCTTAAGATGATTAACCGACTGATCCCACTGACAAAAGGAACGATTTGGCTTGATCGTAAGCGGATCAGTGATTATCCGATCCATGAGCTTCGTTGGCAAATCGGGTATGTATTGCAGCAAATCGCACTGTTTCCACATATGACGATTGAGGAAAATATTGCAGTTGTCCCCGAACTGGTCGGTTGGAAAAAGAAAGACATCCGCGCACGCGTAACGGAATTACTTGAAATGGTCGGATTGGATCCCGAAGTATACCGCAAGCGTAAACCCCATGAATTATCAGGTGGCCAGCAACAAAGAATCGGTGTCGTGCGCGCACTCGCTGCAGACCCAGACATTCTATTAATGGATGAGCCATTCAGTGCACTAGACCCAATCAGTCGCTCAAAATTGCAAGATGATTTGTTAGACTTACAAAATCGGATCCAAAAAACGATTGTATTTGTCACACATGATTTACAGGAAGCATTTAAACTAGGTGATCGTGTCTGTATTATGAATCAGGGTAAGATTGAGCAAATTGCAACACCACAAGAGATCCTCACGAAACCTGCTTCACCATTCGTGCGCGAGTTTACCGCATCAGCTGTAGCACGCACATTTTCTATTGCGGATCATATAGAAGAAATTCCGACAGATCTGTCACTAGCTTTTGCCATCCCTATTGATACCGAATGGGAACCGCTCTTGCAATTCTTAGCTTCTGAAGATCAAGTAGCGATTAAACAAGATGAACAAATCGTTGGAATGGTTACCCGAAAAGGTATTCTACAATTTCTAGCAGAGCAGTCGCTGAAAGGAGGAACATCTAATGAATAACTTTTTAGATGTTTTCCAAAACAGACATGGTCAATTACTGGAAGCACTGATCGAACATATACAGATTTCATTAATTTCCTTATTAATTGCAGTGCTAATCGCAGTCCCACTAGGTATCTATTTGACAAATCGGCGGAAAATAGCGGAATCTGTCATTGGAGTCAGTGCCGTACTGCAGACGGTTCCTTCTCTTGCACTACTCGGCCTATTAATTCCCTTATTCGGTATTGGAAAAATACCCGCTATTATTGCGCTAGTAGTCTATGCATTGTTACCCATTTTACGCAATACATACACAGGCATTAAAGAAGTTGATCCTTCCCTGCGAGAAGCAGCCACTGCAATGGGAATGAATACACGAAAGCGGCTGATGAAAGTTGAATTACCACTTGCCATGCCGATTATTATGGCAGGTATTCGCACATCGATGGTACTGATCGTCGGCACTGCAACATTAGCTGCTTTGATTGGCGCGGGTGGTCTAGGTGATTTGATTTTACTTGGGATTGATCGTAATAATCCATCATTAATCGTACTAGGTGCTATACCTGCAGCGTTACTTGCATTATTCTTCGATTATTTGTTAAAGCTATTCGAAGGTCTTTCATTCAGGAAAGCTATTACCGCATTTACCCTATTCATGATTGCGGCTGTTTTGATGATTGCTGCACCATTCATAGGAGGTAACTCCAAAAATGAAATAGTCATCGGAGCCAAGCTTGGGGCAGAACCTGAGATCCTCATCAATATGTATAAATCATTAATTGAAGACCAAACCGACCTTTCCGTCGAATTAAAACCTGGACTCGGTAAAACTTCATTCGTCTTCAACGCGCTGAAATCAGGAAGTATCGATTTGTATCCCGAGTTTACAGGTACCGCTATATCCGAGTTCTTAAAGGATGAAGCTGTTAGTAACGACCGCGACGAAGTGTATGAGCAAGCACGAAAAGGACTCGACGAACAATTTGACATGGCGTTCCTGACACCGATGTCCTTCAACAATACGTACACACTCGCTGTCTCCAAAGCGTTCCAAGAAGAGTACGGACTGAAAACGATATCTGATCTGGCCGCAGTCGAGAAAGCTGTGAAGGCAGGTTTCACTCTCGAATTTAATGACCGTGAAGATGGATACCTAGGCATTCAGAAGCTTTATGGTATCACGTTCCCTTCTATCCAAACGATGGAGCCGAAGCTACGCTATCAGGCAATTGAAGCGGGTGAAATCAATTTAATGGATGCTTATTCGACAGATAGCGAGCTACGCGAATACGAATTGACAGTTCTCGAAGACGACAAAGAACTATTCCCTCCATATCAAGGCGCGCCATTGCTTCGTCAAGAAACACTGGAGAAGTATCCAGAGCTTGAGGAAGCATTAAATAGTCTTGCCGGAATCGTGACAGATGATGAAATGCGTGAAATGAATTATCAAGTGAACGCAGAAGGTGCCAAAGCGAAAAAAGTGGCAGAGGCATTTTTGAAAGAAAAAGGTTTATTGGAGTAGTAGTGCAGACGGCGTGACTGACTACTGTATGCATTGAGCGGTTAGACGGCTAGTAATGATCGCTTATGGAGCGAAGTAGAGCGGTTGTATGCGCTGATAGAGCGCTCAGACACGATCTTAGAGCGATTGAACGGACACGATGATCGCTTTATACGAATTAATGAGCGAAACTGTACAGCGCTCTCCCACTCACTAGGATATACCATATAAAAAACAATCACCGGTAGATACACTCTACAGGTGACTGTTTTGATTTGATTTAATTAATCCATCCAAGGAACTTCAATCATTGTACGGCCGATCCACTCACGCAAGACTTCATTTGTTGGTCCCATAATAGCACCAGCACGCCCGTCGCGCACAAACTTTTCTACCTGACCTGTCATATAACCACGGCCACCAGATACTTGCAACGCCGAGTTGGTAACATCAATTACCATATCTGCCGCATGTGTCTTTAGCTGCCATAATGGATACAAACACTCCGACAATTCTTTACCTTCTTTAGTGCAACGATCCATCGCTTCCGCTGTGCGATACAACATACTGCGTGCGCTATCTACTTTGATCTGTGCCTTCGCTAACTCATGACGAATGACTTGGTAGTCCGTTACAGATGATCCTGTATCTGCGTGTACTCTGCGTTTAGCGCCATTTGTCGCCATATTCAGAGCACCTTGAGCAATACCTACCCAGCAAGCTGCTGAACCTAGTAAAAATAGAGGATCGATCGTGTTGTCGTTGAAATAGCCCATGCCACCTTCGCCACCGATACGATTTTCAAGAGCTACTTGCACATTTTTAAAGTTCATTGGCCCACTTGCGTTTCCACGTAGTCCCATTGCATCGAACGGGAATGCTTCAACACCTCGCTGATCATTTTCGACCAATAAGAACATCAAGTTATCCGGGTCATCTGTTTCAGGTGACGTTGTGGCGACTAAATAAAAGTCTGCCTCTCCACCACTTGTAACGAATGACTTTTCCGCGTCCAATAAATACCCATTCGTATTTCGGATCGCTTTACTACCGATATTCCAGAAGTGACCTCCCGTTGCTCGTTCACTAAATGCTAGACCACCAATTTGTCCGTCACGCAAGCGTGGCAGTAAACGTTGACGCTGTTCTTCTGTCCCTGCTTCATAGATCGTATGCGCTGTTGTCATATGCATAACCCAGCACATCGTCGTAGACGGGCAGTAATGTGCAAAGCTTTCGGAAAGTACTGCAAATGCTGTGAATCCGTCTTTCAGACCACCCGCTTCAACCGGGATGGTTACAGCCGAATAACCAGACTTCGCAACTTCACGTAAACTTTCACGTGGGTAACTTCTCTGTTGATCAGAAATAAGTGCACGCGGCAGCAGTTCTTTCTCGCCTAACGCATGTGCAGCTTTTTGTAATTCTTCATGCCCTTCTGGACAAGTCCACCATTCGGGAATTTGCATAATTCCTTCTTGTTGTTTTTGTTTTTCCATAATAGCACTTTTTACCAAAATTACCACTCCATTTTATCATTTACCTACCTTTTCATTAGCTAGCAAGCAGGCTGTTCTCTATTAACTTTATCACGTTTTATTAAATAGTAAAGATTAAATCATAAAGTAAATGTTATTTATCATTTTTATTTATAATAAAATCCCTAATAAATTCATTTAACTCACTATGAAAAGTCATAACTTGTTCTTAAAAATCACATACATGAAACAGCAAAATTCCTTAGATACGTAAGCTTCAGCAATAACTTTTATTCTTTTGCATCAGCTTGACTAATTACTACCTTTTTATCTAAGCATTATTTATTCAATACGAATATGAACATTTCTATTAAAACTTATAAAAATACTGAATTATGTCAGACAGTAACGTAAAATGCTATAATAAACTACATAGAGAAGGAGGCGTATGCGATGAAAAAATGGATGAGTATTACGATTTTAAGCTGCCTATTATTTCTCACTGCATGTGCAGCAACCGATACAAATAAATTGACGATACCTGAACTTACAGATCGTGAAAATCAAATACTTGAAACAGCTGCCAATACTGCATTGGTCTTTGATTATACTGCTGATCAAAACTATAAAAAGGTAACGCTTTGGGTAGAAAAGTATGAAGAAGGCAAGAAAGTTGCAGAACCTATCAGCGAACTATCTACTCCAATGCCTGGAGAGTCAACGAAAGGGAGCATCGTTTTCACAGTTACACAAACGCTCGAAGAACAACTATTATTCTCCGCAAGCGTAAGTGACGCTAAGGGTGCAGCAAGTGTTAGTAACCAAGAAGAACTGAAAACTTTGAAAGACATGGCGACTTTATTTAATACCAATCCACAAGAAGGTTTACTTCTTTCGGACAACATGTTATTGGCAGGTATTATCTACACTTCTACAACAGAAGGTTCACCGACAAGTGCATTATCTTCCGATTTCTATGAACAAAAAGAAGGTTATTTAGACGAATTAAAAGAATACGACGTGGTCTATGTATTACGGGCTTCATTTGAAAAATAAAAGAACTAGATGGCAAGTACACTACTTGTCGTCTAGTTCTTTATTCGTAGATCAATTCTGCAAATATTCTTTAACTGCCTGCGAAACCGTCTTTCCTTCCGCACGACCAGCAACTTCCTTCATTACAACGCCTATGGTCTGACCCATTGAGGCGTCTTTTGAAATACCTAATGAAGCAATTAGCTCTTTTACTTCTTCCACATTCATCTGTTTCGGCAAATAGGACTCCACAATCGCAATTTTTGCTTTTTCCGCTTCCACGATGTCTTCGCGATTGGCTTTTTGACCTTCTTCGAGTGATTGTTTTGTTTGCTTGAGTTCACGCTGAACGATTTTGATTTCTTCTTCTTTCGTCAGTTCACGCTTTAATTCAAGTGATTCATTCTGTAGACCTGCACGCAATAAATTGATGACACCTTTTTTCATTGTGTCTTTTTCTTTCATCGCTGTCTTTATATCGGCCATTAAACGTTCTTTTAATTCTGACATGGAAATCCCTCGTTTCTATAGTGTTATATACAGTATACAAAAAGATTATGTGTTCAGTCTTGTATTTTCACTCCATCCTGCATATCGAGCCCTATTCTGGATTCATTTTTACTTTCCACTTTACAACTCCTATATGTCTAGTAATGATCTCACAAAACGTATACGTCTCCCTTAATTGACGAAACTTCCGGACTAGTTTACACTTTTTAGTAAGTAACTCCTTCATATAGCATAAGGCCAGAAACCTTATCTGTTGGAGGAGTTTTTCGACATGTATATAAAAAGGAGTTCATTATATGAAAAAAAGTGTAGTACTGGCGGAGAAACCTTCTGTAGCGCGGGATATTGCCCGTGTGCTGAATTGCAATAAAAAAGGTAACGGCTATTTAGAAGGCGATAAATATATCGTGACGTGGGCACTCGGACACTTAGTAACGCTCGCTGATCCTGAAAATTACGATACGAAATTCAAGACGTGGAAATTGGATGATCTGCCGATGATGCCTGAGGATTTGAAACTAACGGTCATCAAACAAACGAACAGACAATACAATGCCGTAAAAGCGCAACTTCTTCGTACGGACGTTTCAGATATCATTATCGGTACTGATGCGGGACGTGAAGGCGAGTTAGTTGCTCGTTGGATCATTGAAAAAGCAAAGGTGAAGAAGCCGATCAAGCGTCTGTGGATTTCATCCGTAACGGACAAAGCAATTAAAGATGGTTTTGCCCAGTTAAAGCCAGGTAAAGCGTATGAAAATTTATTCGAGGCAGCCGTCGCACGTTCTGAAGCCGATTGGTATATCGGTCTTAATGCTACGCGAGCACTGACAACCAAATTTAACGCACAACTTAACTGCGGACGCGTGCAGACGCCTGTCGTCGCAATCATTGCACAACGCGAAGAAGAAATTAACACCTTCCGTCCCAAAACATTTTATGGCGTCGAAGCACAGTCTGACACTAAACTGAAACTGACTTGGCAAGATGCCAAAACCGGCGATACACGTTCATTTGATCGAGACAAACTATCCGCAATCGTCAAAAAAGTCGATGGAAAACCAGCGATCATTGAAAGTGTCGAGAAGAAAGCGAAAAAAACTTTCTCACCAGGCCTTTACGATTTGACTGAATTGCAACGTGATGCCAATAAAATGTTTGGCTACTCAGCAAAAGATACACTCAACATTATGCAAAAGTTATATGAACAACATAAAATACTCACCTATCCACGCACCGACTCTCGTTTCCTTTCAAATGATCTCGTTGCCACACTCCCCGAGCGCTTGAAAACAGTCGGTATAGGCGAATATCGCTCTCTTGCGAATAAAATATTGAAGAAACCAATTAAAACGAGTAAATCTTTCGTTGACGACAGCAAAGTATCCGATCATCACGCAATCATTCCGACAGAAGAAATCGTATTTCTTGATAAATTGTCCGATCGCGAGCGGAAAATCTATGATCTAGTCGTCAAGCGATTCTTAGCTGTTTTGTTCCCAGCACATGAATACGAACAATTAACAGTTCATGCAAGAATAGCAGATGAAAGATTCACAGCACGTGGTAAAACCATTTTGACTGCTGGTTGGAAAGAAGTATATAACAACCAATTTGACGAAGAAGAAGCTGAACAAGACACAAAAGAACAATTATTACCTAAGCTCGTAGCAGGTGATCGGCTCGACATCAAACTCATCAAAGAAACATCTGGGCAAACAAAGCCCCCAGCTCGTTTCAATGAAGCGACACTACTATCCGCTATGGAAAACCCAACGAAGTATATGGGTTTACAGGATAAGAAACTCGCAGACACTTTGAAGTCCACCGGCGGACTCGGGACCGTCGCAACACGTGCTGATATTATCGACAAACTCTTCAACTCCTTCTTGATCGAAAAACGCGGCAAAGACATCCATGTTACGAACAAAGGAAAACAGTTGCTCGAATTAGTACCAGACGAATTGAAATCCCCTTTGCTAACAGCTGAGTGGGAACTGAAATTAGAGAAAATCGCCAAAGGACAGTTAAAAAAAGAAGCGTTCATTAATGAAATGAAGCGCTATACGAAAGAAATTGTGTCAGAGATTAAAGCGAGTGATGCAAAGTTTAAACATGATAATATTTCAACAAAAACATGTCCAGACTGCGGGAAGCCGATGCTTGAAGTAAACGGCAAACATGGCAAGATGCTCGTTTGTCAGGATCGTGAATGTGGTCACCGTAAAAACGTCTCCCGCGTCACAAACGCACGTTGTCCGCAGTGTAAGAAGAAGATGGAGCTACGCGGTGAAGGTGAAGGACAAATCTTTACGTGTAAGTGTGGTTATCGCGAAAAGCTCTCTACATTTAAGGCACGTCGCGAGAAAAATTCAAAAGGTAAAGTCAACAAGCGTGATGTACAGAAATATTTGAAAAAGAATAATGATGATGAACCTATTAACAATCCATTTGCAGATGCGTTGAAAGGTTTGAAATTGGACGACTGATTAATAAACTGGAGCCTCAATCCCCAATACAACACCACTTCATGCTCTACAGTATTTGAACCTACAATCACTAAAAAAGCTGTTCCACGAAAAATTCGTGGAACAGCTTTTGTTTTTTATTAGTACGCTCTCGCAAACCAAACTGTATGTTTCGACTCATTTCCACAGTTAATACAAGTGGATTTCTCCGTCGGTGGGTTGAATGGAATATTTCGTGTCGTAAACTTCGTTTCGTCTTTGACATGTTCTTCACATGCGTCATCGCCACACCAGCCCGCAAGGATCCAACCTGGAGTTACTTCGTTAGTTGCGCTATCTTCAATATGCTTCTTTAACTCATCTAACGTATCAATATTCGTATGGGAATTTTCATCACGGAACGTGCGAGCATTTTCAAGCAAACGCTTTTGCATCGTCTGTAGTTCTTGTTCAATGCTAGCAACGGCTTCATTCAACTCGACTGCTACTTTCTCACCGCCGTCACGCGCTTTCATCAATGCTTGATTGTTGTCAAGATCACGTGGTCCAAGTTCTAGACGTACCGGAACACCTTTTAATTCATACTCGTTAAACTTGAATCCTGGAGACTGATCCGAATCATCTAAACGGACACGAATGCCTTTAGATTTCAATTCAGCGTAGATTTCATCCAACTTTTCCATAATGGCCGGGTTCTTCTTCCAAGGGCCTACTGGGATTAGCACGACTTGTGTCGGTGCAACACGCGGAGGCAATACAAGACCTTGCTCGTCGCCATGCACCATAATGACGGAACCGATTAAACGTGTAGACGTTCCCCAAGATGTTGTATGCACGAACTGGTGCTTATTTTCCTTAGTTAAATATTTAATATCGAATGCTTCCGCAAACTTTGTCCCAAGATAATGTGAAGTTCCAGCTTGTACCGCTTTACCGTCTTTCATCATCGCTTCAATCGAGAATGTATCCACTGCACCCGCAAAGCGCTCAGAAGGTGTTTTCTGACCGTCGTATACAGGAATTGCGAGTAAATCTTCTACAACATCTTTGTAGATTTCTAACATCTGCATCGTTTCATGGCGTGCTTCTTCTTCGTCTACGTGTGCAGTATGTCCTTCTTGCCATAAGAATTCTGATGTTCGAATGAATGGTAGCGTCTTTTTCTCCCAGCGGAACACGTTTGCCCACTGGTTGATCAGTACCGGAAGATCGCGATAGCTCTTGATCCAGTCAGCATACAGATGTCCTATCATCGTTTCAGACGTCGGACGTAGCGCCAAACGCTCTTCCAATTTCTCTCCTGCTGCCTCCGTTACCCATGGCAATTCTGGAGAAAATCCTTCGATATGATCTTTTTCTTTTTCGAAAAATGACTCTGGAATTAGCATTGGGAAATAAGCATTACGGTGACCTGTTTCTTTAAAACGACGATTCATTTCATCCTGAATATGCTCCCAGATTTCGTAGCCGTCTGGTTTAAACGCGATACATCCACGCACTGGTGTATAATCCATCAAATCTGCTTTCTGAATTGTATCGATATACCACTTTGTAAAATCATTTTGCTGATTGCTCATTACTTCATTTCCTCCTTAGTAAAAACCGCACTCTTGTTATTCCATACTGCTAATCATATAACAAATCAAGCATTCCTACAATTGAATGTCGTCACTATGCCTGTCTGTCTTCATAAACGCCATAAAAAAACTGTCCTCAATTAAGAGGACAGCGTTCGATTAAACTAATTTCTCTTCTGCAAAGACATATTGCGGTTCGCTTTCAGTCTTCACTGTTTCCTCACCGAAGCGACCTTCCCACTTCGACATAACTACCGTTGCAAGTGCGTTTCCGACTACGTTCACTACCGTACGGGCCATATCCAGCAAACGGTCGATACCGGCGATGAACGCCAAGCCTTCAAGCGGAATACCTACTGTTCCAAGTGTCGCAAGTAATACGACGAATGAAACGCCAGGTACGCCTGCAATTCCCTTGGACGTAATCATCAGCACTAACACCAGTGTGATTTGTTCCGTAATACTCAACTGAATTCCATACATTTGCGCAATGAACATGGCTGCCAATGCTTGGTACAGTGTAGATCCATCTAAGTTAAATGAATAACCAGTCGGTACCACGAAAGATACGATGTCTTTTGGACTTCCGAACTTCTCCATTTTCTCCATCACTTTTGGTAACACCGTTTCCGAACTGGACGTAGAAAACGCTAAAATTAATTCGTCTTTCAGGATTTTCATGAAGTGGAAGATATTCACGCCGACCATCTTCGCGATTCCACCTAACACGACGATGATGAAGAAGATCATCGTTGCATATACAAGAACCATTAATTTACCCATCGGGATGAGTGATTCCAAACCAAATTTAGACACGGTTACACCAATTAACGCAAATACACCAAACGGTGCAAATTTCATAATCATATTCGTTACCCAGAACATCGCATCTGCGACTCCTTGGAAAACTTCCAGTACCGGTTTGCCGCGCTCACCGATTGCGGCTACACCTAAACCGAATAGTACAGAGAAGAAAATGATGGGCAACATATCACCATTCGCCATCGAGTCTACAATATTACTTGGTACGATGCCGACTAGCACATCCATGAAGCCGCCATTTTGCACTTCTTCTGTTGTTGCTACATATTGCGAGATATCACCTTTTTCTAGAGAAGACATATCAATGCCTTCACCCGGCTTGAAGATATTAGCAGACATAAGTCCCACAATAATCGCAATCGTTGTTACCACTTCAAAATATAAAAGCGTTTTACCGCCAAGCTTTCCTAATTTCTTTATATCACCTGTACCTGCTACTCCGATTACGAGCGTCGAAATAATAATAGGCACTACAATCATTTTAATCATATTGATGAACATCGTGCCGATTGGCTGAAAGTATCTCTCTACATTAGGATTACCATAGAAGATTGCACCGACTGCAATACCTAAAACCAATCCAATCAATATTTGGTAAGCCAAAGACAATTTAAATATCTTTTTCATCGATAATCCCCCTTAGACGTTCTCTGAAAACGCTTTCTTTCAGTAACTTAATCATATCTTACGGGGGGCCTACAAAATTCTACAGCATCCTACAAAACTATTTTCGTTCTTCTACTGTCTCCATATACAACACATGTAGAAACTTCTTACTGTTCACTTTGATAGGCTTACTATCGAAATGTTCTTCCTGAATCTGTTTCATTCTCATACTAATTTCTTGGAAATCAAAGAAGCGCGGTGCATAGTATTCAAATTCATCGATGGTATAATCCACTGCGCCAAGTGATGCCAAGTGTTCCATTGCCGTTAGAATAGATCGACGGATTCTTTGCTCCATCGCCTTGCTTTCTTTAGAAATATTTCGTTCTTGTACACCTAGTTTCGTTAGCGCGGCTTCATACAAACCCTTTAAAGGCGGTAGTTGAACGGCTCGTTGCTCAATCAAGACTTCCATGATCGCTACGATGTCGCGACTTGCACTATCACTAAATATCCCCATATCATGTAGCTTCTTCAGAACAATATCCTTCACCGATTGGTGTACTTTAGGCTGTTCAACAGAACCGAATTGTGCCAGTGATTCTCGAATCGTCAATAACGAGCTTTTTAGACGTAACTGTTCCGCTGTACGACGTACTATGCTCTGTACCTCTATTTGATTGATCGGCTTATGTATGAAAAACTCGACACCGACTTGATAGGCTTCGCCAACCATCTCTTTGTTAACTACTTGGCTCAGCATAATGAATTGTCCGCAGTAGCCTTGCGATTTTAACTGTTGAATCGTTTCGATCCCATCGAGTTCAGGCATCAATAAATCGATCAATACGACATCTGGTGCCAAGGATAGTATTTGAGGAATAGCTTTCACTCCACTATCCGCCTCACCAATCACAATCCCTTCTTGGTCTGCTAAAATATTTTTTAGCATCACACGGCTTGCTTTGTCATCATCTACAATAAAATATCTCATGCTTCTATCTCCTTCATAATGGATTCCATAGGGATTTCCACTATCACATTCAGCCCTTGATCCAGACGCTCTACAACAATTGTCCCTAGCATCGCATCGATAATTGCGCAGACATGCGATAACCCGATACCTGTTGCTGCTGTTCCTTGATCCGTAAATTTCGTCGTATATCCTGGTTCAAATATTATGTCTTCGTGTTCAAAAGGAATCCCTTTTCCTGTATCACATACACTAAAACGCACCCACTCTCCATCTTTTTCGACCGTAATGAGTACATGACCTTTTTCTTCAATGGCTTCTACCGCATTCGCCGTCAAATTGTTCAACACGGCCAGCAAAGGTACATGCTGGCCTGTTTGGAAGTCCTCATCAATGACTGTTTCCACTGTACATTCTTTACCAATCATTTCACTGTACTTTTCATTCGCAGTGACGACCATGCCAAGTAAATCAGATAGATAAAATGCCTCTATCTGTTGCCGTGTTGTCCACTTTGACAGCCCAGCTAAAATTCGTTCGGAATCTTTTTTCACTTCGTGGATTTCCTGTGCGATGTGCAACGCCTGGGTGCTCAGTTCCCGTTGATTCTCTTTTTTGAGCTTGCGGTACAAGTCATGACTTGACGCAGTAATTTGTTCTATGTGGTTCATAGATTTTTGCAAATACAACGCTTCCGCATATAGCTCTGAACCTACCTCAAGCATTTCCTCTACACGCTGTTTCTCTTTTGATAATGCCACCGAACTATATAACCCCACCGTAAAGAAACTGCGTAATAACGCGACCCCGACTAGGATCCCCCACTCTTTACCGTTGAGCAGAGAACCATGTTGCCACCAATTACGCAGTGCATGCTCAGACGTGTTGCTCATTACTTCAAATAAGAAAGCCAATGCACCCAGTCGAAACGGTAAAGACTTATACTTTTCAAGACCTACAAAATGCCAGCCGACCGCCACGATAAAGTAAAATAAAAAGACCGGTACATGCATCTGTAAACTCTCAAGCAAAGCAGCGCCAAGCCACAGCTCTTTCATTACACGAAATGCTACCACGGTAATTGATGTGACAAATCCTGTGCGTAAAATGGAGACCGGTGGATAAATAAGAATCAGTAAAAAGAACAATATACCGCCCAACGCAAAACGAAACATTTCTCCGTCAAACGGCATCACTTTCAGCTCACCGGTAAGAGCTGTCAAAATTGCAATAAATACCATTCTTGCCGACTCCGATTGATACAAATGGCGCCATATTAATTTTGCATTCATAATTTCGCTCCTAATAAAATTAGTAATCGTACACGTATTATAGCAACCTGAAAACTAATGTACAGTTTTGGAAATGAATAGGACGGGTACAGTAAGAAGGTATATTTATTATATTTATATATCGAAAGGATGAAAATAAAATGAAAGTTTTAGTTGTAGGTGCAAACGGTCAGATCGGAAAACAGTTAGTATCATTGATTCAAGATAGCGACACACTTGAAGCGAAGGCAATGATCCGTAAGCAAGAACAAGCGGAACATTTCAAGAAAATTGGGGCTGAAACCGTACTTGTAGATCTTGAAGGCGAAGTAGACGATATCGTCAAAGCAGCAAACGGTGTAGATGCTATCGTCTTCACAGCCGGCTCCGGCCCCAAAACAGGTCCAGATAAAACTATGCTGATTGACCTCGATGGTGCGATCAAAACTATACAAGCAGCGGAGAGAGCTGACGTTAAACGCTTCATCATGATTAGCTCGTACGACACGACACGCAAAGCAATCCAGGAAGCGTCGGAATCATTTGCTCCGTACGTTGTAGCAAAACACTACGCAGATGAATGGTTACGTTCTACTGATCTAGACTATACGATGATTCATCCAGGTGCTTTAACAAACGACAAAGGAACAGGCAAAGTAAAAGCCGCGAATACTGTCGAACCAAACGAAGTACCACGAGATGATATCGCAGAAGTCATTTTCGCTTGTTTGGAAAACGACTCAACAATTGGCAAAGAGTTTCAAGTAATTGGTGGCTCTACACCGATTAAAGAAGCGATCGATGCGCTATAAAGGCAAAGCAATAGAATCAACAATTTAGATAGTAACTATAATCACGGAATAAAAATAAACTAAAGACCAACTCCCCATGAGTTGGTCTTTAGTTTACAAATCATTTTAATTACTACTCCTCTTCCATTTACACGGAGCAGCAAACTCAATTTTTTATACTTGCAGGAAAATAGCGGTTTTTCAGCAAAGTGGATATGACCTCCAGTATGATCGCCAATACTAGAATCATATATGTAATCATTCCTACTTCACGCAAATCGAAGTAGAAGCTCGAAGCCATAAACAGCTCGAAACCGATCCCCCCGGCTCCGGCTGCCGCTCCCATTGCAACTGCTACCGCAAAGTTAATTTCAAACCGCAGAAAAGTCCAGGACATAAGATATGTAAATGTCGAAGGAAGTATGGCATGTACTACAATGTGCCACCAACCCGCGCCCGTAGCCCTTAACGCCTCGATAATTCCTTTGTCCACTTCCTCAAACGCTTCAGAAAATGCTTTTACTAAATACGCAATAGAATGAAACAGCATGCCTAGCACTGCAGCTTCACTCCCTAATCCAGCCGCAATAGCAAAGATCAAAACCCATAAAACCGTTGGGACTGCACGGATAAAGGCCAAGAAGATGCGAACTATTTTGGTGATCCATTCATTGGTCAAATTAGTCGCTGCAGATAGCGCTAGAAAAAACGAAAGAACGGCTCCTAAAATTGTAGATAAAAAGGCGAGTCCAAGCGTAATACCCACTTGATGGAAGGCTTCTCCCCAACCGAAATGACTGAGGGCAGGTTCTAAAAACATAACCCGTAAATTATAGGCTGTTTCCTTTATAGCTCGTTGAATGTCGAGCCCTGTATAGTCAAAGAACAGGAAAGCTAAGACAGTCAGTACGGTTAGAATGAGGATGGTTAACTGCATGATTAGCTGTACTTCATTGCCCGACTTTATGCTAATACGACCATCACTCCGTCGCTTCATATGTGTTGTCGCTTGCATTAGAGAATCACCTTCCGTACATGGTTTGAAAGTAGTTCAATGAGGATGACAGCTACGACGATACTTACAGTAACTAACGCCACCCCGTGATAGTTGAGTGTTTTATAATACAAGTCAAATGTGTAGCCGATCCCTGTTCCTGTCAAGATTCCTACTAACGTAGCATTGCGTATATTTGTTTCAATCATAAACAGTATCCAACTAATCATTTGCGGTAAACACTCGGGAATGACTGCTTTCATTATAATTTGGATATATGTTGCACCTGTTGCTTGTAACGCTTCTACCGCACTTTGGCTGGACTCGTCAATGACCTCAATGAAAGCCCGAGTTAGAAAACCGACCGAACCAACGAATAAAGCGAGATACCCTGTTAAAGAGTTCTGCCCGAACGATAGTAGTAAAATTAATGCCCAGGCTACCACGGGAATATTTCTTGATAGCGATGCTATAAACCTCGCCAAGATGCCAAGTAACTTGCTCGTCCCCACCGATTTTGAGCCCATCACTCCCAAGAAAAGTGAAAGAATAGTAGCTGTTGTAGTTGCCGCAATAGACATGAGGATCGTTTCAACTAATTTGTCTAGAATGGTTGGCATACGTTCAAGTGATTCCTCAGTGACTACCAAGTTGGAAAATATCCATATAAAAGCTTCAGGTAACGTCGCGAGTCCATGTAAAATATTAAAGTCGGTGAGCACGGATGACAGATACGTTACTAACGCAAGAAGAAGGACCACTACTATCATCTGTTGGTTTTTCTTGTATCGCATTCTATTTTCATTCACAATAGTTAGCTCCTCATACCGTTGCTAGTTCTCTTACTACTGGCACGGGCTTTGTCTTGGTACCATAAATGACATCCGTACGTTCCATAGTCAAGCGATGACTCACATCATCAAAGACCACTTGACCTTGCCTGAGCCCTAAAATACGATCTGAATAATCACGTGCCACCTCCACTTGATGCAGATTCACGATGCATGTAATCCCAAGTTCCATCGTGATGGACTTCAAATGATCCATGATGATTTTGGAGGCATTCGGATCAAGAGAAGCAATAGGTTCATCGCATAAAACAATTTTAGGTTCTTGGATCAACGCACGTGCAATTCCCACTCGCTGTTGCTGTCCACCACTTAGTTGATCACAGCGCTTATAGGCATGTTCAACAATCCCCAGTTTTTCCAATAAGAAAAACGCTTGCTCTTTTTCTTCCTCAGTAAATCTGCCCATAACTCCCTGCAATGTCGTTTTGTAACCAAATCGACCATGCAGAACATTTTCAATGACAGATAATCTTGGCACCAAATTATAATGCTGAAAAACCATACCAATATCCGTTCGTAACTTTCGTAATTCCTTTTTGTTCAACGTTCCTACATCTGCTCCATCAAAGATTACCGCACCTTCATCAATATCAACCATTCGATTGATGCATCGAAGTAAGGTAGACTTTCCCGCGCCTGAAGGACCAATGATCGAAATAAATTCACCAGCATCCACTTCAAAGTTTACATTTTGCAAGACTTTATTTTGATTGTTATATGATTTCCCAAGTTGTTGTACTGTTAATAAAGACATATCTTCTCGCTCCTCTTTTATTCGAATATATATACAATCAAAGCGTACGAAACTATGCACGCTCTGATTGAACTCACCTATTCATTAAAAAGATTTCGGACCGGGGTAAACCAAGCGTCTTCAACTGGCACAAAACGCTCTTCTTCCGTTTTAAAGAATAAGCCTGCTGCATTAGAATCTTTTGGTACGAAAATTTCTTCGTTATCGGCAAACTCATCTGATGTGAATAGTGTTTGTAATTTTTCAAAGTCTTCTTGACCAAGAACATTCGTATTCGCAACAAATGGAGCGTTAAGTACAGGCGTTACTTCCATCAGAGTGAATTCCTTGCCTGCTACACGATTAAATGGTTCCGCTGCATCTTTTTTCACTTTATATACTGATCCCACTTCATTCTCTTCGCCTTCTACTATGTCTACATAGGATTCAACACACGTATCACAAAAAGCCGCCACGTCTGTACTGCCATTCAATACATTCACTGCTGAACCTTGATGGGAATTACCGAATAAGACTTGTGAAAATAGAGGGCCACCCTCCATTAGATCTTCGGCATTCAATTCTCCATATTTCTTGTTGTTAGCAAAATGATCGATTATCGTGGAGGAAGGAATGACAAATCCTGAAGTGGAGCTATTTGAAACAAATGAAATGCTTTTCTTCGCTACTGTATCTAAGGAGAATTCACCGTTTACTTTAAAGGTTTCTTGATCCTCTACGTCAACTGCAAGCCAACTATAATATAAGGCGTCGTCTAATGTACCAGAAGGGCCAGTGGAAACTACTAACGGCTTATTTGCTTCATTTCCTTTATTAGCTTGGACATACCCTTGCGCACCCATGTAGGCGAGATCCGCGTTATCATTCACCATAGTTTCAATTGCGATTGCATAATCAGTCGTCAACTTGTGCTCTACCGATTTTCCGGTTGTTTCCTCGATGGCTTTTCCAATTTCATCTCGTGAAGTTTTCATATCATTTCCTGATTCATTGGGATACCAGACAATACTGATGACGTCATCCACTTCTGTTTTTTCCGCTCCCGCTTGGCCACTTGAACACGCAGACAGTAGTAAAGTGGCTGACGCAAGTATTGCGAAGACCGAATTCAATTTCTTCATCAAGTTCACTCCTCTTCAACTAGTTAATCAACTTTATTGAAACATAGAAAGATAACGCAATGTGAGTATTTACAGGACCTTCACAGACTCTTTACACCACTTTGATCCATCCATTAAAAATCGGAAGGACTCACAATATCGCCAATATCAATTTCTTTCCCAAATACACCGTGATAGTCTGTGCCACCTGTCATCAACAGATGATACTGTTCGGCTAGTTCTTCAACTCGTCTACTATCTTCGGCTGTATGATCAAAGTGATTGCGTTCAATACCGTCAAGTCCAGCTTCCACCAATTCAACGATCAAATCATATGAATCCAATTGTCCAGGATGCGCAACTACAGCCAATCCGCCGTCAGCTTTAATGGCTTCCACCGCATCGTACACATCGATGTATTCTATATCTCCTGAAGCGACGCCCTGTCCTTTAAATAACTCTTTGTACAATTGTTGATAGGCAACTGAAGTAAAAGGATCTTCCGTCAGCTCTTTCATAATATGTTGTTTGTAAATCGTTCCAGAAGGTTTCGCAGATTCAAGGACTCTGTCCTCATCAAGCACATAACCGGCTCTTACTATTTGTTCTATTTGCCAAAGCGAGTGAGCGTGCCTTCTCTCTAGCAATGGTTGGCAAATCGATTGGATATGTATTGCAGTGGGATCATAGTTGTAGCCAAGCACATGTACTTTTCGTTGCCGCTGGAAGTCATATGCTGATATTTCAACGCCAGGTAGTGCTATGATGCCGAAATCCTCACTTACAGTTCGGATTTCTTCCCAGCCGGCTACCGTATCATGATCGACAAAACTGATATGTGTTAAGCCGGCCTGTGCAGCCTTTTGAAAAACAGTAGAAATAGAATCCGAGCCATCTGAATAGTGACTATGAACATGTAGATCAGCTTTCAGAACCAACACCCACCTTATTGTCCAGCACGATTTTTTTCGCCTTCATGTCGAATACTTTGTCACATAACCCTTCCATGAACTCTATATCATGGAAAATCCCTACGAGCGTTGTCCCATTGTTCTTCAGTTTTTCTATCATTTCACGAACTCTTACTTTTGATTGCTGATCTAAACTAGCAGTCGGCTCATCAAGCAATAATAGTCTAGGTTTTTTTACAGTAGCCATGGCAATGTTCAAGCGTAGTTTTTCGCCGCCCGAGAAGGTATTTGGATAACTGTCCCATAGCTTAGGATCCAGTTCGAAATGAGCTAACGTTTTTTCAGTTTCAACATTGGCTGTTATTTCAGATTCCCCCATCTCCAACAGCGCATTGGTCACTAGCTGTCGGCAGGTTGTCCTAGGCATAACATTTAAAAATTGAGATACATAACCAATTTCGTATTTACGCAAGTACAGCATTTGTCGATCGCTCACTTGAGATAAATCTACAAGCCCAAAGCGCTGCGAGTCGTATAGGATCTTACCTTCATCCGGTAAATACGTACGATAAATACTTTTTAAGATCGTTGATTTTCCACTTCCGCTTTTTCCCACAATGCCAATAAACTCACCCGCTTCTAAGGAAAAATGAATGTTTTCTGTAGCTGGCATGGTTTTGTCTAAATGATGAATAGTGAAACGTTTTCCGAATCCGGCAATTTCCAGTATAGACATCACGATGATGCTCCTCTCCGATTACATTAGTTTGTGCGATAATTAGTTTTTGTGGTCAGCATTCCGTTTACTATTGTTGTCGTCAACATAGGATAGCCGTCATCCATTCTCTCAATGATTAGTAGGTCGGCTTTCTTTCCAATTTTAATCGATCCCAATTCGTCATCTATTCGGACTGCCTTCGCCGGATTCAACGTAACCATCATGAACATTTGGTGCAGATCATTTCCATATTTTTCATGTAATGCAAAGACCGCATGCAACAGACCCGCAGGATAATAATCACTGCATAAAATATCAATACAGCCATGATCAATTGCTTCTGTTGCAGATAAATTGCCCGAATGCGAACCTCCGAGTAACACATTGGGAGCTCCTGCAATTGTATGCAAACCAAGTTCTTTCGCTCTCTTCGCAACTTCCAACGTAATCGGAAATTCGCTAATGGTCGTACCAAAGGTTTTCACTAATTCTAGCTTCTGTACATTATCATCATCGTGAGATGCAATAGCAATGCCTTTTTCCGTAGCAATCTCTGCAATTTCCTTCATGTTTTCAGTCGTTAGAGACTCTGTAGTTTGCCTTTCAGCGATCAGCACATTGATGTCTGAATCTGATAGATCCCGATATCCTTTCAATGTTTCACGATACACTTCTAAATTTCGATACTGCCCTTGTCCCGGTGTATGGTCCATAAAAGAAAGCAAATGAACTTTGTCATCTTCTATATTCTGCACAAGACTCGCCACGCCATCCATATTGTCAATCTCAAATCGCGCATGTAAACGATGACGAATCAAGTGTAAATTCCCATGTGTTGAATGGATGGCATCAATCATACGCTGGATATTGTTAGGATGATGCATCGTTTTCTGTGTAAAGACGTCTTTCCCATAAAAGGACAGTGAGTGAAACATAGTAGTAATCCCGTGACTGATCAATACTTTTTCAGCCTCTCGCAAACTTATATCGAAATCCATCATGCAAGAAGGTCTTGGCGATGCAATTGTTTCAATATAATCAGAATGAATATCAATAAACCCTGGAGAAATAAGTCCGCCGCCGGCATCAATCCGGTTAGCTTCAGGAAATCTCATTACGTCTTCCTGCGGGATAATATCTTGAATAAATTCCCCTTCTACAACAACTGCAAAGCCTTCAAGAATTTCGTTTTCTGTTATGATATTCCCATTGTGGATTACATACATGTCAGCAGTTCCTCCTATAGTAATGAGTACACTAATTGTTGTGTATACGCATGTTGTGGGTCTTCCAATACTTGATCCGTCAAACCTTCTTCAATTATTTCGCCGTTTAACATAACAATAGTGCGGTCCGCCAGCATTCGAATCACTGCCAAATCATGTGACACCACGATCATGCTGATTTGTAGTTCTCTTTGAATTCTTTTGATTAAATCTAGTACATTTGCTTGCACCGACAAATCTAGCCCAGTCGTTACTTCATCCAAAAATAAAATAGGTGGGTTATTCGATAACGCTTTAGCAATTTGCACGCGCTGCTGCATCCCCCCCGAAAACTTTTCGGGTTCTTCTTTCATACGATGCAACGGAATATGAACATTCGTAAGCAATCTTTTCCCTGTTGCCTCCATATCCGACACATTCCGATTTCCAGCCGCAATTAGTTTTTCCGCTATGTTGCCAATCGATGAAAAGTTCATTTTCAGTCCATGAACTGGATTTTGATACACCATGCCGTAATCATGATTTCGAATCATACGCTTTTGCTGAGAAGACAATTCAAAAACATTTTCATTTTCTTTCCCCGGTCGGTTAATGTATGCGGCTCCAGATGTGATGTCGGTATCAAAATACAAGCACTGCATCATCGTCGATTTGCCACTTCCGCTTTCTCCGACAATCCCTAAAATCTCTCCACGATATAGATCTAAAGAGACGTCTCGTACGGCAAAGACCGTTCCGCAAGATTTACAGTAGTTTTTCTCTACACTATTTCGCTCTTTATCTTGGCATTCTTGACAACCCGTACCATATTGTTTACACAAATTCTCAACCCGCAAAATCGGTGTTTCATGCATACGTGCTTTCCACCTCGACTTTCTCTTGTTTGTTTAATTGTTCTATACAATAAGCCGAATCGTTGCACTGATAAATCGTTGCACCCTTTTCGTGATCTATGAGTTCATCCAGAAAAACGCCTTCTGCTCCACACAAATGACAATGAGCTCCTTCAAATGATTCAACAGTAAATGGATAATCTTCAAAAGCTAACGATTTGACGGATGTATAGGGCGGTACAGCATAGATTTTCTTTTCCCTACCTGCTCCGAGAAGGATCAAGGCTTCAGAATGATCCATTTTCGGATTGTCGAATCGAGGAATTGGGCTTGGTGCCATTACATAACGATCGTGAACCGATACGGGATGATCAGCAGTTGTCGCCGTTTTTCCGAACTTCATAATTTGTTCGAACAACATTAGCCAAGCACCACTATAATCATCTTCTGCATGCATACGCTTTGTCATATATTCCCTTTCTTCAATGGCACGCAACGGCTCTGGTATCGGAACTTGTAACACAAGAATCTGCTCTTTCGTCAATGAACATTCCGGAATCCGGTGCCTTGATTGAATGATATCCGCTTCTTCTGTACACTCTGTCAGTTGAACGCCCGTTGTGTCTTGGACTAGCTTTTTTATACTCACTGCATTGACAGATTCATCGGAGCCTTGGTCAATCACTTTTAGCACATCTGTTTGTCCTATAAGGGAAAGTGTAAGCTGCAATCCACCTGTTCCCCAGCCTCGTGCAATGGGCATTTCCCTAGAAGCAAATGGCACTTGATAGCCTGGAATCGCTACAGCTTTTAGAGTAGCGCGACGTATTTCCTTTTTTGAACCTTCATCGAAAAAAGCAAAATGCGTGTTAGCTTTCATTGACCTGCACCCCTTTCTTCACTTGCCGTATACTGTCTAATTTGGATTGGAATGTCACGTAATGCGGTAGCTTCAAGTGGGAAATAAACCCACTAGATTCCACTGAATCAATGTGAAGCAGTACAAATTCTTCATCATGTGTTGGAAATTCATCATTTAGATGTTCTAGGCACTGATCGAGAATACTCATGGCAATAGTTTTGGTTTCATTTTGTCCATAACAAATTCCATATCCAATCTCAAATTCCAGTTCTTCTTCATTGTTTTCATTTTTCACATGGACGGGCACAAATGATTCTACTTCCGTTACTTGAATATCTCCGATGTAAAACTCTTCGTCCTCTGAACCGTCTTCTTCGTTGGGATGCTTAACGTAAATTGGCAGCGAACCTACACGCACTTCACCTACAGTCGGATGGACTTCTCCATATCCGCGCAACGAGGCATATGCCAAAGAAGTCAATGCACCTGTTTGTCCACGGGTCAGGACTTGTAATCTCGCACTACGGCTCGCCGGAAACTCCAAGTTTTGTTTTGTAATATCTTCAGGTTCTGTATTGTCCATTTCATATTGTTCAAACAACCCTTCTTTACGAAGGTACTCTACAACTTTCGGATAGCGTTCAACCGTTTCTTCCACTTTCACCTCTTGAAGTTCTTCGGCATAGCTCTGCAGCCAATGCGTATTATCCGCCTTTTTTTCATTGATTAAATTAAAATCTAGAAGACGATGTGTGTAGTCATACGTGGCACCCAGTAATTGACCCCCAGGTATATCTTTAAAGCTCGCAGAAATTCTTCTTTCTACAAACATTGCATCTGTCTCGACTGACTCGCTGTAATACAATCTTGGCAATGTGGATCGGTGAGCACGCATAAGGAATACTGCTTCTTCCATACTTCCCTCCGCCTGCTTGATGGCCAATGCCGCCAATTGCGGAGAATATAAACTACTTTCCGACATAACTTGATCGACCAAAGCTCTCATCGTCGACAAAATCGTTTCAATTTCCAGAATCGCTTGCCCTTTGAGCCGTTCGAACTTTACTCGTTTGATAGAAGCATCTATCGCCTGAGTACCTCCTTTTACAGGAACATACCCCACTTATCCCACCTCCTTATGTGCAACTGCTGTTGTTCTAGGTACGCAAGCAATTTGTGAAGCTTGATCGATAAAAATTAAGTCGATTCCCATCGGAAATTCGTTCGTCCGCTGATTTCTAGCTTGCCATAACGTCACTGGAAACCCTGTTTGTAAGGACACTTCTGATTGAATGCCCGGACCTTTTAATACGGTTTCACCATCATTTTCTAATACAGAACTTTCAATGAGCCAAGTGGAAGATTGCTGTGGATCAATAAGAGATCCGACTTTACACTGTTCTAAAGCGCGTCGTATTTCTTGCTCTTTATCTTCGCGAAGGACTATGACAAAATCCGCTTCATCAATGGATGCATATTTAGCAGAAGTATATTCCGATATCTTTTCTATTAGCTCCTGGTGTTCATCAGATACAATATGGAAAGTGACTTCTCCATCTAATAATGCCATTGCAGTTAAAAGTAAAGCTTCGCTGCAAGGAATAGAATAATCCATTCGGTTCACCGGTTCAGTAATGGATGAAATCGTGCCCGGCCGCGACATACTATGCAGTAATTTACGATAGACATATTGCAAATCATGTACTTGATCAATCGCCATATTCTCTCTCCTGTCCACTTTGTTTCTAGTAAGTAATTATATTTCCATCGTTTCAAAATTTACTTTTGTACCGATTAACTCTGCCTGTCGTCTTGTTTTCGCTTTCCTGATTTCATCCTCAGCAGCGATCAACTGGGGTTCCCATAGAAACGTTTCCGCCAAATCGGCTTTATACGCTGCATCGATGATGGCCAAATGCTTAGCGAGCTCTTCTTCCATCCCCGTGACAATGCCGATGCCGATGCGATTGGCAATCTCCACTTTTGCTTCCGTAACTAGGACTTCACCCATATAGAATAAGGAATTCTTAGCTGTTTCACGCATTTTGATCATCGTCATTCCATATTGAGGTGCCGTAATTTCACGACACTCATATACAGCCGTGATAGTCTCCGCAAATGTTTTAGCAAGATGACCATTATCTTGAATAAGAATTTCAGTTCTTTTTCTTCTTTTCATATGTGCTCCCTCCTTTTCTATAAACTAATAGTAACTTGTCGCCAAGTTGGTGTGTTTTAAGATACGGTTAGTATATTGTAAACACCCTTTACAATTGGACATAAAAAAAACAAGCAAGGTTGAGAGACCCATGCTTGTTTATGAATTCATCGTAATATCATATTTGAACTTATCACTGCGATATAGCACTTTAGTATATTCAAGCACCTTACCAGTTTTCCGGTCTACACAGTCGCTTTCAACCATAATGAGCGGAACCATACTTTTGCAGGATAACAACTGTTGCTCGCCAGCAGTTGGAAATGTGATGCTTAGTAGAGATTTGCGGCTGTCAAATTCGCCGTATCCGAGTTTCCTATAATAGGCAAACATTGATTGAATTTCAAAGCAATCTTCTGTGATGCTCGGAATGGTCTTCGCACTGACAAACGAATAATGAATAGCGATTGGCTCACCGTCAATCAAACGCAATCTACCAATTTTATAGATAGCGTCTGATTTCTTCGTTTCTAATACGTGATACGTATGTTCATCGTAAGGAATTTGTTCACAATCTATCGTGCGCGTTTCCAACTCATATCCTAATGCCTTCATCTTTTCAGTAAAGCTCGTCCCTGCAGTTAGAGACAGCTGAATCTGTATCGCCTGCTCTTTTAGAAACCGCCCTTTGCCTTGTTTAGAATAAATAAAACCCCGTTCTTCCAATTTGGTTAATGCATTTCTTGCAGTCATCCTGGGTACATTGTATTTTTCCGCTAGAATGTTTTCGGAGGGTAATCTTTCTCCATATGTAAATACCTTTGAAACAATTTGTTGCATTATCTCATCTATGATTATAGTTTCCTTTTCCGTTGAAATGATAACCATCTCCCTCTAAGAACTGTTATAGAGACACATTTTTTATCATATTGTACTATACTTCCTATTTTAAAAGACGAAAGACAACAGATAAGAATTCAGCAGGCTCCTATCAACTAGGTATCTCTTCATATGAGTCGACTCTGCACCAGTAAAATATATTAGGTAAGCTTTATTATTATTTGCTGATGATGGGATATGGAGATAGTAACTCTTCTTCATCACCCCTAATTATTTGTATCCATCAGTGTAATAGGATCTTTCTTACGATAATTAACAAAACAGATACTGACCACAACTAACAACAAGCCCACCCACAACGTATGCGTCATCGGCTCGCCAACAAATACAGTACTAATAAACACGGAAATTACAGGGACTAAAAAGGTAAAGACAGCTACCTTACTTGCCTCTCCTGCACGAATGAGCGAGTAATAGATGATATAGGCAACCGGAATGCCCATCGTTGCACCAAATCCCAGTCCGAATACATACATTGGATGCCATTCTATCGCAGACCAGTTCTCTGTAATGGCACTGAGTATCAGCAGCACCACACCGCCTATAGTAAATTGCATCGCTACCATCCAATACGCATCAATTTCCTCACTTACTTTCTTCACATAGGCAACACCAATTGCCCAAAAGAAAGCCGTCATCACACCCAATATCACACCGAGTATGGAAACCTGGGTAGTAAAGTGTTCAACGCTCACTACAATAATTCCAATGAATCCAATCAACAGACCGATTACTTTAATCGCAGTCATATTTTCACCTAACCACATCCAAGCAAATAATCCGAGAAGGACCGGCTGGAAATATACAAGTACGGAGAATAGCCCACCTGGCAAGTAGTGTAGTCCAATCGTATGCAATCCGAAAAATAGGACGGTGTTGAACAAAGCTGAAATACAATACTTCCGCCAATGCTGACGCCATTGCAATCTGTCATACAGTTTTATAATCAGCAATACAATCAAACAACCGCCCAGCAACGCACGCATTCCCGAGAATAACAGTGGCGGTGCATACACGATCGATAGTTTGTAAATCGGCCAACTAATACCCCAAATCATGACTAAAATTGCCAACGCGACGGTAGATTTCGTAAATAGCTTGTTCACTCCTCCATCCTTTCTAATTGGGTTGATCCTTTACATCTAGTCTATTCCCATAATCTTTTTTATGCCTCTAATCCAAGACAAAGGTTTTCTTTTTTGCAAAAGTTCCTTATGATTACTATTGGAGGCGATCTTACATGAAAAAATTATTCGCAATAATGATAACTGCTGCTCTATTAGCAGCTTGTAACAATGACGAACCGAAAGAATCGATTGAATCAACGGAGCCAGTAGAAGAGACAGCACCAGTAGAACAAGCAGGTAACGAAGTAGAAGAGGGTTTAAAAGCAGATACAGTAGAACATGAGTATGCTGCATTTGCTGATGATCAAGTACCCGTCAATTCCAAAGTGAAATTTCTAGGGACCGTGACAGCTGTTAACGAAGGAACGCTAACTGTGCAAAGCAAAACAGATGAGTCTTCAAGTGAAATTGTGTACGTGAAAGACATCCGACTCGGGGAGCGTAGCGATATTTTGGAAGACTTTGATGTATCCGTATACGGTACGTATGAAGGGAAAGATGATGAAGACGTGCCTGTTATAAAAGGGATTTTTATTGACATGGACTGAAAACTGAAGGGATCAACTATCACTAGTTGATTTATATGTTTTGATAGAACGACCAACAGGTATAGTGCATTTACAGTAGATACTTCATGGAAAGCATAGAAGCGGCATACTATAGTATGTTGTCTTTTCGGAAAGAAGGGATTATATGCAACGAACACTACTTGATTATGCCGCATTAATCTTAGGGTCATTCATATTCGCAATGGGGATCAACTACTTCGCGATTCCGAATATGCTATCTGAAGGCGGCGTCATCGGGATTACCATTATTACATACTATTTATTTGAATGGTCACCTGGACTTGTCAGTTTCGTGATCAACTTAGCACTCGTTGCCATCGGGTATAGGTTCTTCAGTAAGCGGACGATTATCTATACTGTCGTCACCATTATATTCTCGTCCATTTTCCTAGAGTTAACGAAGAATTGGGGAGAACAGCTGGGCAGCGATACATTACTAGCTGCGTTGTTTGCCGGTTTATTTGTTGGTGGGGGGCTCGGCCTGATCTTTCGTGTGGGCGGCACTTCCGGCGGCGCGACTACGGTTGCCCGAATGCTTCAGCAATGGCTTGGCTGGAGTGTCGGGAAGGCAATGCTGGTCATTGATATTTCCGTCATTTTATTGTCAGCCTTTGTTATTGGTAAAGAAAAAGCCATGTTTACACTCGTTGCTGTGTATGTGGGTGCAAAAGTAATTGATAGAATCGTAGACGGGGCAGATGACCGAAAAGCCGTGATGATTATTTCGAAACACCAAGAAGATATTCGACATGAATTACTCACAACAATGGGTAGAGGCGTGACGATTCTTGACGGCCGCGGCGGCTATACACTCGAGAAACAAGCGATTTTATATATTATTATTAACCAGACAGAAATTGTACAGTTGCGACGTATTTTGGAGCGAGTAGACGAAGATGCATACGTCACCATCAACAATGTACAAGAAATTTTCAAGCACGGTTTTAAAGAAAGACGACCCAAATAAAACGTGATTCTTGACAGTCATTTCTCTTAACATCCGTAACTCCTTCCTATACCATTACATGTAAAGGGAGGAATTACTGTGTCAAAAGCTATGAGCAAACAACCACCTATCCAATTATCTATTCTCGATTTAGCGACGATTTATAATAACGATACAGCTAGCCAAACATTGCAACATTCTACTAATATAGTTCAACTGGCAGATCGACTCGGTTATACACGCTATTGGTTTGCGGAACATCACAATACGAGGTTTCAAGTAAGTTCTTCTCCTGACTTGCTGGCAACACATGCCGCGGCTCACACGCAACGAATTCGTGTGGGTTCAGGCGGGATCATGCTACCGAACCATAGTCCATTGAAAGTCGTTGAGAACTTTTCATTGTTGGAATCGTTGCATCCAGGGCGCATCGATCTTGGTATTGGGCGTGCACCCGGAACTGACGGTATAACTGCATTGGCATTAAGACGGTCACGAGAAGCTGTGACCACATATGACTTCCCTGAACAGTTTGCAGAATTACTGGCTTTTTTCACGAATGACTTCCCAGACGAGCATCCGTTCAGCAAAATCAGTGCCACAGCAGAAGAGTCCATACCTAATTTGTTTATGCTCGGGTCAAGTGACGGGGGTATGCAGTTTGCTGCTGAATATGGACTCGGCTTTGCGTTCGCAGCACATATTAACCCGAGATTAGCAATTCCTATGTTGCAAACGTATCGCGAACGGTTCAAACCATCGCCATTCTTAAGTGAACCAAAAGGGATCCTTGCTTTGATCGTAGTATGTGCGGAGACGGAAGAACGAGCACATCAACTTGCACTTCCTGCACAGTTACAATGGGCACGTTGGGGAACGGGAAATTATAAATTGCCACCGCCGTCATTGGAGGAGGCAATTTCGCATTCATTCTCACCTGCAGAAGAATCCGTCACGAAAGAGAATGAAGGACGCTTTGTCATCGGCACCCCTTCTCAAGTCAAAAAACAGCTCGAGTCACTTGCAGAACAAGCGATGGTCGATGAAATTATGATTTTAAATATGATTCCCGATATACAAGCGAGAGAGCAGTCATTCTATCTACTGGCTGAAGCGTTTCAATTAGCATGAAACTTGTGTTTCGTGAAATAAGAATATATGGTTAGTACATGTCTCCCCACCTACTGTTTGGTGGGTTTTTCTTTTGTTATTATACTATTCACACTCCCCGCAAGAGTCGCAACTATCTTCCAATTTAATTATTTCAATAAAGCATTTCACTCGACAGCGTTCTTCTATATACTTGATAATATCTGAAAAATTTATACCTTTTCATGATGGATTGAATAGTATTTTTCAAATGAGAGGAGATTATCATGGATAAACAGAAAAAAGGATTTTTCCAGAAGTTTTTGGATATGATTGAGAAAACCGGTAACCGATTACCACATCCGGTTACATTATTTGCTGTTTTGGCTTTATTGGTAATCGTCATCTCAGCAGTAGTCTCTTACTTCGGGGTTAGCGCAGAACACCCGGGTAAAGAAGGCGAAATGATTGAAGTAAATAATTTACTGAGTAGTGAAGGGATTCATTACATCGTTACGAATATGACCGATAACTTTATCGGTTTTGCTCCGCTTGGTGTCGTGCTGATCACGATGCTTGGTATTGGGGTCGCAGAAGGGTCAGGATTGATCAGTGCTTTACTTCGCGGCTTTGTGATGTCTGTTCCTAAACGAATGATCACGCTTGGATTAGTATTTGCAGGCGTTATGTCGAGTGTAGCGTCTGATGCGGGTTACGTTGTCCTGCCGCCACTTGGTGCGGTGTTGTTCGCAGCACTTGGAAGACACCCTCTTGCGGGTCTAGCAGCTGCCTTTGCCGGGGTTTCCGGTGGATTCAGTGCAAACTTGCTACTTTCAGGTACTGATGCATTACTTGGCGAATTGACGATCATGTCCGCAGCGATCATCAATCCCGAATATGCTGAAGGTATGAACATTGCCATGAACTACTACTTCATCGCATTTTCCGTTATCGTTCTTACATTCGTTGGTGCGTGGGTTACAGAAAAGATTGTAGAACCTCGTCTAGGAGAATATAACGGTGAATTCCGCGAGAAAGTTGAAAAGCTAACTCGTCTGGAAAAGAAAGGTTTGATTTTGGCAGGTGTTTCTGTCGTTATTGCAGGAGCATTGGTTGCGCTTCTCGTTATATTCCCAGGCGCTCCGTTGCGCGGGGATGAAGCAGATATGCCGATCATCAAATCGCCATTTATGAAATCGCTCGTGCCGATCATTGCATTTATGTTCTTTGTGCCAGGCCTCGTCTACGGTAGAGTAACGAAATTGATCCGTAATGACAAAGACGTAGCCGCTATGATGTCGACGACAATGTCTGCAATGGGAATGTTTATCGTGCTTTCATTCACAGCAAGTCAGTTTGTCGCATTCTTCTCTGAGTCTAATATGGGCTTAGTGTTAGGTGTTTACGGCGCAAACTTCCTTGACAGTATTAATTTAACAGGGATTCCTTTGTTACTGATGTTCATTGTCATTGCAGCGTTCATCAACTTGTTTATCGGTAGTGCATCTGCGAAATGGGCCATGATGGCTCCAGTTTTCGTACCGATTATGATGCAACTTGGCTATTCTCCTGAACTGACGCAAATGGCATATCGCGTGGCGGATTCTTCGACTAATATCATTTCACCGCTCATGACTTATTTCGCGATCATCATTGCCTTTGCCCAGAAATACGATAAGAAGATGGGAATCGGGACGCTCGTTTCCGTTATGTTCCCCTACTCCATGTTCTTCTTGCTGTTCTGGAGCATAACGTTAATTGTTTGGATGTTGCTAGGAATTGATCTTGGACCTGGCTCCCCTATTTATTACTTGAAATAAGATGACCATTGCCTCGTAAGTGCATTCTTTGCTCTTACGGGGTTTTTTATGATAACATAGTAGTTGATAATGGTTTTCATTTAGAATGATTCTATCTATCAAAAGGAGTTTTTAGCTATGGATTATGAAGGAAAAAATGCTGTGGAGAAATCGATTATGGGCAGACGCTCCATCAAGAAATTTAAAAAAGACCCGGTCGATATAGATGAAATAATAGAACTACTCAACGTCGCAAAATGGGCTCCGAATCATAAGTTAACCGAGCCGTGGCGCTTTCAGTTATATGTGGATGAAGGCAAAGAAAAATTTGTAGAAGCGTTTTTAACATCCCAAGAAAGAGATGGGAATATACCGGAAAAAGCACAAAATAAAGCCGCATATTTCCGCGATATCCCTTTGCATTTAGTCGTCGTCATGCCGGAAGATTCACGTAAAAAGCGTTGGGATGAGGACTATGCTGCAATTTCTGCGATGATCCAGAACTTTCAGTTGGCTGCATGGGAACGTGGAATCGGCATGATCTGGCGCACGAATGACTGGACACATGACCCGGTATTTAAAGATGCGATCGGTGTGAAGTCAGACGAAAAGATTGTCGGAACACTAATGATCGGCTATCCGCAACATGTGCCTAAGCCTGAGGAACGTAAGGATATTCGTACTGTGCTGACTATTATCGATGAATGAACTACTATAACAGTTATATGTATATTCATATTATGGCTTTAAATATAAAAGTAACTTGCCCTCAAAACTGAGAGCAAGCTACTTTTATATCAATTAGTATTCGTCCCCAATAAATTTCCAGTGCGCTTGCACGCTTCCTTCGCTTCTTCCATCATACGCTCAATAAGCTCTTGAACGGTTGGAACGTCGTCTATCAATCCAGCCACCTGACCGCTATTGATATATCCGTTTTGCATGTCTCCTTTAATAGCACCCAACTTATGCTGTTCTTCAGTCGTTGCTTCATTAAATTCTTCTAGCGTCATTCCTTCTTTTTCACGCTTCTCTAAAGTTGCTACATACTCGTTTGTTAACACTCTTCTTACTCGTCCCACTTTACGGCCAATAATTCTCGTTTCTACGTCTGATGCGTCTACTAGACGTTGCTTATAATGTTCGTGTGCCTGCATTTCCTTTGTGGCTATAAAGCGCGTGCCCATCTGAACACCTTCGGCACCTAAAACAAGTGCTGCAGCCAAACCTTTCCCATCGCCTACTCCACCTGCTGCTACGACAGGAATCTGAACATTTGCAGTGATTTGCGGGATCAATGTCATAGTAGTTAATTCAAGCGGTGAGTTAATTCCAGCAGCTTCAAACCCCTCTGCCACAAGTATATCTGCCCCAGCTTCTTCCGCTTTTACAGCATGTTTAACAGATGCTATGATAGCTATAACCTTGATTCCATGGTTGTGTAAACGTTGAATGTATGGTGACGGATTCCCTGCTGATAAAGATATAACCGGTACTTGGTGTTTAATAACCAACTCTAGTAATTCTTCGACGTAAGGCGTTACATTAATCGCAATATTTACCGCAAAAGGACGCGAAGTTATAGATTTCAAATCAGTAATTTTACGATCAACCTCTTCTATAGTGGAGGTTCCACAACCGATTGTGCCTAAGCCACCAGCTTCTGAAATAGCTGCCGCCAATTTAGGACTACTAATATCACCCATACCTCCTTGAATGATTGGATATTGGATAGATAATACGTTACATAACGAATTCATACAATACACTCCCTTTTATGTTATACTTTATCATATATTTCATTATATTGAAGGAGGAAACTCATGATTATACCTTATAATAAGAAAAGCCCAGTAGTTGATGCATCCGCTTTCGTTGCTCCAGGTGCTTATTTGATTGGCGATGTGACAGTTGGTGAAGAATCTACAATATGGTTTAACTCTGTACTACGCGCAGACGAGGGCGCGATTGTAATTGGCAAGCGCTGTAGTATACAAGACAATTCTACAATCCATCTATATGAAGATGCACCTGTTGAAATTGAAGACGAAGTAACCGTCGGACATAATGTAGTATTGCATGGTTGCAAAATTCAAAGACGTTCCATTATTGGTATGGGCTCAACGATTCTTGATCACGCCGATATTGGAGAAGAGTGTATTATTGGTGCGAACACGTTAATTCCTTCTGGAAAGGTTATTCCGCCACGTTCATTAGTAATCGGTTCCCCTGGAAAAGTCGTTCGACAATTAAACGACCAAGACCTTGAAATGATTCAGCTGTCTATTGATACGTATGTTCAAAAAGGAAAAGATTTCAATATTATTTTACAAAATGAACTAAACGTTTAATATACTGTGATTTAGAAAAGCCGTGAGCGTAAAATATGCTCACGGCTTTTCTGAATCATTTTATAATCATCGGGTTATCTTCAGCATCATACGATGCATCTTTTCTACTTATATCATTATCTTTTTCAAATATGTGTTCAAAAAAACGATTCGCAGGTTCAGCAAGTAGTTTATAATATTGTGCAAATAAATGAGCTGAGTGTGTTCCGCTCCACATCTCAGGAAGAAGTTCTTTTGGCAAACCAGGATCAATGAACAAGAACTTTCGATATTCATGCACTAGATTAGTACGTTCTACAAAACACTGAGCGTCCGACAACAAACCACTTTCCATTTCACTCGTTGCCACGACGAACTTTTGACTGTATATCGAAATAAATTCTCCATACTTTTTCTCTATCTCTTCAAGAGGCCAACTCTTGGCAACCAACTCTTGGTTTGACCTTGGTCCCGTGTACTTTGAGAGAAATAAGTCAGCATGTTCTTCAATTTCATATTTTGCTATTAATAAACGTACTTCTTTTGCCAAATCATTCGGCGTAATCCAACAACCATTCGTAAAAGTACCGAACCCACTCCATAAAAGCTCTTTCCGCAATTCATCACGAAGTTGTCGTTTATCTTCAGGTATGTTGTACATCAACATACGCCATTGCCCATCCCATTCATGAGGCTCTAATTTAAAAATACGCGATGCAGCTTCCTCGATACGAGAAACTCCACGGTCTGTTAAGTAATAATAACTTTTTCTTCCTTCACGTTCTGTTTCAAACCAGCCTTGTTTCATCATACGAGATAGAACAACGCGTACGGCTTGTTCATTATGGCCAAATTCTTTCATCAACCGGATCAAGCTACCAATCCAAATTTTATTTCCATAATGGCGCACGTAATCACCAAAAATTGTAAATATCATCGATTGTGTATTAGAGATAGAAAAAACCACTCTTTCAATTAAATTATTTGGTTCCTTCTCTCCATTATAACCGTTGCCCAATATTGATGACAAGCTTATGTGCCTTGGAATTCCGGTTCACGTTTTTCATTGAATGCCGTTAAAGCCTCAACGCGATCTTCGGTCGGGATGACTAATTCGTATGCTTTCGTTTCAATTGCAAGTCCTGTACGAAGGTCAGTATTTAGACCTTCATTAATTGCATATTTAGCTTGTTTAATTGCAACAGGACCATTTTTCATAATAGCTTCCGCTAATTCTTCGCAAGTTGCTAGTAAATTACTTGATTCTACTACTTTTAATACAATGCCTAGCTCTAATGCTTCCGTTGCAGTCAAGCGTTTAGCAGTGAATATAAGCTCTTTTGCTTTCATCACGCCAACTAATCGAGGTAGCCGTTGTGTGCCTCCTGCTCCTGGAATGATAGCCCAACTTGTTTCAGTCAAGCCTAACGTAGCATGACTAACGGCGATCGAGAAATCGCAAGCCAGCATCAATTCAAAACCACCGCCAAGTGCATGACCATTCACAGCGGCGATTGTAGGCTGAGGTAATTCTGCTATACTATTGAATACGTCACGAATAGCTTTTACGTTGCGACGCACTTCCGATTCGTTAAGAGTCTTACGTTCTTTTAAATCCGCACCCGCACTGAATGCCTTTTCTCCTTCTCCTTTAAAAATCACAGCTCTGATATCAGGTGCAATGTGGAGAGTCTCTACTATTTCTTGTAGTTCTTTTAAGGCAGGGTAATTAAAGCAATTTAAAGATTCAGGCCGATTGATTGTTACATAAGCAATACGATTTTCAACTTTCAATAAAACTGGTTTCATTATATAAGCTCCTTTATGCGTCAATCGTAAGTAGTTTTATAGTTCTGGCTTTTCTACGATCATGGCTATACCTTGTCCAACACCTATACACATAGTGGCCAGACCGTATTGCGTATTACGCTTATTCATTTCATATATTAACGTCATCAAAATACGTGCACCGCTTGCTCCGAGTGGATGTCCGTATGCAATGGCTCCACCGTTGACATTTACTTTGTCTGTATCCAGTTCTAATTGGCGAATACATTCAAGCGACTGGGAAGCAAATGCTTCATTTAATTCTACCAAGCCCATATCATCCGCTGTTAAATCCGCGCGTTTTAAAGCTTTGCGTGAGGCATAAATTGGTCCTAGACCCATCACCGCTGGCTCAAGACCTGCTACTGCGCCTGTCACATACTTTGCAAGTGGTTTCAGGCCAAGCTCTTTCGCTTTCTCTGCACTCATTACTAAAAGTGCTGCAGCTCCATCGTTTACACCTGACGCATTTCCTGCTGTAACTGACCCACCTTCAAATATTGGTCGTAGTTTCGCTAATGCCTCAACAGATGATTCTGGACGTGGATGTTCATCTCGCTCTACAATGATTTCATTGCCTTTACGATCTTTATATACAACTGGGACAATTTCTTTGCTGAATGCATCTTCCTCTATAGCCTTTTTCGCTCGACGTTGACTTTCATACGCAAAAGCATCTTGCTCTTCACGTGAAATGTTATAACGTTCTGCTACATTTTCCGCTGTTTTCGGCATAGTGTCAGATCCGTACATTTCTTCTAATTCCTTATTCGTAAAGCGCCATCCAATCGTCGTATCATACATTTTCATATCTCCGCGCGGGTACTCCACTTCAGGTTTACCCATTACAAATGGTGCGCGTGTCATGCTTTCCGTACCGCCTGCGATGAAGACATCCCCTTCGCCGGCCATGATCGCTCTTGCTGCATACATCACTGCGTCGATACCTGATCCACATAGGCGGTTAATTGTCGTTCCGCCCACTTCTATAGGTAAGCCGGCAAGTAATGCAGACATACGAGCCACGTTACGATTATCTTCACCTGCTTGATTCGCGTTGCCAAAAATCACTTCTTCAATTTCTTCAGTAGGAAGACTTGGATTTCTTTCAATTAAGGCTTTGATTACTGTAGCACCCAAGTCGTCGGGGCGAACTGCTTTTAACGCTCCCTTATATCTTCCAAATGGTGTACGTACTGCATCAACGATTACTACTTCCCTCATGATTTCACCATCTCCTTGTTATCCGAATAATCATAGATCCCTTTTCCGCTTTTTCTACCAAGACGTCCAGCTTTAACGTATTGTTCTAGCAAAGGGGCAGGACGATATTTTTCACCCAGTTTCTCATGGAGATATTTCAAGTTATTCAAGCGTGCGTCTAGTCCAACTAAATCTACTAATTCAAACGGTCCCATAGGATAGTTGAGGCCTAGTTTAATTGCTTTATCGATTTCTTCGGGTGAACCTAGGCCTTCTTGCAACATATAGAACGCTTCGTTTCCGACTAAGGCGCTAATTCGGCTTGTGACGAACCCAGGGAATTCATTGATGACAACCGTTTCCTTCCCCATTTTAACGGCTACATTTCTAATGACCTCTGCTGTTTCATCACTCGTTTCTAGCCCGCGTATAATTTCTACAAGTGGCATTTTATGTACGGGATTGAAAAAGTGCATGGCAATAGTGCGTTCAGGACGCTGACCAAATGATGCAATTTCAGTAGGACTCATAGTCGACGTATTCGTTGCAAAATAACATGAAGCAGGTGCATTTTCTTCAATCGTTTGGAAGACTTGCTTCTTAATATCTGCTACTTCAGGCACTGCTTCAATTACAAGATCCGCTGTTTTTGCTGCTATTGCTAATTCTGTTTCAAAATGAAGATGACTACGAATATCATTTGCCACTTGTTGCGTAATTTTTTGTCGCTCCAAACCTTTCGTGATGATTAATTCAATTTCCTTCTCTGCATTTTCCAATGCTTGTTCATTAATATCTACGATGGTGACAGAATATCCACCTAGTGCACTTACATAGGCAATACCTCTACCCATCACACCAGAACCAACAACTACAATTTTTTCAATCATTTTATTTCCCCCTTTAAATGGCTATTTCCTATTTATAGTAAGAAAGAACAGAGGCATGCGAACTAGCCCCTGTTCCTTTTTAACGTAATGTTTTTTACAGTCCGAATGGGTTTAATGGGCGAGAACCATAATAAGACATAATACTCTTTGTCTCGGAATAAAGATCTAATGTTTCAATAGCTAACTCGCGTCCGAAACCAGATTGCTTGTATCCACCAAATGGTGTTCCAGGGAAAGCAGAGAATGGCGAGTTGATCATGACGATACCTGCTTGAATTTTATTTGCTACACGTGTTGCACGTGCGCCATCTTTAGACCAAACAGATGATGCAAGTCCAAATTCCGAGTCATTCGCTAGTGTGATCGCTTCTTTTTCATTCGAGAACTTGGATAGTACAACGACAGGACCAAAGATCTCTTCTTGTACTACACGCATTTCCTGCGTCACGTTACCGATGACTGTAGGCGCATACCAGAAACCTTTTTCAAAGCCTTCAGGATGTATTTGCTCACCGCCAGCTAAAATTTCTGCTCCTTCGTCAATTGCTGATTGTACATATTCCTTTACAGTATCTAACTGTCCTTGGTCAATTACTGCTCCAACATGTGTTTCTTTGCTGAACGGATCGCCAAGAACGATACGGTTCGTCTTTTCAATGAATTTCTCAACGAACTCATCATACACGTCTTCATGAATATAAATACGTGAACGTGCATCACATGACTGTCCAGTATTATTATAAATACCATAGATTGAGCAATCTACCGCTTGATCAATATCCGCATCTTCAAAGATTAGGCTTGGTGATTTACCGCCTAACTCTAATGTGACACGCTTCAATGTGCCAGAAGCACGTGCCATAATATCTTTACCAATCGGAGTAGATCCTGTGAAAGCTACCTTATTTACTAAATCATGTTCAACTAGATAGTTTCCAATTTCAGCACCTGATCCTGGTAAGATGTTTACTACACCTTCTGGAACTCCTGCTTCGTGGCAAATTTCACCTAATACAATTGCTGTTAGGGGTGTAAGGGATGCCGGTTTAATAATTACAGAACAACCTGCCGCAAGTGCCGGTGCAACTTTCCAAGCCGCCATCATTAGTGGGTAGTTCCATGGAATGATTTGAGCACATACACCAACTGGCTCTTTTTCCGTGTAGTTGTGGAACTGGCCAGGTACGTTATTTACGGAGCCGCGGTGTGAAACTAATGCACCTGCATAAAATTCAAAATCCTCTACCGCCTGATTAATCTGAGCTTGTGCTGCCGCAATCGTTTTCCCTGTATTTAGTACTTCTAGTTCTACTAATTCGCTAAAACGACTTCTCATGATCGCCGCAATCTTATTAAGGACACGAGCGCGTTTTCCTGTAGGTGTGATCTTCCACTTCCCATTATCAAATGCATTACGCGCCGCTTCAATAGCGCGCTGTGCATCTTCTTGAGTTGCTTTAGCGACTTCCGCTAAGAATTCCCCTGTTGCCGGATTATACACTTTTGTACGAGCGCCATTGCTGCTTTCCACTTGCTCTCCGTTGATAAATAATTTATAGAAATCACGCTTCATAGTTTGTGCTACTTCTTGCTCTTGAATTTTTGTCATGGTATTTCCTCCTCTTATTTTCCAATAAACTCAGGACTTCTTTTGTTTTTAAATGCTTCAATACCTTCCGCATGATCTTCAGTCAATCCAGCAATTCGCTGACTTTCTGCTTCACGTTGAAGATACTCTTCAAACGGTAGCGTCTGAACATCATTCAATCCTCTTTTAATTAGTCCAATTGCTTTAGTTGGCTTCGTTGCAATCGTCTTTGCAAACGCTTCCACTTCTACTTCGAAGTCTTCTTGTGAGAATACTTTCGTTGCTAGCCCTAAATCCAATGCCTGGGCCGCAGTGATTTTCTCGCCTAGAATTGAAATTTCTGCTGCTTTTGCTGCACCAACTAATTGTGATAGATAATACAGATTGCCAGAGTCGGGAATGAGTCCTACATGTATGAATGCATTTATGTAGCTGGCTTTCTCAGACATCAAACGGAAGTCACATGCTAGAGCTAGACTAAAACCAGCCCCAGCGGCTACTCCATTGACTGCTGCTATGATGGGCTTTTCTGTTTTCTTTATTTCCAGAATCATTGGACCGTAGTGGTCTCTTAGTACTTGCCCATGATCCATTTGTTCATCAACTTCTGATAGATCTTGGCCTGAACAGAATGCTCGACCTTCACCTGTTACGACGATGCATCTTGCATTGTCATCCTTTGATGCCATACGTAGCGCTTCTTTAATTTCACGGTTCATCTGCGCTACGAATGCATTTAATTTATCAGGACGATTCAATGTAAGCCAAGCAATACCATCTTTCAATTCGTATTGAATTGTTTCAAACATAGAAAATCGTCTCCTCATTTTCCTTTATATATCGGCTTTCTCTTTTCAACGAAAGCTTGCATTCCTTCTTTTTGATCCTCGGATGAAAATAGAAGATAGAAGTTCTTTCGCTCATACTGCATACCTTCATACAATGGATAGTCAACCGCCTTGTTTACTGAGTCTTTAATCATTCGGATAGCAAGTGGCGGCATGCTAGCGACCTTATTTGAAAACCGTAAAGCCTCTTCACGCAATAGCTCTTGAGAAACAATTCGGTTAATCACTCCATGTTTTTGTAGTTCAGTAGCTTTGATTCGCTCACCTGTCCATAACCACTCTATCGCTTTCGCACGTCCAACTAACTTAGTTAAGCGTTGCGTCCCGCCAGCTCCAGGCATGACACCTAAAGTCACTTCAGGGAATGAAAACTCTGTTCCATCCGCAGCCAAAAGAACATCGCAGCAAAGAGCAAGTTCAAAACCTCCACCAAAAACAAATCCATGAACTGCACCGATGACGGGTTTTTTGATGAGAGGAATCTGATCCCAGTCAGCAAACTGGTTCAATAATTCAAGACTCATTGAATCTGCTCCAGCCATCTCATCTATATCTGCACCAGCAGAGAAAGCTTTTCCCTTACCTACTAGTAAAATTACACGTATTTCGTCATTTCGATCAAACGATTGCAGCGCCTCGAGAATTTCACTAACCATATTGCGATTCAAAGAATTCAATTGCTTAGGTCTGTTTAATTCAATCATGCCGACTTGTTGATCCACCGATGTTTCTATGAATTTGTAAGCAGTCATTCGCTGTCTTCACCAATCATCAAAGTGACTAGCTTTCCAGCGAAGCCCATCAAGTCTTTTCCAGAAGCCTTTCCTTCATCAGAGCTCAAGCCTGCTTTTAATGATGCTGCATCATCATAGATCATTTCACACATCAAGTAATACGGTGGTTCTCCACCCATTGGGCTGCCAGTGAACTTTGTTACTTTCATCTCACGCAAGCCAGGAATCTTCGCTGTGATTGGTGAATGAACGTTGAAGTAATGCTCGTCAAATTCCTCTTTGTTTTCAGGGTGTTTGTATAATGCGATTAATTTAGCCATTTAAATTCCTCCAGTTACATTATTGTTGATACAGGTTTCATTGCTTCAAACGGAGTTTTACAACTCTTGCAATATAAAATACTTCTACAAGCCGTTGGTCCAAATATATTCTCCATCGTTACGTACGTTGAATCGCAATACGGACAATCCACATGCCAAGATCCATCCTCTTCTAGGTGACGTGGTGGAGCAGCGATTCCAAACTCTTTCAATCCTTTTTGTCCATTCTCTGTTACACGATCAGACGTCCAAGGAGGACTGAAAATAAATTCTACTTCGACGTTTTTGGATCCAGATAGCCCCATCACAGCATTCTTAGTATTCGTTCGGATGATTTCAAGTGCCGGGCAACCTAAAAACGTAGGTAATAAAGTTACCTTGATCTGTTCGGCTTCAACTTCCACTTTCTCCACCATTCCAAGATCCACTATACTGACTGTATCAATTTCAGGGTCCTTGACGCTTTCAAGCACCTTCCATACTTCTAAGTTTTGTGAGTTTTTTACTAGAGCTACCATTTCCAAAACACCTCTTTCTTTCTATTACCAGTTAGTGGCTGTATCGAGTCTGTACACTTCAGAAAGTGTATCGATTGCTGTTTGTAATTCATCTGTATGTTGTCCATTACGGCCATTCAACTTCGGTTCAGGGATTGTAGGTAAGTCCAACTGTAGTTTTTCAAAAGTCGGACGCAATGCTTCAAGCCAATTATTTTGTATCTTTTCTTCCGAATCTATCAAGTCAAATCGTTCAATCGATTCTTTTTGTTCTCCGTAAGAGAATAGATCTCCCATATCTTCAACAACTAGTTCAATCGCGCTAGCCATTTTACTTTTTGCCTCTTCTGTTGAGCTTAGTAGTTGTTCGAACCACAACTTCCAATGCATGACATGGTAATAGAGTTCCATGCTTACTTTTACAGCAATTTCGCGAAGTGGTTCATATGAGCTTTCTCTTAGTGAATTGATTTTTGCTCTTTTCGCTTGTGTATAGAAGTAACTTCTAACTACTGTATAAGCCCAATCGTATTGTGGTGTATCCATATAATATCCGTCACCGTTGACACGTTCGGTCAACACACTATTCTTTCGTTCTTGTGCAGGACGTAAGTGAGCGAGATCGTCTGCTTTCCCTACCCCCAAGTCCTCTAGCAACTTATAATACATGGCTGCATGACCCATCGAATCTTGCGTGATGGAGGATGATGCAACATCTTCTTCTATATGTGGAGCCAGCCCTAACCATTCAGAGCCACGATAGGAAAACAGAAAATCATCATCCGCTAATTGGAATATAAGTGCCTCTATAGCCTTTTTCTCTTCTGCACTCATCATTCTTTCTACGTTACTCATTTTTCTTTACCTCCTGCCCAAGATAAGATTTCTTTCTCATCAAGCATTTCTTGTTCGTATTGACGCCATTTTTTACGCAAGTATCCATACCCTTTTGTAGTACGGTACTCTTTGTTATCCAAACGGTTCAAAGATAGGCGTTCTTCTTCATCCATACTGCGGATATTCTTTTTATTTACGACCCATATATCAACGACAGGCTCTCGACGCATAAAATTTTCTTGTGCCATCATAAGTGCCATGTCTTCATTTGGCGCTAGTAAATCAAATTGATGCTGGAATGATGCGGCATGGGTACGCTTACTGAATACTTCAAACTCTTGATAAAATGTTTTCTCTGACATATTCTCCATCGCTCCTTTATTCAACAACTGCACTTAACGCTTCACGTACCCACGCATTGTTCTCGTATGATGAACGGCGAAGATTAAGACGCGCTTGTGATTTTGGTCCATTATTTTTAATAATCTTTTTAAATTCTGTCCAGTCAGGTTGCTGGTATACCCAATGTTCTTTCTCTTGATCAAAATACAATGTATCGTCCGGAATTGTTAAACTTAGTGATAGAATTCTCGGAATGTATTTATCTAGGAAACTTTGACGTAATTCTTCATTCGTGTTCTTCCGAATACGATATTTGATAGTTGCTTCTTGCTTCGATGCACCTGTCGTAGCTTTACTTGGAGGTCCAAAGAACATAAGAAGTGCTGGCCACCAGCGGTTAAGTGCATCTTGCACCATTGCTCGCTGTTCTTCCGTTCCTTCTGCAAGTGCCATGATAATCGATTCTCCGTGCTGCGCATGAAATACCTCTTCTGCACAAATACGTTGTAGTGCCTTAGCATATGGCCCGTAAGATGCGTCTAACATATTCGTTTGTGTAATGATCGCAGCCCCATCTACTAACCAACCGATCAATCCTGCATCTGCCCAAGTTTTTGTTTCCATATGAAACACATTATGAAATTTCAAATCCTCATTAAATAGATCTTGCATGATATCTCCGCGAGTTTTACCATATGGCTTCATCAAATCTTCTGCTACGCGTAACAATAATTGTCCATGGCCCATTTCATCTTGTACTTTCGCCATGATTCCAAGTTTTCGGTATAGCGAAGGTGCTTTAGGCACCCATTCTTTCTCAGGAAGTGCTCCCATAATTTCACTGATCCCGTGCATGGAAATAAGTTTAATTAATGTTTGGCGATACTCTTCTGGCATCCAATCGTCTGCTTGGATCTTATCGCCACTCTCTATGCGTTTCATGAAATACTCCATTTTTTCATCTGTGGTCATAGTCGTCATCGTTACCATTTATCTAATTCCTCCTTTAGATTGTGAACAGTTAATACCTTGTAGTATTTCTTGACGAAGGATTGATATAACACATTTATAGAAATTGGCTAAATTTCGTTATACTTCATTTCAAAAAAATACTAAACTTCCTCTAAAACAATGGGATGTTCCGAAACTTTGATAGAGTCGGTTGGGCAGCCCTCGAGAGCATCATCTAGATCATCTAGTAAATCTTCATCGACTTCCGCTGAACCTTCATTGTTATCAAGGTGCACAAATGCAAAGCCTTCATCATTGTAATCAAAAATATCAGGTGCGCTTGCTCCGCATGCACCGCATGCTATGCAAGTCGATTGATCAACAATAGTATGTGTAGCCATAAAAGGTGTCCTCCTTTATTCTAATTTAGTCAAGTGTTCAAGAGTTGACCGGGACTTTTTTCTGTTCTTGCTTTTCCTTTTTCTCCATCAATGTCGTACTATGAGTGGCTTGAACTTTAGCTGTTGGATCAATGTAGACCTTTGCGTTACTAACAGCTGTTGGCGCTTCTCCAAATCCACTAGCTATAAGTTTAACTTTTCCTGGATACGTGCAAATGTCGCCTACAGCGTAAATACCTTCAATGTTCGTTTCCATTTTCGAGTTGACGACAATACTATTCTTTTCTATTTCTAATTCCCAATCCTTAATAGGACCGAGAGAAGACACGAAACCATAGTTAACGATCACTTCGTCAATTGTTACTTCTTCTACTTCTTCTGATTTCATCTTACTTAGAACGATTTTCTCGATTCTATCTTCACCAATAAACAATGATGGTGTATACGGTGTTTTAATTTCTACTTTAGAATTCATTAAGTTTTCTACGCTAGCTTCATGTGCTCGGAACTTATCACGGCGGTGAACGAGTGTTACTTTATTCGCAATTGGTTCAAGCATCAGAGACCAGTCTACAGCAGAGTCACCGCCACCAAAAATTTGTACATTTTTTCCCGCAAAGTATTGTAGATCTTTAATGAAGTAGTGTAAGTTTTTATCTTCATATCGTTCTGCATTTTCCACATCAAGCTTTCTAGGTTGAAACGCGCCATTTCCAGCTGTAATGATAATTGCCTTAGAGTAATGAGTTTCTTTATTCGTTTTGATTTTGAAGTTCCCATCCTCTTGCTTAATCACTTCACGTACCTCTTGTTCAAGGGTGATATTCGGTTCGAACTGAGACATTTGCTCAACCAGATTATCAATAAGATTTTGTCCCGTGATCTTAGGGAATCCTGCAATATCGTATATATACTTTTCAGGATATAAAGCCGTTAATTGACCACCAAGTTGCGGAAGGCTTTCAATTAAGTTTACCGACATTTGGCGCATACCTGCATAAAAGGAAGTAAACAATCCCACAGGGCCGCCACCGATTATCGTTAAATCATAAACTTTCTGTTCAGTACTCATATGCCGTATTCTCCTCTCTTTCAGTAGGAAATTATTCTTCAAAGTATAACGGATAATTAACGTATCTCTTCTTTTTTGTTATACTTAGTATCTTAAATCAATGTGTAAGCGTTGTCAAGAATATATTCAGAATAATTTATTTCTATTTTAAAATCGGATAATCTTGTGCTCTTGCCAAGCATTACTTGATAGATAAACTACTCTTAAAGAAATTTTCATATAAAAAGCACTGCTACGGCGCAGTGCTTTTCTATCTCATTCAATATACGTCCATTTCCCGTCCTTAACAGTCGCCATTACAAAGCTCTCTGGTCCAAGCCCATTATGATCATCAGCTGCGTAATTATAAACACCTGTCGTACCGACCCAGTCTTTAATGTTCGCTTCTAAATAATCACGGATGGCTTGACGATCAGTAGCTCCGTTCTTTAATGCCTCTACTGCCAACATCACATTGTCATAACCGTAAGAACCAAAGTTAGTCGGCTCACTGTCATATTTCTCCGTATACTCATTGTAAAATTTTGATACTACATCGTACTGTATATCATCTTCAGGAATCTGATTTGGGAATAGTAGTTTTCCAGTCGGAATTACTACGCCTTCTGCAGCTTCACCCGCCAAAGAGATAAAGTTTTGATTTGCAATGCCATGACTTCCAAATACAGGTAATTTAACCCCTAGATCATGAGCATTTTTTGCGATTACAGCAGGTCCGGGATTCGTTCCCCAGACGACAATCGCTTCTGCTTTTGCACTATTAATTTTTGTTACTTGTGTACTCATATCAGGATCTTGTGTATTATAGCTTTCCTTCGCTACAATTTTAATGTCATATTCATCTGCCAAAGCTTCCAATTGCTCTAAGCCACTCGAACCAAATGCATTGGAATCACTGATCGTGCCGATTTTATTAATTCCTTGTTCGTTTAAATACATATAAATACGTTCAACTGCTTGTCTATCCGATTGCGGTGTTTTAAACACCCATTCTGCATCTTCAACAGGTTCGACGATATGCGTACTTGCTGCAGCAGAAATCATCGCAACTTTTTGTTGCATGGCGATTCCTTTCATTGCAAGGCTTTCACCACTTCCTGATGAACCAAGTAGCGCTAATACATTTTCATCATTCACTAATCGATTAGCTTCTTGTGTTGCTTTTTCCTGACTAGATTCGTCATCAGCTAAAATTATTTTTAATGGAATACCATCAATTCCACCTTCTGCGTTAATTTTTTCTTCTAATAGTTTCGCTGCATTCCACTCAGGTTCACCCAATGGACTATTAGGACCTGTTTTAGAATAAATCGCACCAATTTTATACTCTGTCAGTTCTCCACTTTCAGTCTTCGCGTCTGCGTCACTACACGCAGCTAGCACTATTGACATCATAACTGCTAGGATTAACATAGGTAATTTTCTGAACATCTTCTCATCCTCCATCATCAATGTACTGTGTGCCCTAAGTAAGCTTCTTTCACTTCTGGATCATTCAGTAATTCCCTTGAACTACCACTTTTAATGATTTCACCATGAGAAATGACATACCCTCTATCAGCTATCCTAAGGGATGCATGTAAATTTTGTTCTATTAATAAAATTGTTGTCCCAAACTGCTTACGTAAATCACCAACGAGCTCCAATACATCTTTCGCTACGAGAGGGGCGAGTCCTAATGTAGGTTCATCTAGTAACAACAGATCGGGCTCCGCCATCATTCCCCGCGCAATTGCAAGCATTTGTTGCTGACCGCCAGACATCGTTCCACCCATTTGATCTTTTCGATCTCTTAGTATCGGAAACAGTTCGAAAACCTTTTTGATGTTTTCTTCTACTGCCTGCTTGTTAGTGGTTTTACGGTGGTGGTAAGCGCCTAAATATAAATTATCCAAAACAGTCATTGTAGAAAAAATTTGACGATGTTCAGGTACATGAATTAAATGTTTTCCTACAATTTTTTCAGCTTCCATTCCTGTAATATCAGTACCTTGATAAATAATTTGCCCACTTGTCGGTCGAAGCAATCCAGAAACGGTTTGTAAAAGAGTTGTCTTACCCGCTCCATTTGCTCCTAACAAAGCAACAATTTCACCTTGATTAACAGACAATGATGCGCGATTTAATGCTTGAATCGGCCCGTAGCTGACAGAACAGTCGAGTATATTCAGTAGGTTTTGTTCACTCATACGACTTCCTCCTCGATTTCTGCGCCTAAGTAAGCCGAAATTACAGCTTCATTCGCTTGAATTTCTTTTGGAGTTCCCTCTGCAATCTTCATGCCTTGATCCAAAACAACAAGTTTATCGCAAATGCTCATGACTAGATCCATGTCATGCTCAACGACTAGAATGGTTACTCCAGTTTCTCTAACTCTTTTAATTAACTGGCTCATTTCAGATGTCTCACTGTGATTTAATCCTGCTGCAATCTCATCCAATAGAAGAAGTTTAGGTTCTGTAGCATAGGCACGAGCAAATTCCAGTAGTCGCAATTTTCCTAATGACAAACTAGATGCTTTCTGATCGTAAAGTGATTCTAGATTGAAGAAACGTAAAATGTCCATTGCTTCTTCATACACCTTGCGCTCTTTTCTAGTTATGCCAAGTAACATAGAGGCAACTCCTGAAAGGTTTTGCTTCGTTTTCATATGCTGGCCTACCATGACATTTTCGATCACTGTCATATTTTTAAACACTTGTAAATTTTGAAACGTTCGTGAAATACCTAAAGGAGCAACTTTATATGAAGGAAGTAGATCAATCTTCTTCCCGCAAAATACAATACTACCTTCAGTCGGTGGAAATATAGAAGATATCATGTTGAACATTGTGCTTTTCCCTGCTCCATTGGGGCCTATCAACCCAACGATTTGTCCTTCATCGACAGAGAAGCTGACTTCGCTATTTGCTACAACTCCACCAAATCTTTTAGTAATTGACTCTACTTGCAACAATGTCCTCATCTCCTCATTCTGAAACACTTGGTTTTATCGGTGCGACGGATACAGACGATTTCTTTTCCCCTCTCTTGATAGCTGCACTTTTTAACAAGTCTACTACTGTTGGGAATAGACCTTTTGGCATGAAGATAACAACTAATATCAAGATTAATCCATAAATCACGTGTTCCGAATCACTAGTGATGAAAGTGAATCGCTCACCAAGTGTATGAACAGTAATGCCGATCATACGTATTAATAAAGCTCCTATCAAAGCACCCCATACACTTCCACTTCCGCCTAGGACGACCATTGCCAAGAAAAGAATGGATGCATCAAATGTGAATGCTGAAGGAGATATACTATAGCTCATATGAGCAAACAACCAACCGGCAAGTCCAGCAAATGCAGCACTTAAGATAAATACCTGCATTTTATACCTGCCTGTATTCACTCCCATTGAGCTAGAAGCAATTTCACTATCATGTATAGAACGCAGGGCACGTCCAACCCGAGAATGAACAATGTTTAGTGATAGTATTAAAACTAGTAAAACGAAAAACCATACGAGAAAGTAATATGGAACTCCTTGGTTGATTGTCATGCCGAACAATGACAGCTGTGGGATACCATAAAACCCTGATGCTCCCATTGTAATTCCCTTACCTTCAACCAGCAGACCATGAACGATAATACCGAGAGCCAATGTTGCCATAGCTAAGTAATATCCACTTAATCGAGACATCGTATATCCCATGAAGAAAGCTAGAAGAGCTGGAACAAATAAAGCTATAGGCAAGCTAACCCAAGGACTCCATCCCCACGTAGCTGTCAAAATAGATGTAGTATAGGCTCCCACTCCATAAAATGCCGCTTGCCCTAAGGATATTTGCCCCGCATAGCCCATTAATAGACCTAAACCAATAGCTATAATCGCGTATATACCTGCAAAAGTGGCCTGTGTAATGAAAAACGATTGAGTGACTACCAATGGGAATATAAGGATGGCGGCAATGAATACAACTACGCCCCACCACTTCGTCTGTTGAACGCCTTGTAATTTCATTACAAACCTCCCTTTCCGATAGTTTTCTCACCCAAAATACCATTGGGTCTTATGATCAATATAAGTAAGAATACTGAAAATGTAATAACTTCTTTCATTCCTGAACTAACATAGCCAGCTCCCATGGATTCGAATAGTCCAATTAGCAAACCACCTATAACAGCTCCAGGAGCACTACCTAGTCCTCCTAGAATCGCTGCTGAGAAACCTTTAATACCCAACATAGCGCCCATATCATATGCTGGGAAGATAATTGGCGCAATCGCAAGGCCTGCGATGGCTCCAAGCGCAGCACTCAACACAAAGGAGAAAGAAGACATTCTTTTTGGACTTATCCCCATTAATCTTGCAGCCATAGGATTAACAGAAGATGCTTGGAATGCTTTTCCAAGCATTGTTTTATCGATAAACATGTACATAAGACCGACAACCAATAGCATAATCAAGACAACCCAAATGGATTGAGGTGTAATGGAAGCGCCTCCAATAGTTACAGGAGTATTCTCAGTGAAAGGTGCAACTGTATGCTGGTCTTTCCCCCATACCATGCTACTGATTCCCCGGATAAAGATCGACGTTCCAATCGTTAAAATGATTAAGCTGATTGCATCAGCACCTTTGGCTCTTCGTATCAAGAGGAATTCCATTAGCCAACCGATGAGTGTTACAAAGAGAATCGTAGCAATAAAGGAAAGCCAATATGGTACACCCACCGATACAAGTGAAAACATAGTCAATCCGCCAAGCATGACGAATTCTCCTTGAGCTAAGTTAATTACTTTTGTCACACTATAAATAGTTACGAAGCCAAGGGCGACAATTGCATAAATACTTCCAATCGTAATTCCCGTTAATGTGAACTGTAAAAAATCTTGCACTCACTTCACGCCCTTATCAAGTTGTTATTGTCATACACTTACAGGCGAACAATCACGCTTATCTATAACACGAGTTGCCTTCCCTTCAGATCTTGGAAGCGCTTTTGGTTCATTGCATACAACATCTACTGAGATTAAACACGAATTCTTCAATTTGTGCTGGATCTTCCGCTTCATATTCATGATGGATTCATGAAGTAAGTCACACCCAACTTCTTCATATAGAGAAACCTCGATCTCGATATGTAATTCAATAGCATCCATAACTCCTTTACGAATTAATTGAATCTGATAAACAGGTGACAATCCTTCTACTTGAAGTAGTTCCCGTTCAATCTCAGATGGGAAAACATTTACTCCACGTACGATGATCATGTCGTCTGTTCTGCCTTTAACGCGAGACATACGCGTCGTTGTTCTTCCACACTTACATTTCTCATGAGTAATTGATGCAATATCTCCAGTGCGATAACGGATAACTGGAAGCGCTTCCTTTTGTAAGCTAGTAAATACTAATTCACCAAGTTCACCTTCAGCAACGGGTTCAAGGGTATCGGGGTTAATGACTTCAACGAAGAAATGATCGTCTGCAATATGCAGTCCATCTTGCGCTTCATGACATTCAGACGCAACACCTGGCCCCATAATTTCACTTAAACCATAAATATCTACAGCTTTGATACCTAGTTTTCGTTCTAACTTTTGGCGTACTTCTTCAGACCAAGCTTCAGCTCCAAAGATTCCATAATCCAAGTTTGTATCACGAGGATCCATACCTAAGTCTTCCATTTTCTCAATAATACTCAAGACGTAAGATGGGGTGCCGCAAATTCCGCGTGGCTTAAGATCATTGATGACCGTAATTTGACGTTCAGTGTTTCCTCCAGAAATCGGTATAGTAGCTACACCTAATTCATCTGCCCCTTGATGAAGACCAAGCCCTCCTGTAAACAAGCCATAACCGTAAGCATTATGGAATACATCGGATTTCTTTCCGCCAGCCGCGACGATAGCACGTGCCACTAGAACCCCCCAGTTTTTAAGATCTTGCTCTGAGTAGCCGACAATAGTTGGTTTTCCGCTTGTTCCGGATGAGCCATGAATCCTTGCGACATCATCAACAGGTATAGCGAATAGCCCGTACGGGTACTGATCACGGAAATCCTTTTTCTTTGTGAAAGGCAACTTCTTAATATCCTCTAAAGATTGAATATCTTCAGGCTTAACTTGTAGTTCATCAAATTTTTGTTTATAGAATTCGACATTTTCGTATACATTCTTTACTGTCTTTTTTAATCCCTCAAGTTGCATTTCCCGCTTCTGTGAGATGGATGCGCTTTCAATTTCTGGATTGTACATAGATAAATCCTCCCTTTTCTCTATTATTATTTCAAATGAATATAACATGTCCGAAACGGCATTGCTTATATTCGTTATACTTAACAATACATTAATGCATCATTTTCATTTAGTCAATACTAATTTCTGAATATTCCCTTTAAAATAAACTATGTAAAGTGGTAACTTAGTGGAAAAAATAATAAATGGACAAGGATATTTAAACATAATCTCAATTATATAAACTTAACATTTTTATTAATCACACTAAATTCACCGCCGTATAAAATACGTTATATTAATTATTTTACTTCGTAGCGATATAATAATTTATAATTGTATTTATTATAAAAAAATTCATAGACCAGTCTCTAAATATATAAATTAAAATAATACTGTTACACTAATTTTTTCAATTTACTAATCGCATTAATCCGCACCTAATTATCTCATACTACCAATAGATACATATCCCTTCGGCAATTAAATTTATAATATGAAAAATATTAATTTAAGCATTTGCTTACTTGATTTCTGTACAATTAGGAATACACTAGAAAAAGAACTTCTATAAGGGGCAACTACATATGAAAAGAATCATTCAACCTGTTTTTCAACACTATTGGAACCCCTACCTTGTCTTATTACTAGCTGGTATTCTCAGTGCTTTGTATTTCGGACTAACCTCTACCGTCTGGGCAGTAACTGGTGAGTTCACAAGGCTCGGAGGCGACCTGCTGATGCTCTTCGGAGTCGATATCTCGGGCTGGCAGTACTTTGATATGGTGCATCTACAAGGAGCTACGTGGAACCGTCCGGACGGCTGGATTGTCTGGGGAATGTTCGCAGGCGCACTTATTATGGTGTTGCTTAGCAATAGCTTCAAAATCCGTCTGCCGCAGCAAAAGCGGCGCTATGTACAGGGATTAATTGGCGGAGTCATCGCAGGGTTCGGTGCGCGTTTGGCGCTGGGCTGTAACTTGGCTGCATTTTTTACAGGTGTTCCACAATTTTCTTTTCACTCTTGGATTTTTATTGTGGCGACAGGCATTGGTACCTTCTTTGGTGCCAAACTGACAAAGACCCGCTGGTGGAAAGGCAAACCTTCATTGATCCGAGGGAATGCGAAGCCGACGCAAGTAAAAAAACGTATAATCCAACCGTACATTGGCACAGTGATCGCCATATTTTACATCGGGCTCATTATATACTTCTTTACGTCAGGACAAACACTGCTTGGCTTAGGTGCGCTGTTCGGTCTGGCGTTCGGTATTCTAATTGAGCGTGGACAAATCTGTTTCACTTCTGCATTCCGTGATTTATTTCTCATTGGACGCAGCGTGATGGCAAAAGCAATCATTGCCGGGATGGCCGTCAGTTCTATTTTGACGGTCGTTGTCATTTGGATCTATGATTTAACACCCATCACACAAATTGCAACGCTTAGTACATTTATCGGTGGAACGTTATTTGGGCTCGGTATCGTGATGGCGTCAGGTTGCGAAACGGGTATGATGTATCGATTGATGGAAGGTCAATTGCTATTTTTACCGGTATTTGCAGGTAATATTATCGGCGCTACGTTCCTTGCCTATGCATGGGACCATCTTGGTGTCTATGATGTACTGGTCAAGGGCGGTTCAAAAATTAATTTACTAGATACTATTGGACCGATTGGTGCAATTTCTGTCACGCTCCTCATGCTTGGTGGACTTTATGCGTTAACGGTTTACGGAGAAAAACGTTACCATTGTAAATTAGCAATCAAGAGAGGAATGAATATACATGCAAACTAAAGTAGAGGCGGACTTCACACTTGACCTTCGAGGTGAGTCCTGCCCTTATCCTGTTATTTACACATTGGAAACACTTGAAGGTATGAATAAAGGTGACATGCTACAAGTCATCACCGATTGTCCCGGCTCTTTCCGCAATGTACCAGAAGAAGCAATTGCTCACGGTTACAAATTTGCGCAAGATCCAGTAAAGAACGGTCAGGAATATGTATTTCATATTTACGCATGAGGAAAGGCAGCGTCCCCAGTGGATACTGCCTTTTCATTTCCTAAAATTAAATTATACTTTCTTTTCCAACGACTTTGACGGGATCTCCCTCCCTGCTCAATTGTAATCTCCACCCTCAGTTCTTCCAGTTTGTCATAAGGTGTCCCTTCGTAAACATAGATTCCATCTTTACACCCCAACACATCCATTTCATAAACCAAGCCATCAATGATAAAATGTTGAAGGCAAGCCACAATGCAGTAATAACGGCTGTTGCGTCCGATAACTATCCCTAATTCCTAAGCGACAGAAATAGGGCTGTTCCTTATTATGAACTCTCGGAACAACCCTTTTCATTTAATCTTTTACTTTACCAATGAGTGTTAACGCTTACAATTGCTATGACTCACCTACGGCTTTTTTAGAAAAATCACTTGTTCGTGACTAACGTTTTCTCTTCCCGCGTCTCTTCCACTTCTGCTAAGATGACCGGTTCTTTCTTCATCTCTTCCGGCTTTTTCAGCTTTTCCAGCTTTTCCAGCCTTTCCGGCTTTTCCGTTTTAGATAGTTCCACCTTCTCCTTCGCTTCTCCCCCAGAAATGATTGCAGCCTCTTCTTTTAACCCGATAAATGTTGAGTAGCACATGAAAAGCATCAAGACTGCGATTGGAATTGCTGTGGCAACGAGAGCCGATTGTAGTCCTGCTAAGCCGCCTGTCATGATCAACACGACAGAGATAGCTGCGATGATCACTCCCCATACGATCTTTGTCAGATGTGATGGATTCGGATTGCCATTTTCACTAATCATTCCAAGTACAAATACCGCTGAGTTTGCGGAAGTGATAAAGAAAACAATGACTAGCACCATGGCTAAAATACTCAAAAATACACTCATCGGAAAGTATTCAAAAAATATAAACAGTGCCGATGTAATGTCGGATTCCACCGCAGTTGCAATTGCAGTCTCGCCCGCATTCTGGATGAACGCAATCGCCGAGCCGCCCATGACCGAAAACCAAGTGAAAGATCCCAATACTGGGATGAAAATCGCACCGAACATGAATTCCTTTATCGTTCTGCCTTTCGAAATCCTGGCTACAAAGCTGCCGACCAACGGAGCCCATGCGATCCACCAGCCAAAATAGAACAACGTCCAACTGGAAATCCACGAACCGTCTCCATATGGCTCCGTACGGAAAGACATGCTGATGAAGTTCTGGGCATAATCACCTATTCCTTGGAAGAATATTTTCATAATCATCTGTGTCGGACCAAAGATAAGCACCAACCCCAATAAAACGAACGCCAGTAACATATTCAAGTTTGATAGATGCTTCATCGCCCCTTGAAGACCGGAAACAGTTGATACCACATAAATCATACTAACGGCTATGATGATGATCGCTTGTGTGGAAATGCCAATCGGCACATCCCAGAGGTAATTCATGCCGCTATTGACTTGCAATGTTCCGAAGCCGAGCGAAGTCGCAATCCCAATGACGATGGATAGAATGACAATGACGTCGATGGTTTTACCGAAAGTTCCTCGGATTTTATCGCCGACCAACGGGTAAAAGACGGAACTTAAAGAGGCAGGCAGCTTTTTCCGGAACTGGAAAAATGCTAATGATACGCCGATCACTGCATAACAGGCCCATGCCGAAACACCCCAATGCAGGAAAACGAATTGCATTGCTGTTTTTGCAGCTTCTTCCGAATAACCGGTTCCAAAGGGAGGATCGATGTAGTAGGAAACTGGTTCTGCAACTCCCCAGAAGACAAGGCTGATTCCTATAGAAGCACTAAATAGCATACCAATCCAAGTGGCCGTCTTATATTCCGGCCGATCGTCATCATCTCCCAACCGAATATGACCGAATTTGGACATCCCGATATAAATACAAAAAACGAAGAAAATGAAAACGCTTCCCAAAATGAACCAACCTAGATTATTATAGATAAAACTAAGTGAGGAATTGGAGAAGTTCTCTAGCTGCTTCGGCGCAAAAATACCGATACTTATTAAAACTAAGCTAACAGCCAATGAAGAATAAAACACAGTTTTTTTATCTCTCATATTACCGCTCCCATTTCAAAGACCTACTTGTGTCGATGTGTCGAAAACCCCAACACAGCCAAACGAGCAGGCATTTGTTAAATTTTAATCGGTGTTATTTGCATAACACCGATTAAATCGATATTAAGCTTTTACTGACTTCAAGTTTCCTATGATGTCTACAATCCGGTCTCCTACTTCTAAAGTAGAAGCGCTTCCTTGCATATCGGGTGTTAGCACTTCATCCTCGACCAATAACCGCTCAATGGAATCCACTACCATTTTGCCGTATTTTTCGTAACCGAAATGATCAAGCATCTGACTCGCAGACCAGATAGCGGCTAAAGGATTACCAATTCCTTTTCCTGCAATATCGGGCGCCGAGCCATGTACAGGTTCGAACATTGAAGGGAATGTACCCTCCGGATTAATGTTTGCTCCCGCAGCTAGACCAATTCCACCTGCGATTGACGCGCCAACATCAGTTAAAATATCGCCGAATAAATTCGAAGTAACCACTACTTCAAAACGTTTTGGATCTGTGATCATCAGCATGGCGGCGGCATCTACTAAATAAGAAGCTGTTTTTACTTCCGGGTAGTCTGCACTTACTTCATCGAATACTTGATCCCAGAAGACCATTGAATAGTTTAATGCATTTGCTTTACTGATACTTGTCAGGCTGCGGCCTTGTTTTTTAGCAGTCTCGAAAGCATAGCGAATGATTCTTTCTGTACCTTTGCGGGAGAATACACCATTTTGCAGGACCACTTCATGCTCCTGGCCTTTAAACAGCCAATCTCCGGCTCCTGAATATTCACCTTCCGTGTTTTCACGGATAAACAGCATATCAATATCATTACGATCGACATTTTGCAGAGGACAATGGGCACCGTCCAGCAAAGTCACTGGACGGATATTGACATATTGATCGAAACATTTACGGATTATCAACAGAAGATCCCATAATGAGATATGGTCCGGAACACCCGGGAAGCCGACAGCCCCTAAATAGATTGCGTCGAACCCCTTTAGTTGTTCAATTCCATCTTCAGCCATCATGCGCCCTTCATGGGTGTAATATTCACAGCCCCAAGGGAAGTAGGTAAAATCAAATATGAAACCACCGTCGAGCTCAGCAACCTTTTTCAGTACTTTGATCCCTTCATCAATGACTTCAGGACCGATACCGTCTCCGGCAATTACAGCAATCTTATAAGTCTTCATTCCAGTATTCACCACTTTCATCCTTGATTCCAAACAACGAGCTTCATTTCTGTCATTTCTTCAATTGCATATTTTAGGCCTTCACGTCCTGTACCGCTTTCTTTCACGCCGCCGTATGGCATTTGGTCTACACGGTAAGTAGGTACGTCATTAATGATTACGCCGCCCACTTCCAAATTTTTCGTTGCATAAAGTGCATGCTGTACATTATTAGTATAAATGCCTGCTTGCAGTCCGAAGCGGGAATCATTGACCAGCTCAATAGCAGCCTGCACAGATTCTACTTTATTCACAACAACGATTGGTGCAAATACTTCCTGGCATGAAACTTTCAGTGAGTGGGCGGCATTGGCAATAATTGTTGGTTCAAGTACGCCATTTTGCGCCTGACCACCTGCCAAGACTTCTGCATCGCCTTTTTTCGTTTCTTCAATCCAGCTAAGTGTGCGATCCAATTCTTTCTCTGAAATCAACGATGAGATATACGTATCTTCCGCAAGAGGATCGCCTAACTTCAACTGTTTAGCAGCAGCTGCAAATTTACTCGTGAATTCTTCGTAAAGTCCTTCATGGACATAGATTCGTTGTGTTGAAATACACACTTGACCTTGATTCGAGAAGGCACCCATAATACAGCGATCGATAATAGAGTCAACATCAATGCCCTTATCTATAATCAACGCAGAGTTAGATCCCAATTCCAATGTGGTCTTCTTCAATCCGGATTTATTGCTGATTCCGATTCCGACACTTGGACTTCCGGTAAACGTGACCATTTTAACTCGCTCATCCATGACAAGAACGTCACCGATGACACCCCCTGGTCCCATTATAACATTTAGTACACCCGGCGGAAGACCTGCATCTTTAAATACTTCTGCGATGAATAAGGCAGATAGAGGCGTTTGAGATGCCGGTTTCAAGACTATTGGGTTTCCCGCAGCAATTGCGGGCCCAACTTTATGCGCCACTAAATTCATTGGGAAGTTAAATGGCGTAATGGCAGCGATTACACCGATCGGTTCACGCAGTGTATATCCTATTCGTCCCACACCGCCAGAAGCAGCATCAAATGGAATCGTTTCTCCATGGATGCGTTTTGCTTCTTCTGCAGCAAATTTATATGTCTCGATCGTTCTTAAAACCTCGGCTCTTGCAAACATAATAGGCTTTGCAGATTCACTTGAAATGACCGTCGCTGCTTCTTCCGTTCTCTCAGCTAGTATTCTCGCGACGTTTTCCAATATTTCGGCACGTTGAAATGCAGGCATGTTTCCAATAACTTTTCTTGCATTATGTGCAGCTTCAATTGCTTGTTCCGTCAGTGCTTGATCCGCCATAGCAATTTCAGCAATTTTTTCATTTGAGTATGGAGAATATAGTGGAGCATAGCTTGGTGCTTCTACATATTCCCCGTTGATCATTAATTGTTTATTAGTTGTTCTATCAAGTAGTTTATTCATTGAGCGCCTCCAGAACCATTTCATGGAATTGTACGATTGCTTGTTCAGATTGTGAGTAACGGCCTTTCTCGAATGCACGTGATTTGAAGCCAAGTTGCTCTAATTCAACCAATTCGATATCTTCAAAGCGAACTTGCTCCGCAAATGTCATCAGGTCTTTCTCTTCCTGGGTCAGTTTTTCCAAGCTGTCTTCGCTAAAGTAGTACGTATAAACGATTTCAGTATTTTCTTCATCGATTGGGACTAACTGAATAGTTGCCATATTCGCAGGTCCCGGATAAATTGTAAGCATCAAGTTCGGCCATAGCCAGAAGAATGACCCACCTTGCATTTCTGCTTCTTCTAAATTTACTTCTCCATATTGCTTATCAGGCTTCACCATAGAACCTTGTATTGAATAGTTCTCACACGTAATGATCTGATAATCATCCATGTCTAATGTGTCAATAAAACTTGGATGCGCTACGTGACAATGATCACATTCAAGATAGTTTTCAATAAATGCTTTCCAATTTGCTTTAATATGACGGGACTTCTTGTGAGTAAATTGCAGATTCTTCAAGAATTCAAATTTCCCTAGACGATCGAAGAAATCACCATAGGACTCAGCCAATGGTTTTGCATTATCATCCAAGTTAACAAAAATTAAGGATTCGATTACTTCCATTCTAACGGAACGCAAGCACGCATCCTGAACGCAAGCAGCATCTTCTTCGCTCCGGAAGTTCGGTGCTTTGTTTAAAGCCCCATCCGTTTTGAATGTCCAGCCATGATACGAGCACTGTAGAATTTTCTTTTTGCCCGAATCACTTTTCTCCAATTTCGTCGCTCTGTGAGGACAAACATTATAAAACGCGCGAAGAACTTCATCTGTTCCCCGAATAATAATAAGTGGGTCATCGCCAATCTCAGCAGTAAAAAACGCGCCTTTTTTTTCAACTTGGCTTACATGGCCGACTAATTGCCAACTCTTCGCGAAAATCATTTCTTTTTCTTTTTTCAATACCTCTGGATCCGTAAATAGATTGTAAGGCATCGTTCTTTCGAATGTTCTTTCCGTTGCGTTCTGTACTTTATTATAAGCCATTTCTCATTCTCCTTAGAGTTATATTTTATAGTTCATTAATCAATTAACTAGCTTCAATTCTCTGGCAAGAGAATGGTACATCCGCCATTTTGATGGAATTTGTGGGGCAACCTTCGAATGCGTCTTCCAGATCCTCGATCAAATCTTCTGGAACTTCGGTAATGCCTTCATTGTCATCCAATAATGCAAAAGCAAATCCGTCGGCAGTATAGTCAAACAACTCAGGGGCAACCGGGTTACACGCCCCGCAAGCGATGCACGTGCTTCGCTCCACCATTGTATATTGTGCCATTTCCTAGCCTCCTATCTAAAATATTCAGTTGACTCCGGCAGTCACTTTCTTTGGAGCTTCTTCCGATTCTCCCATGATGCTGGTACTATGCAACGGCTGAGTTTTTGCTGTCGGATCGATATATACTTTTGCGCTGCTCACCGCGACAGGTGCTTCACCAAAACCAGATGCAATCAACTTTACTTTTCCTTCATATGTGCAAATATCCCCTACTGCGTAGAGCCCTTCGATATTCGTTTCCATTTTTGAATTGACCACAATGGAGTTTTTCTCTATTTCAAGATTCCAGTCCTTGATAGGCCCCAATGATGAAACGAAACCGTAATTGACTAGTACATCATCGACTTCAAGCTCTAAAAACTCTTGTGTTTTAGAATGTTTTAGAATTACTTTCTCAATTCTTTCATCACCCAACAATTCGACCGGAACATAAGGTGTCAATCGATCTACTTTAGATTGTTTTAATAATTCCACGCTATGTTCATGTGCACGAAACTTATCTCTGCGGTGAATGATGGATGCTTTTTCAGCAATTGGTTCCAGCATCAATGCCCAATCCACTGCGGAATCTCCCCCGCCGAATAAAGCCACTTTTTTATTCTGGAACTGATTCATATTCTGAACGAAATAATGAATATTCTGTCCCTGGAACTTCTCTTCGCTCTCGATCTCCATCTTCCTTGCTTGGAAAGCTCCGTTACCTGCAGTGACAATAATTGTTCTTGAATAATGCACTCCACTATTTGTTGTCAGTTTGAAAACGCCATCATCTTCTTTTTCAACTTGCATTACCGCTTCATCCAAGCAGACAGTAGTCGGAAATTGATTCATTTGTTCAATCAGATTATCTACCAGCTCCTGTGCTCTTACTTTAGGAAAACCGGCGATATCATAAATATACTTTTCAGGATACAGTGCCGATAGTTGGCCACCCAGTTGTGGCAAACTTTCAATAACTTTTACAGACATTTGTCGAAGCCCCGCGTAAAATGCTGTAAATAGGCCGACTGGTCCACCCCCAATAATTGTTACGTCGCTAACTTCAGCTGTTCTAATCATGTTGTACCTCCCTCTATAAATATTGATGTATCAACGGTTTGACCCGTTGTTAGGGCGCCAAAAATATATTTTTGACACACTTGTTACCGTTTTGAATTTAATATGTGAATCTTCTAACAGCCTTTGGTACGCTACGCGGTCATCGCTGGATAATACTGGTTGCGATGCTAATACAATATACGATGCACTCTGGATCTCCGCATAGCTTATGATGACGTACCCTCCCATGTCTCTTGGCGTCTAATGCGCCTACATTCCTTCGTTCGGTCTAGTCATAAGGCGGAGGCTGGCGAAGCTCCTTTAGGGACTCATTGGTCGTATGGAAAATATCATGCCGGCTACTCCGTGTCATCCAATTTTCTAGTCATTCACTCAGAATGTCGTGCTTAGGCAGCTCTATCGAGCTTAGGAATGTCCTTCATCATTTGCTCAGCGTCAAACGCTATGTGTTTCGTACAGATTGCGTGTAGTACCTTCAGTAGTTTTCCGCAGAGAACCACAATGGACTGTTTCTTGCGTAATGGATTCACTTGTCTGGTTGTGTAATACTCGTGCAGTTGTTTAAATGCCTTGTTATGCCGCACCATTGGCATCATGACACGGAAGAGCAGTGCACGCAGCTGGCTTCTTCCTCTTTTAGAAATTCGTTTCTGTCCCTTGTGCTGTCCGGAAGAATTCTCCCTCAACGTCAATCCCGCAAGTTTCAATAATTGGCGTGGATGATCGTAATGGGAGAAACTGCCGATTTCTGATAGTAAATCAATGATGGTTGCGTCTCCAAGTCCTGGGACTGTTTGGAGATACTCGTACTCAACTGTAGCTTGAATAAACGCTGTCAGCTGTTCTTGAAGCGATGCCAGTTCCTTCTCAAGTTGGCGATAACGTTGAACAAGTGTGGCAATTTCAATACGGGCCATCTGTTGTCCTTCTGTTACGCCTATAGAAGTACGTGCATTTTCAATGAGCTTTTTTGTCTTCGGCAACTGGGGAGATTTCATCCCCTCTACCGTCCGGTAGGTTGCCAGTAGTTCTGACGGTTCCTGATTCACTATCTCAGATGGGAATGGAGTACATTCCAAAACGGCTAGCGCCATTTTACCAAACGCTGGAAATATTCCTTGGAACTCGGGAAAGTACCGATCAGTCCAGCGAATCATCTTGTTTTTTATCGCGTTCAATTCTTCAGTAAGATTACCTTTCAAAGTCGAACCAACCCGTAGTTCTGCCTCTGTCTCCCTTAAAATTCTAGGGTAGCTGTAACGTCCATCTTTCACCAAACGGGCGATGACGAGGGCATCTTTTGCATCGTTCTTTGTTTGAAGATTGTCGTCCAGCTCCTTGGACTTCTTTACATGCATGGGGTTGCATACGACGAGGGGGATGCCCCGATCATCGAGAAAGTAAGCCAGGTTGAGCCAATAGTGGCCGGTAGGTTCAATACCTATGATGACATCACTTTTACCAAATTGTTTCTTAGCGTTTAGAATACACTCATAGAAGTATTCGAACCCATGGCTTGATTGATGAACAGGGAACGATTTCTTAAGAATCAGGCCACGTTCATCGACCATGCAGGCGTAATGTGTGCGCTTGGCGATATCCATTCCGATAACTAGCGTCTGATCCGTGACTTGATTAATCTTTGCATTTTGCGTAAAATTCATGATGAGTCCTCCTTGGTATTTAAATTAGGGGTCAATTCGTGCTGATTTGACACCCCGCATCATACCAAGAGGGCTCTTTGTGTTCAAGTCCCCGAAAAAGCTTCTAACAGGAATGCTCCTTGTTGTTATTTTATATATACGAATATAGTTACGGGGCGATTAGGGCATTCCCTCACTATTGCCGCGTTAGTAAATACTATTGCAAGTATCGTGCCAATCTTTGAAACTTGCATGAAAGTTAGATTCTTATCGTATTTTTATAAAATACCTGCTAGAATTGAGTCGAGTTTGATTCAAATATATTAAAATATTCTCAAAATTGACTCGGACCAATTGTAGGAAGGTGATCATGCATGACTCATGAAAACAAACAAGAAAAAATGGATTTATCTTTGGAGTCACTACTTAAAATACTGGATTATTCATCAGATGAAATTTATGTATTGGATGGAGAAACCAAAATTGTATATGTCAATCGTAATTGCGAAAAACATTACGGAGTAAAAAAGTCTGATGTTGTAGGAAGATATAATGATGACTTTTTTAATGAAGGATACTGGACGCCCTCCGTCGTTCCACGTGTATTAGAAAAGAAAATGCCGGTGTCGATGAGACAGCAAACAAATATCGGAGCTGAATTGTTGACTAGGGCTTTCCCTATACTAAATAACCATAATGAGATCGAATATATTGTGATTACGGCAACTGAAATAAAGGATTTCACACGACTAACAAAAACTGAAGAACAACCCTCATCCAACGAAGTAGACAAAGACTTCGCAGATACGGTGATTATGAATAATGAAAAGATGCGTAAAATCTTACGCTTCTGTGAAAAGGTTGCACCAACAGACTCCACTGTGTTGGTGCACGGTCAATCCGGAACTGGTAAAGGTGTCATCGCCTATCATTTGCACAAATTGAGTGCCAGAAGAAATGAACCTTTCCTAAATGTTAATTGTGCAGCTATCCCCGAAGACTTGTTAGAATCAGCACTTTTTGGTTATATCGCCGGTTCTTTTACAGGTGCTAAAAAGGAAGGGAAAATTGGAATGTTTGAAGCGGCGGATAATGGGACTATATTCTTGGATGAAATCGGGGAGTTGGCATTACCTTTGCAAGCTAAAGTACTTCAAGTCATTCAGGATAAGAAGTTTATCCCGATCGGCAGTAATGTTAGTAAGACAGTGAACGTCCGTATTATCGCTGCCACGAACCAAGACTTACTAAAAATGGTGGATAATAAAACATTCCGTGAGGATTTATTTTATCGACTCAATGTTATCGATATCCATTTACCGACATTAGCCGAACGCAAAGAAGATATTATTCCTTTAGTTTACAGCTTCCTAAGTAAGTTTAATGATAAGTACAATTTCACTAAAATAATCTCCGAAGACTGCCTAACGGTTCTTTATCATTATTCATGGCCGGGCAATGTACGTCAGTTGGAAAATCTGATGGAACGTTTAGTCATTACGAGTGAAGCGGTCATTGGATTGGAAGATCTACCCGAAGTAATTTTGGACAAAGTGAAGGAAGTTCCAGAATTGCTCTATTCAAATTCTTTGGAAAGCGCTTTGGATAATGTGACAGGAACGATGGTCAGAAGGTCGTACCAGAAGTTTCGCTCTTCAAGAGGGGTGGCCGCTGATCTACAAATCAGCCAATCCAAAGCATCCAGACTAATCCGAGAACATTGTCTGAGTGAGGAGTAACGGAAACAAGAAACGTTTCTGATAATAATTAAAACACTACCATTTGTGACGACATAATATTGTTCAAATGGTAGTCCATTATATTTTTTGGTAACTCCAACATTCATAACTTATCCTCCATAAATTCAACAATCGCTCTTCCGATGTTTACTTGCAAGGTTTCTATGTAGTAGAGCATCCAAATTCCTTGTGAAATTGGTTTTCCAACTTTCTTGTAAATATTTTCTGAAATTCAGACGTAGTTTTTATATTAAGGGGTCTGTATTTTCTATAAATCCCTTTTCATTTTTTAAACATTTGTTATACATAGATCCCATAATGAAAACTGTTTATAGCTTGGGAAGTCCCTCCGGTTAGAACATACATTGGTAAAGCATACGTTACCGCACTTATCGTGAGTTAACCCCAGAGCAATATAACGAGTTATGCAACTGATCTGCAACAAAAAAACTCCCAGCCATTCTACACGGCTGGAAGAGATCACAAGTATATATTGATTATCGTCCTGCATTACATTCATTGAGGTCCGTTACCCATTGGCAACTGCGTGTTCCACAGTTGCATCTTTGAGGCCAGATACGATTACGCTATTAATCGCATTCATATAGGCCAGTGCACTTGCTTTTAAAATATCTGTGTCTGCGGCCTTCGCGATATAATTTTCTCCTTCATGCGCGATAGTAATTTTCACCTTTCCTAACGCATCTTTGCCCCGAGAAACACTGCTAATATCATAGCCAATTAATTTCACTTGAATCTTTGTGATTTCAGCAATTGCTGAATACAGCGCATCGATTGGACCCGTTCCAACTGCACTTGATTTGAAAGTTTCGTCGCCTTTTCGAATCTTGACGCTAGCAGATGGGAAATTAGAATTGCTGACGACTTGCAGATCTTCAAATTCAAAGAAATGATCACTGTAATTCGTAACATTTTCTTTATCATGTTTTTCATAATAATTCTCAACTATTACATACAAATCGTGATCATATACTTCTTTTTTAAGGTCTGCCAGCTTTAAGAATCCTTCAAATACCCCTTCAAATTCTTCAGGCTGCATATACGTAAAACCAAGCTTTTCAAGTGCGTTTTTCACCGCATGGCGACCTGACCGCGCTGTCAAGATCAATTCCATATCATCCAGTCCAACGTCTTCGGGATGAACGATTTCATATGCATCGCGGGATTTCAATAAACCGTCTTGGTGTATACCAGACGAATGAGCAAAAGCATTATCTCCCGTAATCGCCTTGTTCACTTGCACATCCAATCCCATGAAGCTAGATACAAGACGAGATGTATTCATAATTTCTTTTGTATTGATTTGTGTATTCACATTGTAAATGGAGCTTCTTGTGTTCAATGCCATGACCACTTCTTCAAGCGCTGCATTGCCTGCTCGTTCCCCGATGCCATTAATTGTACATTCTACTTTATCCGCACCATTCTTGACTGCTGCTAATGTGTTTGCAGTCGCCATTCCTAAATCATTATGACAGTGAACACTTAATAAGACGTCTGGGTTCAGGTTCTTCATGCGGTCATTTAATTTATAAATCATCGCGCCGAATTCCTCAGGCTCTGCAAAACCTACCGTGTCGGGCACATTAATCATGGTCGCACCCGCCTTCATAACGGCTTCGATTGTATGCCATAAATATTCGAACTCCGAGCGTGAAGCATCTTCCGTTGAATACTGTACTTCAGGCATTAATGTCTTTGCATATTTCACGGCATCTACACCTATTTGAAGGATCTGGTCCTTTGATTTATTGAACTTTTTCTCTACGTGAATATCAGAAGTACCTAGCACCATATGAATCATCGGATTTTCCGCGTACTTTACTGCGTTATATACTGAATCAATATCTGCCTGCACTGCGCGTGCCAAAGCTGTGATCATCATGTCATTTGTATTGCCAACTCTCTGCGCGACAGCCTTGACCGCTTCAAAATCACCTTGGGATGAAGCAGGAAAACCAGCTTCGATTATATCGACGCCAAGCTTCTTTAATTGCTGTGCAATCTCTACTTTTTCATAAAGATTCAATTTAGCACCAGGTACCTGTTCTCCGTCACGTAATGTCGTATCAAAAACCCAAATTTTTCTGCTCATCTCTTTACACTCCTTTTTATAAAAATAAACACAAAAAACCTCGTCTCTATATTGAAATATAGAGACGAGGTTCAACTCGCGGTACCACTCTAATTGATTCGCCATACTTGGCCAATCCACTTATCGACAGCTATTACTGTCTATCCCGTTAACGGAGGAAACCGACATCCCTTACTGTAGCACTTTCAGGGAGTGACTCATGGATGAGTTCAAAATGTGCGCTTGCTGATTTTCACCAACCACCAGCTCTCTATAAAGACGCTTAACATTTTTACTGATTCCATTCCTAGTCTGCAATGTACTATTAAACGTAATACTACATTGTGCTGGGCAGCTTGTCAACCAATTTCAAATAATTCTATGTATTCTATCCATTGATTGCAGAAAATGTATTTACAAATCTTTTTGCCAAATATGTTATCCGATATATATTTATTAACAATGACTCAAGTACCAAAAAGCTATACATTTCTATTTTTATTTGACACACCTCCCATTCATTTACTAGTATAGTAGACAACTAATTCGTAAACCGAAACAAAATTAACTAGTTGGTTGAGTAATCTCAAACTACAAAAGGAGTCGGTGCTAATGATTGTGTTTACGAAATGGGTAGAAGCTTCCTCGGATTTTTTATGGGGATTCCCCATCATCATTTTACTAATAGGAGGCGGACTGTTCCTGACAATCCGTTTGAAGTTCTTCCAATTGCGTTATATGCCTCACATTTTTCGTCAAACCTTTGGAAAAATCATGTCGAAAGGATCTGGGGATGGTACGCTAACCCCTTTCCAAGCAACAACCTCAGCACTTGCTTCCACAATGGGAGCAGCAAATATTGTTGGAGTGCCTGTAGCCATTGCACTTGGTGGACCTGGCGCAATCTTCTGGATGTGGGTGGTCGCACTAATCGGAATTGGTACGAAATATTCTGAAGTCGTGCTCGGCATCAAGTATCGTGAAAAGAACGCTGCCGGTGATTACGTCGGCGGTCCGATGTATTACATAAAAAAAGGACTCGGCTGGAAAAAGATTGCGTATATCTTCGCATTTGCCCTCATGTTAGAAGTTATGGCAAGCACTATGGTGCAATCTAACTCGATCGCTACAACCCTTGAAGGTTCATTCGGTTTATCTCCAATTATAACGGGCCTATTCGTCGCCTTATTTGTTGGACTCATTTCATTTGGTGGAATTAAAGCAATCGGGCGCGTAACGGAACGTCTAATTCCGTCAATGGTCGTCATCTATATTTTAACTGCCCTCCTAATTATCGGCTTTCATGTTGATGCAGTGCCTGCAGCATTTGGTTTGATTTTCACACATGCATTCCAGCCAATTTCAGCAGCAGGCGGATTCGCAGGTGCCGGTGTAGCTGCGGCCATTCGTTGGGGTCTCGCCCGTGGATTATATTCTAACGAAGCTGGAATTGGTACCGCGCCGATTGCCCACGCAGCCGCGGTGAATAGTCACCCCGCCAAACAAGGTTTCTGGGGCGTTTTTGAAGTCGTTGTGGATACATTGATTGTTTGTACCATAACTGCGCTCGTCATACTGACAACAGGCGTGTGGGAAGTCATTGACGCAGACAATGCGGCAAACATGGTGACAGAAGCGTATAGTACGGTATTTGGAGCTTCTCTTGGCGGGATTATTATATCCATTGTATTATTCTTATTCGTTATTACAACGATTGTAGTCATCATTTATTACGGGGAGAAACAAGCAGAGTTCTTATTCGGGCCTAATTTCTCTATCGTCATACGTGTCGCATATATCGCAGCTATTATAATTGGAGCACTTGGTGGATTGCAGTTCGTCTGGAAGTTCCTTGATCTATTACTCGCAATCGTAGTAATTCCTAACGTGATTGCGGTACTTTTCTTAAGCGGACAAGTACGGGATATTACGAATGATTACTTTACAAACCTCTATCCGATGGAAAAGAAAAAGAAATCTTGATGTAAATAGCAGAAAAGGCAGAAGTCCGCTGACTCCTGTCTTATTTTTATATGATTCGATTACTTCATCATTTCTTCAATTAGCTCTACTGGTACATAGGTCTTCCTCGGTTCGAGTAGCTCGGGTGTCACTTCAAACTTCATCAATGATTTATTGTAGCCATATTCCTTCTGTCCCCGAGTAATCGTGTAGGTTGGAGCGCCTTTTGATACAATCGCACCAACGCCCGTCGAATCGACGACATATCCAAGCTTCTCAGCAAGTAAACGAAGCGGTACCATTTTCACACCATCAACCATATAATGATCATCTTCTATAATCTGTTCTACAGCGGCATCTTCATCTACTGTATTTACGTCTAGTACCACTATTTTCTCTGGCGTTGTCTGGGCCGGAATACTTCGAGTGGTTTCTCTATAGAACACTAATAAGTTTTTATCTTCCAAGTCCCCAGCCTTCACTTTATTACCGGACGCACTGGAAATGTCTGTACTGTCATCCACCTTCAACTGCAGTTTCAAATACGGATCCACCAGTTCATCATTAAATATTCCAACTACTGCCGTGGTTGCCTCATGTTCTTCAACAATAACGACATCTGGAGTGTACTGAGGTGGGTAAATCAGAATCATTGGTTTATCTGCATGGGTGTAGGCAGACACTGTGTCTCCTTTTTTTAATTCTGTCTTTTTACCGGAACTATCGAAAATTATTGTTTCTTCGGTAATAGCCAAAACAGGAGAATCGTCTCCGCCTTTAATTGTATAGAGAGTTAACTCATCACTTTTCTCCATCACGTCTATAGTTCCTTCTACTTTAATAAATGCTTTTTCATCCGACGTCACTTCAGCTTTCACTTCCTCTTTCGCACCCACCGCTTCAGGTACCGCCACCCCAGCAACAAGCAATACCGACATCACAAATGGCACAATATTATACAATTTCATAAATAAATCTGCTCCTTACTGTAGGTTCTAAATAGTAGTTCGTATGGGATTAGGAAAGGTTACAATAAGCATGATTTCTTAAATGCGTATTTTGTTTTTCTACACGATTACTTAACCATCTCTATAGTAAATTTAATACACTTCGAATAGTCTTATGGAGATATAATATTTTTGATTATTATAGTTTATATATGAAAACAGTTTACAGACACGGAAATATAGTGTATAAGTATAATTAACGATAACTTTATTTTATTAGGTATTGGGGGAATTAATTTGAGTAAGCACGTTCATTCATTTAATAAAAAGTTTGTAGAGTTTAATGCGGAAGGAATTACATTAAGAGGTTGGTTTTACTCACCACAAAGTATTGACGTAAGTCTTCCTGGTATTATAATGACGCACGGCTATGGATCATTAAAAGAAATGTACGTAGATAAGTTCGCTGAAAAGTTTGCAAGTAATGGATTTGCGGTTCTTTTGTATGATCACCGGAACTTTGGGGATAGTGATGGATATCCGCGACAAGAAATTAACCCGTATGAACAAGTCCTTGATTACCAACACGCTATTACTTTTATGAGTTCATTAGAGGAAGTCGATAGTACCAGAATCGGTATATGGGGTTCTAGTTATAGTGGCGGACACGTATTAATGGTAGGAGCTATGGATAAACGAGTGCGTTGTATTGTCTCTCAGGTACCTACTATAAGTGGTTCTCAGTCTTCTGCAAGAAGAGTCTCACCTATTGATGTACCAGCATTATTAAATAGTTTTTATGAGGATCGGAAAGCACGTATGCAAGGCGGAGAGCCGACATACCGTAAGATCGTCCCTGAATTTGAGGAAGATGAAGGTATATATACAGACAAAGATTCTGTTGATTGGTATTTATCAAGTGGTGCACTTTCACCTAATTGGAAAAATGAAGTGACAATTCGTTCGATCGAACTGTCGCGTTCATATAATCCTGGTAATTTTATTTCTTTGATTTCACCTACACCACTTTTGCTGCTAGTTGCAGGTGATGATACGATTACACCGACTGATTTAGCAGTTAACGCTTTTGAAGATGCAAAAGAGCCTAAAAGACTAAAGATAATTGACGGACATCATTTTACGCCTTACTTGGAAAAATTTGAGGTGTACAGTAATGAAGCGATTACGTGGTTTAAAGAACATTTGAGCACAATAGACGAAACGTCAGATACTAATGAACTAACCTATTAAATTTCCATCAAAATACACCCTCGAATCTAACTAAATGTTAAACTCGAGGGTGTATTTTACTGTTCTCATTTATACTATAACTTATAGATTCTATATTAAACTAGAGTATTGATCGCTTTTGTAATTTCTTCTGCAGATGACTTCATTGTTTCTTTAATATCATCTATCCCAATTTGATTAATTAATGAAGTGGGAATATATGTGCCCAATCCCAATATGATATTTCCTTTGCTATCAAATATTGGACATGCATATGCTGATATACCTAATGAATACTCTTCATGGCTTTCAGCTATACCTTCTTCGAGGATTTTTGATTTTTGCGCATTCAATTCTTGCTTTGTAATAACCGATTTCTCCGTGTACTTCTTTAAGTGCTCATTCAACATGACATCATTTAAAACGTTTTTAGCATCTTCTTCGTCTAAATATGAGTAAAAACATTTACCGAGTGCACCAGCCGTAATCGGGAATGAATCACCTGCTGAAACGGTTAGCCGTACTTTCAGATCAGGCTCTTCTTTTGCTACATACATAAGATGTGATTTACGAACTCTTTTTACTAAAACAAAAGTTGAGCCTGTTTTAGCTAATTCTTTCAAATATCCACTAGCTACTTCTATATAATCATTAACTTCTCGAGCGCGGTTACCTAATGCGATTAACGGTGTACCTAATGAATATTCTTTTGAATTGCTGGAAAACACAACGTAACTCTTTTTTTCAAGTGTTCTCAAAATTCTTAAACATGTACTGACGTTGATACCAGTCGCTTCTGATATCTCAGTTAACTTTGCGTGCTGATAACCCTGTGTTGCCAATAATTCAAGTATCTTTATTGAAGAATCTAGCGCAGGTACTTGACTTGGCTTGCTCTCGCTTTCCAAAATTTTCAAGTTTGTATCCTCCAACTTTAATATTTTATTAGTAGTTAGTGTATCATATATCCTCACTATTCTGAACCACTATTCAATAACAATTTTTATCCATGACAGGTATAAGAAGGATTAACAAAATACTAATTATGTTGAATTATTTCTTATTTACACCAATATATAAACATTATTATAAGATAGACAGGCTGTATTGAATTAAATAAGAAGTAATTAAAATGAGGATTTAATAGTAATAACACATTAAATCCTCATTTTCGTCTAGCACTCTGTGGTTTTTATGACAACAAGAATATTCATTCACTTAGAATCTTACAAAAACAGTTTTTTCCATGCTGTTTGATCTGAGTGATTTGGCGGAAACTCACTAATTTCAAAAGGAAAGTCAGATCCCGGTAATACCCGATCTACACCCACGATAGATAGTAGATAATCATGTGCTTCCTTATTCCATAAAACTGAATCAAACCAAAATCGTTTTAGATAATCAATTGGTGGTGCTTTCAAAACCTGAGAAACGTCATCCCATTGTTCATACCCTCTGTTCAAACGTCCTATCTGGTAAGGCAAGAAGCCACCGCCATGCGCTAAAATAATTTTCACATTTCTAAATCTGTCTAAGTAACCACTTAGTAAAATATCCGTACTACAAACTGTCGTTTCCCAAAGTACACCACTTAGCGTAGACATCCTTCTTTTTTCAAGACGACGATCTTCACTGAGCAATGGATGAATAAAGAGAATAGCACCTAAACGATCCGCTTCTTCCCATACCGGCAAAAACGAGCTATCAGTTAATAGTAATTCCGATACTCCTGTACCGATGATTGCTCCCTTTAAACCCGCTTCCATTGCACATTTTAATTCTTTTGCAGCAAGTTCGGGATCATTAAGTGGAATAGTTGCCAATCCAGAATATACATCTTTATTTCGTTCTACTAAATGCATAATTTCTCTGTTATATATAGATGATAGTTCTGCTGTGATTTCTGGTGGAAAGTCATATAAGAACAGTTGTGGCAATGGTGACACGAGTGTATGTTGAATACCAGCCTTTATTTGCTCAGAACGATGTAAATCTTCATTAATAAAGGCTTCTGATAAAGTAAATGCCCACTTATCATTAATAATCATCAAGTCAGGTTGATTTTCTCCCTTGCTAACCCAACGCGCATTCACTTTGTCTTGATTTAGCTCTACCCATTGAAGGACCTTTTCCGGAATAAAATGCGAATGAACATCAAACATTGATAAATTCAACCTTCCAATAAGTAATTACTGCTCTTCTGTATTAAACATGACAGATACGGCTTTGGTTGTTAAATAATCTTCTAATCCATACTTACCACTTTCGCGTCCTAGACCACTTTCCTTTATCCCACCAAATGGCGCTTGCATGGAGAATGGCGCTGGATCATTCACTCCGACCATGCCATACTCTAGTTTCTCGGAAACACGGTGTGTACGCGACAAGTCATTTGTATAAAAATAAGATGCTAAGCCATATTCAATATCATTTGCTTTTTGAATAACTTCTGCTTCTGAAGTAAATGAAATTAATGGAGCTACAGGCCCAAATGTTTCTATTTTAGTAATATCCATATCCTCAGTTACATTTCCTAAAACTGTGGGCGCATAAAAGTACCCATTTGAATATTCATCTTCTTCGAGTCTTTTACCGCCAACAAGTACTTTTGCTCCTTTTTCCACTGCGTCAACTACTTGACTATGTACACTATGTACTGCCTTTTCATTAACAAGTGAGCCCATTTGATTTGCCTCATCTAATCCATTGCCGACTTTCATATTACGGACAGCGGTTTTGAATTTCTCTGAGAATTCTTCATATACCCCTTCTTGAACATATACACGGTTTGTACATACACATTGTTGACCGCTAGAAGCAAACTTACTTCCCATGACACCTTGAACGGCTAAATCAAGATCTGCATCGTCAAAAACTATAAATGGTGCATGGCCACCTAATTCCATGGATACTTGTTTCACTGTATCAGCCGATTGACGGATTAGTTGTTTTCCGACATTAGTTGATCCTGTGAATGTTAATTTCCGCACATCTTTACTTTCCATAATTACTTTAGCAATTTCTTCCGACTTTCCAATCACTAAGTTAACGACACCTTTTGGTAATCCTGCCTCATCAAATATTTTGAATAACTCAAGTGATGATAGCGGTGCCTCGGAAGATGGTTTTAATACTACCGTACAACCAACTGCCAGCGCTGGACCCAGCTTTCTTGCACCCATAGATAAAGGGAAGTTCCAAGGAGTAATGGCTGCAACTACGCCCACTGGTTGTTTAATAACATGAGCACGTTTATTTTTTGCAGATATAGGCATGACTTCGCCGTAGACACGACGAGCTTCTTCTGCATACCATTTGAAGAATGATATTGTACTGCCTACTTCATATCTCGCATTGTGAATGGATTTACCCATTTCTTTCGTAATTACTTGAGCAAGATGTTCTTTTTTTTCTTCCAACTTTGCAACAACGTTATGGATATGCTTGCTACGATCTTCTGATGTCAGTCCTGACCATAAAGGAAAAGCATCTGTGGCTGCGTCAATAGCCTGTTTAGTTTCTTCTTCACCTACTAAGTAAACAGTATCAACCACTTCACCTGTTGCAGGATTTTTTATTTCTAATTCAGATTCTGTTCTCAACCATTTTCCATTTATATACATTTTGTCACTCCTATTATGAATTCCTACTCTATTCGAATGTCTCTTTAGTTATTGCTTCCAAGTAACATTTCTCTTGCCTCTGCAGGTGTAGCAATTTCTCGTCCAAATTCATGAGCAATTTTTTTAATTTGTTCAACAAACTCGGCATTTGTCTTCGCTAATACACCTGGTCTAATATAAGCATAGTCTTCCATACCTACACGAACATGCCCTCCAAGGCTTATTGCTAGCGTATTCATAGCTAATTGGTTTTTAAAAGCAACCACTCCCCAACTTGCACCTTCAGGTAGTGAATCTAAAAAGTAAAGTAAACTTTTAGGTGTTGCAGGCATTCCACCATCCGCCCCTAATACGATTGAGTAATGTAATGAACCCGTAATTAAACCTGCATCAATTAATTTTTGAGCATTAGAAATCATTCCAGGGTGAAATACTTCAATTTCTGGCTTCACATTATTTTCTTGCATCTTTTTAGCAAGCTTTTCTAAAAATTGAGGAGAGTTCATAAACACGAAATTCTTCAAGTTAAGTGAACCTGCATCTAATGAACCAAAATCAGGTGAGAGATCACAAAACTCTAAACGCTCTTCATCTGAAATTCCATGCTTACCTGCAGAAGTTAAACTAATAATAAGTTCATTACCACATTTTTCTTTCACACGTTCTACTAAGTCGCGATAGATTTCCTTGTCCATCGAGGGTTTACCTTCTTCATCACGGACATGCATGTGCGCAATTGCCGCGCCTGCTTCATAAGCTAGATGTACCTCATCTGCGATTTCTTTTGGTGTAAGGGGAAGATACGGTGTGTCTTCTCTTGTCGTGCCAGTTCCTGTAGGTGCAACGGTAATAATTAGTTTTTCCATTATAGACAACTCCTAAATAATTATATTCATTTACTTTCTTACTACGTACAAACAAGCGATGTAAAACTTTCTTGGTTAGAGTCATCATTTCCTACTATGATGATTTAGTATTTTAACAATGAATGACTCATCTCTTTTATATGGGTTGGATAGTTTGCAATAAGCAAATCATGGAATTAGTCTCCAATGAAATCATATAACTAATTAAATTACTGACATATTATTACGCGCTAATCCTCATATTTCTTTATAAAATATACACTGTCTATTTCTCTAACCAAGGTAACAGCAATTCTGCAAGGGCTTCTGGTTGTTCAAGTGGTGCTAAGTGTCCTGTTCCTTCAATTGTTTTAAACTCCGCGTTAGGAGCATCCTTCAACATGGCTTTTGTACTTTCTAACGGAACGACTACATCATCCTTACTTGCTATGAATAAGTATGGAATATCTGTATTAGCCAGCAAAGAACTTCGATCTGGTTTTTCCATTATTGCTTTTGCATGTGCAATATAGCGCTCCGGACCATAATCTTTTAGCATTTGTTCACGGATTTCTTGTAGTTTAGTATTATCTAAATTATCGGGGTGGAATGTACGATGGGCTGAAGCATTTACCATTTCTTCATATTCACCGGCTTCCACTCTTGCAATCGCTTTTTTTCTAAACTCTTTTCCCGCTTCACTATCTGCTTGTGCATTGGTCCCCACTAACGAAAGTGCTGATACTCTTTCTGGAGCGTTGGCAAGAATGGATAAAGCCACAAAACCGCCAAATGAATGACCGATTAAGTGAAATCTTTCTGGTAAGTCTTTCAACAATTCTTTAGCTATTTCATCTATGTTAGGGATGGCAGGGACGTCTACCGGGAAAGCATTAATTGACTTTGGTAGTGCCTCCAATACCCCATCCCACGTTTGTTTTGTGTTATTTAAACCAGGAATTAAAACTAGATTTTCCGCATATTCAGGCATCTTCTTACCCCTTCTCTATTAAAACTAATTTCATCATGCTAATTTATAGTTGACCCCCACTTTTATAAAAAAGTGAGGGTTGCTGTTTTTATATAACTAATTCCCCTTTAATTCGCGCCTCTTCGACCCAAGCTCCATGTGCACCAGTTGGAATTCTGTGCGGTAAAATAATTCTCGCTACTGGTCCTTGTGTTAAATCGCTTGCATTAAGAATTAGACATTCAGATTGATTTTTCTTCAAATCTGTTACTAGTGTGATTAAGTAGCCATCGTCTTCTTCCACTGCATTTGTACGTCGTGCGATATGTGGTTCACTTCCTAAACGATCTTCACCATATTCATACTTTTGACTTGTACCCTCTTGTAAGTCATATTTTATAAGCCCAGTTAGATACCAAGGTTTATTTATATCTGAGTTCAACGTTGAATTATAACTATAACGATACTTTTTACCGACATAATCATTACTAACCACAGGGAATTCCGTTGCTTCCTCGTCTAGGAACTCTTCTTTCGTTTTCCCTGTCTTTAAATTGAATGTCCAACGATACATTCTGTATTCTGTGGCTGTCTTATTCATAGCTTGTTTAATTTTATCCGTTGCATTGTTGCCCTGTTTACCTACTTCAGGTTTTCCTGGATTAAATGTTACGCAACCTTCCATTATAACGTTATCGCCATCTTCGTAACAGTTCGATAAATGTAAAATGAAACAAGATTTTGCTTCAAACCATTTAATGTCTTCGTTTGTTCCATGACGTGGGATGATACCAAATCTAGCAGGCATATCATCGAAGAATGTTACTTTACGTTCTCCTTTTTCCAATAACTTCGGATCAAATATAAATGGTAAGTCATGAAGAATCGAATAATTTTTTGTGACTCCAAGATCATGCGGCCAACGTATACCTGGTAAATCGATTGGAACATAATGCTTCAATTCACTATCAGGTCCTACAACGCCATAATTCATATAGGGATATGTTTCGCTGAAGTTAAAGAACATTAATTCTCCAGTATCGTTATCTACTTTAAAGTGTGAACAAATACCTTGTGGTGCAACCGTGTTATTCCATGCATCTGGTTCAAGCATTTCTAACGTGACTGGATCCATACGATTGATTTCACTACACTGTGACATCGACGCTAATAATTTACCGCCATGCGCAATAACGTCTGTACCCGCATTATCTTTCATTGTCCCCATGCTTCCCCAACCTTGACGTGTAGTTAAATGGGGTTCTAAAATACCAGACCAAAGTGACTTCTGAGCAGCTTCCTCCGCTAAAAATCCAGTGGTACGAACGAAGCGGTTACGATAAGTAGCTTTTCCATCTTCAAAATGTACTGCGTGAATCATGCCATCTCCATCGAAGGGATGATAAATACCCATCGGCGCATGTACTTGGTTATGTCCGTTACGAACGTAAATCCCATTTAAGTCTTTCGGAATCTCTCCAATTACTTCTAAGCTTTCAGTTGTCGCAGTGTACTCTTTCCCAACGGATTCGAAGTGTTCAAGTAAAAATGGATTTGTTTCATCCTCGGCAATTGTTAACTTGACTTCATTTTCAACTTTAATCATGTTGATCTCCCTTTCTATATTGGAATTGATTATAATAAACCGTTTGCAAAATTCTTCTTCATTTAATGGTTACGCTTTCATAAGAATTCCCTATACGGAAATAAATATCTTTTGTGTTAATTAAATTGTAAACTTATTCTATTGTTTAATCAATACAAAAACCTAAATAGTCTGATAAGATAGCAAATTAGTTAATTTTCGATTAGTCTCTAAGAAATATATAGATTTTAATGATGATGATGAACCATATCACTCATGTCATCAGAATACATATCCTCATCACCCGGCTTAATTACAATACTAGCCTCCGTTGTAATAAACATCGCTGCAACAGATGAAGCATTTTGAAGTGCAGTACGTGTCACCTTAGTAGGATCAACAATTCCTTGTTCCCACATATCTACCCATTCGCCACTAAGTGCATCAAATCCAACCCCATCACTTTCCGTTTTCAAACGTTCTACAAGTACTGACGAATTTAGATATCCTGCATTTAAAGCGATTTGGCGGACTGGTTCTTCAAGCGCTCGTAAAAAAAGCTTCACTCCGACATGCTCATCTTCAGTTGTTGTGTCTAAGAGCTTAATTACTTTTTTGTAAATATTTAAATATGCGACGCCACCGCCAGGTACAATTCCTTCTTCTACGGCAGCGTGAGTAGAACTTAATGCATCACGAATACGAAGCATTTGATCCTGTAGTGCCGCGTCTGTATATGCCCCGACTTGAATAGTTGCAATACCGTTAGCCAATTTGCCTAAACGTTCTCTTAAGAACTTTTGATCTTCAGGATTCATAGATGAGTTATTGTGTTGTTCATAAATAGAATTCACATGTGATTCAATGTCACTTTGTTTGCCGCCACTGCCAATAATTATTGTAGTACTTTTCGAAACTACGATTTTCTCTGCATAGCCTAGATCCTCCATAGTCATTGATTGTAAATCTAACCCTAAATCTTTCGTAATAACCTGACCTCCAGTTAAGATAGCTAAATCTTCTAACATAGCCTTTTGTCTCTGGCCAAAACCTGGAGCTTTAATTGTTGTAACGTCGAAAATTCCTTTAATTCTATTAAAGATAATACTTCCAATAGCTTCTTCTGAAATGTTTTCAGCAATAATTAAAAGCGGCCTGTTTTTTTCAATAGTAAATTCAATCACTGGTAATACGTCTTGTATCTTGTTAATACTGTAGTCGGTAATTAGGATATATGGATCTTTTAAAACTGCTTCCATTTTTCTCTCGTCAGTTACCATACGTGCAGAACTATAACCTTGATTAAACTGTGTTCCATCCGTTACTTTAAGATCAATAGTAAATCCTCTTGATTTTTCGAGAGTAATAACTCCGTCCTTACCCACATGTTCCATCGCTTCGGCAATAATATCGCCAATCTTACCGTCACCCGAAGATACCGTGGCAATCTGGGCTATCGAGTCCTTACCCCCCACTTCTTTTGATAGCTTTTGTAACTCTGTAGTCGCAACAGTCAATGCTTTTTCAATTCCTCTTCGGACATATACAGGATTGGCCCCTGCAATAATATTTTTCAATCCTTCTTTGATCATTGCTTCAGCCAATACAGTAGATGTCGTTGTTCCATCACCCGCGACGACATTCGTTTGTGACGCCACTTGGATCAGTAACTGTGCACCTATATTTTCAAAAGGATTTTCGAATTTCAGCTCCTTAGTAATGGTTGCTCCATCATTTACGATTAAAGGGGGGCCTACTTCTTGTTGTAGAACGACATTTCTACCTTTGGGGCCAAGTGTTACTTTTACTACATTCGCTACTTTTTCAACTCCTTGTAACATAAGTTTTCGTGCGTCTTCTTCGAACTTCATATATTTCGCCATGACTGGACTCCTCCTTACTTGATCCAAAATGAGTACAATAATGCGTTTCATTTAAATACAACGACATAAAATTTAAGTAGATGCCGGTAAGAATTAAATTCCTCCCAACATCTACTTAAATAGTTACAACTATATTTCGGTCTATTTATTCAATGACCCCGAGTTCCTTTAAGAGTTTACCAACTAACTCATGCGTTTCTGTAACATTTTTTTGCGAGTCTTCAGGATTTAAATAAAACTGTTTCGCATTTATATTTTCTGTGTATTCTTTGTATTCATCACTTTCGTGTGCTTTCTTAAAAGCATCATGTAATACTTCTAGCTCTGTTTCTGGAATTCCCTTCGGTGCAAACAACATACTGAAGGCCTGTACACCTTCTGGCAGATCTAAGTCTCCGAGCGATTTCGCATCTTCATATTCTGTATCTGGGCCAAATTCAACTATAGGTTTTAACGTTCCAGCCTCAATATGTTCTAATGCATCGCTCGGCATAACAACTGCCCCATCGATATTCTTACCTAATAACGCTGTAATCCCTTGTGAACCACCTTCATATGTGATGTTTTTAACATCAAGATTAAGTTCTTTTGCTACAGCAACCATGTTCAAGTTGGAAATACTACCTGGTCCAGTCGTTGCATAGGAGAATTTACCAGGATTAGCTTCTACATATTCTTTCCATTCATCGAAGTTATCATATGGAGCATCAGTCCGTACCATCAGTAAAGGGATGGGTGCGAAATCTTTCATAATCGGTTGGAAACTATCATGAGTAAATGATGCATCTCCCATATGTGGTAGCACACTAACATGAGATACTGAACCATAAGCTATCGTATAACCGTCTGGCTTAGCATTCATTAACTGAGTCATAGCGATAATTCCGCCGCCGCCTTCAACGTTTTCAATATTAAAGGACTGACCATTCGGCAAGTTACTTTCAGCTAGCTGCGTTAGTTTACGAGCACTATTATCGGGAAACGATCCTGGAGCATAAGGAACTAACACTGTTATTGAATTTTCCGGAAAATTTCCCTCTCCTGATCCTGCATCTTTTGAATTGGATTCAGCTTTACCTGAGCACCCCGCGACTATTAACAACAATATTGCTGACAAAATAATTCCTGTGAATTTTTTCAATGATGTATCCCCCTTATTATTTAGTAGTTTTGTTTTCTAATCTTTTAATGCTCTTTTTAATTACTGTCTAATTTATTTCGTTTTCGTCGTTCACCAAGCTTTCGAAACACCGGTGTCATTAACATTAAAATAATGATGATTAGTAATATTAATGAAATGGGTCTTGTAAAGAAAATAGAGTAGCTACCTCCCGAAATTAATAAAGATCGCCTTAACCCAACTTCAATGACCGGACTCAATACAAAAGCCATAACAAATGCAGCAATTGAGAAGCGGGATAGAACAAAAAGAAGTGAAATAAGCCCTAGAATTAGCGATAACCATATATCAAAATATCTGCTAGTAGCTGAAAATCCACCAATTATAGCGATTACATAAACAATTGGCATAAGAAAAGAATTTGGTACTACTAACACTCTTGCAAATAAAGGAGTAAGAAATCTTCCAATTATGTATAATGCAAGTGTTGTTAGTAAGAAACCGTATAGTATGCCATATGTTAATGTAGGATCTTTTGTAAAGATTCGTGGACCTGGTTGGATACCGTGGACGATAAATGCACTCATAACTACTGCTATTCCTACTGAACCTGGAATCCCTAGTGCAAATAACGGGATAAGCGCTCCACCAACTGACGCGTTATTTGCCGATTCAGGTGCAGCAATACCTTCCGGGTTTCCCTTCCCAAACGTTTCGGGACTTTTGGATAATTTTTTAGCGGCAATATATGAGAACCATGCAGCCGCTACAGTTCCTAATCCCGGTAATAAACCTGAAATTGTCCCGATTGTTGAACCTACTCCAGCTGGTTTAGCAATCGTCTTCATATCTTTCCTTGTTAACTTTGTCGAGAGATTACTCGCTTGAGAGGCAAATTGAGTGTGTAAATCGTCCTTTACCACTCTCAAAATTTCAGGAATCGCAAATATTCCAATTAGTAAAGCGACAATTCCTAAACCTTCCATTAGTTCCAATTGCCCCATAATAAAACGAGGTTGACCGGTAAACATGTCCATACCGATTGTGCCTACCATTAATCCAAGAACAACCGAGATGAGACTTTTTGTCATTTCACCTTTCGTACTGATTGACGCTACTGCAATCAATCCCATCAAGCCTAACAAGAAAAATTCCGGATCTGATAGTCTTAACGCAAAATTTGCAAATGGTTCTGTAAAAAAAATTAAACACAGCGCGCCTACAATTCCTCCAATTACACTCGCATTTAGTGAGATTCCCAAAGCTTTACCTGGAGATTCATTTCTTGCTAGGGGTATACCATCTTGAGCAGTTGCTACTGCTGCCGGAGTTCCCGGTATACCTAATGTAATTGCAGATATAGACCCACCATATTCGGCTGCTTGGAAGGCTGCTAGCAATAACAAAACAGCAGCTACTGGTTCCATTGTATAAGTAAATGGTAGTAAAAAAATTACTGCCATTGTTGCACCTAGCCCTGGTAATGCTCCAATAATTAATCCTACGATAGTTCCAACAAATATTGCTATTAAATTTGAAAGCGTTAACAAAGTTGTGAAATCAAAGTCTAAAAAACTCAAAATATCCCCCCCTCCCTAAAATGTTACGTCTAAAAGTAAACCGAAAAACACATATATCATGACAAGAACAGAGGATGTAGTAATAGTATTTATAATCAACATTCTCTTTGACTTTCTATCTGCTTGATATATATATATCAGACCGAATAAAAATACAAATGTTATAATATAGAAGTAACCGACAAACACCCATAAAGAAATGTATATAGGTGTAAGAATTAAAGTGGCTACAACCATTTTCCAGTTTCCTAAATCTATCTTCTCACTTTCTTTTTCTAAAAGTGTTTGTATTATGCTTAAGACTGTTAAAGCAACAAGAATTATTGCCAATAGCCTTGGAAAGTAATCTGCTCCTATTTCATTAGAGCTTGAACCTGTCAATCTTCTAAGACTGTTAGTCGAAAGATAATATATGACACCTATCGAACCAGTCGCTACTAACAAAATTAAGGACAACGCTTTTGAATTCAATGTATTCACCTCATCTTTTTCATTTGCGGAATTCACTTACTAATACGAAAATTGTAACTGACGATTGCATCCATGTCAATATTTTATTTTTCAAATTTTACAACTATAATTCATCTTTATTTTAATATAACTCTTCTAATTACCGGTATTCTAATACTTCCATATAAACTACCGGATATTCAACGCTGACATTTTTTATTACTCCCAACAGTTTCCTCAAACTTATTTTTATTCTTAATTAAATCATCAATTAACAATACATTACACATAAGTTTTCTATTGAAAACAGCATTCTCTTCAGCACTTTCAAGGTGAACACTAAACCTTTACAGTTTAAGAATTCCAATTAAATCTGAGTGTCTTTGTTCACTTCTTATGCGATAATATAAGAACTAACATTTCCATCTGATCATTGAAAGAGGTGTTATTATGAAACCAGTCATCCTAGCAGAAAAACCATCCCAGGCCAAAGCCTACGCGGATGCATTCACTACCCGCAAACATGACGGCTATACAGAAATACAACCATGCCAAACATTTCCACAAGGTGCCTTCATTACGTGGGGCGTCGGTCATCTAGTAGAGTTAAAAGAACCACATACATACAACCCTGCATGGAAGCGCTGGTCGCTTGGCAACCTGCCTATTTTGCCGGAGCGATACGAGTTTCAAGTTGCCCCGGGAAAGTATAAGCAATTTCAGGTCGTTAAGAAGCTCATTCGTGCAACAGATCATGTCATTAATGCATGTGACGTGGATCGTGAAGGATCCAATATCTTTTACTCCATCTACTACATGACCGGGGCTCGCAACCAGAAGATTGAGCGACTATGGATTAACTCGCTGGAATCGGATGAAGTACGTAAAGGCTTTGAGAATCTACGGGATAATCGACAAGATCTACAACTCTATGAAGAAGCAAAAGCACGGCAAATCAGCGACTGGCTCGTAGGCATGAATGGTTCTAGGCTCTATACATTGCTGTTGAAAGCCAAAGGAGTTCAGGAAGTGTTCCCTATTGGTCGTGTTCAATCACCCACCGTTTATTTAATCTATCAACGCCAGCGTGAGATTGAGACATTCGTCTCAGAACCATTTTTTGAAGCTGAAGCTATATTTACTGCAGAAAAAGGAATATATAAAGGAAAAGCTAAATTAAAAGAACCGAAGCGAGAATTAATTGCAGAAGCCTTAAACAGTCGTAATATCACCAAGCGGACTCCTGGCGTCATTACCGAGTTAACGAACACAGATAAACGAACACCACCGCCACAATTGCACTCCCTTTCTACCTTACAGGCGACTGCCAATAGACGGTGGAAAGCGAGTCCTGCGACTGTATTAAAAACGATGCAAACTCTATATGAAAAAAAACTCGTCTCGTATCCAAGAACAGATACAAGGCATATTACACCGAGCGAATTCACATATTTGGAAGCGGCAATAGAAGACTATCAGAAGTTGATTGACCAGCCATTTGAGGTGGCATCACGTACACCGAAAAAACGCTATGTGGACAGCTCAAAAGTTCAAGAGCACTACGCAATCATTCCAACGAAAAAACTACCTACATCCGCAGCACTGACAAAGTTGTCACCTCTCGAACGTAATCTGTATGAAGAAGTCATTCGAACGACGCTAGCTATGTTCCACCGTGATTATTTGTATACCGAAACAAAGGTCACTACTGACGTCAACGGATTGCCGTTCTTTACGACAGGTAAGACTGAACGTGATAAAGGTTGGAAAGAGCTTTTCGTTGCACCAAAGAGAGCAAAGGATTCCGAAGAACCCGCCTTACCTCCACTTGAGCCCAAGGAGGCCGTACAAAGTGAAATCAGCATAAAAGAAGGTGCAACTCAGCCACCCAAACCTTACACTGAAGGCCAGCTGATTGCGATGATGAAAACATGTGGGAAATTGGTGGAAGATCAAAGTGAGACGAATATCTTAAAAGAAATAGAAGGCCTTGGAACCGAAGCTACACGGAGTGGGATTATCGAGACGATTAAAAAGCACGGCTATATTTCTGTATCCAAAAACATTGTTTCTATCACCGATAAAGGACGTGTACTATGCCAGACCATTGAAGGTAGTCTTCTTGCTAGTCCTTCTATGACAGCGAAGTGGGAAACGTATTTAAAGAAAATAGGAAATGGTGAAGGTACAGGTCAGCACTTTTTAGGTAGCGTATCGAAGTTTATCCAAAAACTGATTGAAGATGTACCTGTTCAGCTCGAAAAACAGACGATCGATATCGTGCTACCTCCACGTCCCTCATCGGGCAAAGGTTCCTATACACGAACTGAAGTAGCTCCCTGTCCACGATGCGGTAAAGGAAATATTATTGAACATCCAAAATTCTATGGCTGTAGTAACTATAAAAATGGTTGTAAGCAAACGTTCCCAGGGCTCTTCTTGAAAAAGAAACTAACGGTGCCCCAAGTAAAATTGCTTTGTACTAAAGGACAAACGAATGTCATCAAAGGCTTCACTTCAGCCGATGGGAAAAAGTTTGATGCTTCCTTGGAGCTAAAAGACGGTAAACTAAACTTAGTCTTTATGTAAATGAATTACTGATACAAAAAGAAGCAGCACAAGGCTGCTTCTTTTTTATATAATCTTGTTACTATGCAAACTAGTATAGTATATTCTTTACCCCTTTACAGTACTGGTGACAATAACCGAGAAATTGATTGCTTAAACTTAATCAGTAATGATCGCTCTTCATAACGTTCTTTCGTTAGCTCAGAACTAAGTTTCGTGTCTTGACTAAATAAGTCTGTCAGTTGTTTTGCTACCTTCTTATCATAGACAATCGCAGTCACTTCAAAATTTAATCGGAAGCTCCGTGAATCGATATTCATAGTCCCTACTACCGACACTTCCTCATCCACTACAATCGTCTTCGCGTGTAAAAAGCCGTTCTCATATAACAATATTTTCGCACCATAATCCAGCAAATCACCGACATACGACCAAGTCGCCCAGTAGACAAAAGGATGATCTGGCTTACATGGAATCATAATCTGCACATCAATCCCTGATAACAATGCAATCTTGCAGGCATCCATAAAACTTGTATCTGGAATAAAGTACGGTGTCTGTATATAGACAGTTTTTTTAGCAGATAGTAATAATTTGATGTACATATTTTTTAAGTGTTCCGTCTCGGAATTCGGCCCACTTGAAACGATTTGCACTGGGCTTGTGCCGTTCTGTTCTTCAGTCTGGAACAAGTATTCTCTCAAATCCCCCAGCTCTTTTTTACTTGCTTGATGCCAATCTAGAATGAATTTCCCTTGAATATGATTGACCGCACCACCCCTAATTCTGAGGTGGGTATCGCGCCAATAACCAAATTTCTTATCAAGACCAAGATACTCATCTCCAACATTGAAACCACCAATATACGCAATTTCACCATCGATGATACACAGCTTTCGGTGATTTCGATTATTTACACGGAAATTTATTAGTCGGAACATGGATGGAAAAAATACTTCCACTCCTCCACCCACTGCACGTAATTCATTATAGAACCTGGGCGGTGTTTTCTTCGAGCCTACCTCATCATACAAGAGCCGTACTTTTACTCCCTCTTTCGCTTTTTGAATCAACAGATCACGCAATCTAATGCCGAGAGAATCGGATTGAATAATGTAATACTGGATATTGATCTCTTTTGTTGCAGAGCTAATATCTTCAAACATTGCAGCAAACTTTTTGTGTCCGTCGTCAAAGATTTCAATATGATTATCCTTGGAGAGCAGTGCATGAGAAGATTTCAGATTCATGTGGATTAATTCGGTATGTTCTTTTAATAACGGATTGCTTTCTAGTCTGGCCAAGTTTTCTGGTCGCAGTTGTTTGTCCACTTCCGTTTTTTCAGCTTTTCTTTCTGCAACGGAAAGGTTATAGAAATTTTTTTGTTTTAAACTTCGTCCAAAGAACAGGTAAATAAAAAAGCCGAAAATGGGAAGGAATACTAGAACCATAATCCATGCCCACGTATTTCCTACATCCCTTCTTTCGATAAATAAAACCCATGCTAATAGTAGAATATTAAGGATTGTGACGATAGATAAGAGCAGTGTAAGGATATTACCGAATTTCATACCAAGCAACATCTCTTGAAGTTCTATCATTTTTCCCGCTCCATTTCATTAGAAAGTAGTCTTTAATATAGCATATGGCATGTATTCACGCTGATATTTCATCAATAGAAACTAGAGTATTTACAAATAAATACTAGAAACCTACTATTAATAAAACAAAAACGATAGTATATGGCATATACTAGAAGTACTATTTATTCTATAAAGGAGTCGGTCTATATGATTCGTGCCATTCTAGTAGATGATGAACCGTTAGCTTTGCAACTACTTGCACATAAGCTGGCAACATTCACTGGAGTACAAGTTGTTAAAACATTTACCAACCCATTGCATTTACTCGACGATATACAAGATCTTTCTTTTAACGTAGCCTTTTTGGACATCTCCATGCCAGGAATGGATGGAATCGATTTGGCCGACCACTTATTAAGTATAGATCCAACGATTAAAATTGTTTTTGTTTCGGCTTACCGTGACTATGCAATCCAAGCGTTTGAATTGAACTCTATTGACTACCTACTAAAACCTCTAAAGAATGAACGTCTTGAAAATACCATTGCGCGATTAACACATTCGCTCTCTTCTGTATTTGTTCCACAAACTGAATCAGGAGAACTATTGCAAATCCAATGTTTTCAAGAATTCATCGTTCAATATAAACAAGAGGTAGTTAAATGGAAAACGATAAAAATCAAAGAACTATTCGCCTTTTTCTTAACGTATCATAAAGAATCAATCCACCGTGATGTGCTGATTGAGACACTTTGGCCGGATACTGAATATGCAAAAGCTAAAATACAATTACATACCGCTCTTTCCCATTTACGAAAAACATTGGAATCGTTAGGCTTTTCTAAAGTGATTGTTTTCACTAATCAAAGCTATAGTATGAAGTTATCAAACTTCTACTGTGATGCACTGGAAATGGAGAAACTCGTTCAGCAACACACCGTGGCGACAGGGTCTTCTATTGATTCGTTTAAAAAAAGCATTCGAGATTATGAAGGTGATTACTTGGAATTAGAAGGCTATGACTGGTCCTACACACATGCTGAACGTATGAAACGACAGGCGATACAATTGCTACACCTGATGATTAGTTATTACAGAACTGCACAAGATACCACCCACATCCAATCTTCACTGGAACGTTTAATTCAATTGGATCCATACTCTGAACAAGCTCTACAGCAACTTCTAACACATTATCTACAACAAGGTAAAAGAACAGAGGCCATCAAGGCATATCATCACTTCAAAGAGAAATTGATTGAGGAATTAGGTATATCCCCTAGTCAATCGACCAATAAATTATTTAACCAAGTATTATGTGATAATATGTGAGAAAAAGGAAGAAAATCCATACGATTTTCTTCCTTTTTTATCTTTTTATAGAGAATTGGATGACCGTCCCAATATTTGGTATACTATCAATGGTTAATCCTGAATATCCTAACTGGCGAAGCCGTTTATGCGTATTTGGTAAGCCCACACCCGCTTGCATATTTGTATCATCTTGCAGAAGCGTCACCAAGTCTTGTTCCATTCCCAATCCGTTATCAGAAATCGATATATCTACCGCATCGTCACGTTCCGATACTTTAATCCACACCGTACCACCTTCGGGTCGCTTCAGAACACCATGTTCTACCGCATTTTCCACTAGTGTTTGGATGGATAGGGGTGGCACTTCAACTTGGACTGGCGCAATATCCATCTCAACTTGCAAACGGTCTCCGTAACGTTGCTTCTCAATATATATATATGCTTCTACTAGTTCAAGTTCTTTCTCTAGCGAGACAGTCGATGCGAGATTTTGAATTGTAAAACTTTGCTCCAAATAGGTGCCAAATTTATCTAATAACTTCACCATTTTTTCCGGATCAATCTCGCCAAGTGCACTAATTGTATTGAGTGTATTGAATAGGAAGTGGGGATGTATTTGTGCCTGTAACCATGCCGCTTCCATTTGTATCCGCTCAGCAATCGTCTGATTTAGATTCGTCAACGCCCGTACACGCATGATCAATTCAATCTTCTCTACTGGCTTCCTAACATAATCATTAGCTCCTGCTTCAAATCCCATTTGAATATCTATTTGCTGGGTCCGAGCAGTTAACAATAGAATGGGGAGCTCCGCCATTAAAAATCCTTTACGTAACTCACGTGTTAGCTCGTAACCCGACATGTAAGGCATCATAACATCCGATATCACTAGACTCCAACGATCCCGTTCAATCGCTTTGAGCGCTTCTTTTGCAGAGGTACACGTTACAACTAAATATCCGTCCGCTTTTAACATCTGCTTAATAATTTGAAGATTCATTGGATCATCGTCAACGACTAAAATACGTTCGGTAGCATTATTTGCTGGACTTGATACTGAATCTGTAAGTTCTAATTTTTGTTGAACCATATCTGGAACAGGAATATTGTCCTTTTGTTGTTGATCTTCTGAAAGAGGTAGTGTAAATGTGAAAGTAGAACCCTTCTCCTCTTTCGTTTCTACTCTTATCTCTCCTCCATGCATCTCAATCAATTGTTTACAAATACTTAGTCCTAGCCCCAATCCCCCTCCACCCGTGGAAGCAATGCCAGATTCCGCCTGCTTATAAGGTTTGAATATTATATTTGCATCCTCTGGAGACATCCCAATACCTTCATCGGAGACCCGAATAACGGCCATTTTATTCTGCACTTCAGCTGAAACATGAACAGTTCCCTCAGTTGAAAACTTGATTGCATTATGAACTAAATTAAGTAGAATTTGATATATTCGGTTTTCATCCGCCTTGATGTTAGGAAATTGAACCGGAATTGAGTGTTCAAGTAATACAGATTTACCCTCTTTCATAAACGTAAGTGTATCAAAGACATTGATCAGAACCGGTAAGATTTTTATATTTTGCTGGTTCAGTCGGAACTTGTCATCTTTCAAGTGCTCTCTATCTAGCAAATCATTCAAAATTATCGTCATCTGTCGACCAACAGATAGAAGCGTTTCCAGATTACGCTTTGTTTCATGCGACAATTTGTCCTGTTCACTATCATAGATTGTCTGCGTAATATTCAAGATGCCATGAAGAGGATTCCGTAATTCATGCGATGTATTGGCCAGAAACTCATCCTTTTGCTGAATTTCTTCTTGTAGAGAAGCGGCTAGGTTATGACTTTTCTCTGTTTCCATGAAAAATCGTTTAAACCAAAACAATCCAAATAGTATAATACTAATTAGCATGTCAAACGGGTAATATGGTAATTCTGGCATTACTTGTGCCTTATACAACCCCCATATAGTACTGGACATCAAACTAATTGCTGCAAGTAAAAAGAAGATAAAATTCTCCTTTTCGCGTTTTGATAACCGGTACATAAGAAATGGAGTCGGCAAGGGGATTAAAATCATCAACGCATAGAGAAATAGTACATCAATTTCTACTGACAACAGCGTCAACATAACAAATATCCCATATCCTATACCTATAATTCGGAAATAATAGCGTCCCTTCTTGCTGAAGGGATGTTTTACAGTATCTACTAAAGCTCTAGTATACAATACTACTAAATAAGCAGCACCTGAATAGACGAGTATATTCATTTTTGACCAAGTTGCAAATGAAATTTCGGGGAAAAAATACAACAGTAACTTATCATCTGCTATGGCAATAGCGATGGCAACAGAAAGAAAAGACAAAGCGAGGTATAACATCTCCTTCCTCCGTGAGAACAGGAGATAAATTAGAAATGAATATACGCTATGCAAACATATAATAGACATAAGTGCAAGTTGCCAGCCATATTCCTTAAATACAGATCGCTCTGCAGCCGACCACTCTCCAAACTTCATCGGCTGTATGATACCACCTGTCTTTAATGAATGGAAATTCGATACATGAATGAGAAGTTCAATTTCTCCTGCTTTACTTTCTAGCTGCAATGTCTGGGGACGATAGTCGACTTCTTCCTGCTTCCTATTCGTTGCTGTTTTTCCGAGTTGTACTTTTTCTTCACCATTCACAAAAAAACGTGAAGCAGACACGATGTCCTTCGCATACAATCGATAGATATTCGTATCATCTCGATCTAAATAAATCTTCAAACGATATGTTCCATAACCGTAGGACGTGTTACCTGAAAATTGTTCTTGCCAATCAGCGGGTACTTGAATCAATGATGGTACCTTTTTGGAACTTTCGCCTGGAGTAATAAACTCTTCCGCATAAAACTGCCATTCTCCGTTTAGCAATATATCCTCAGATAAATCACCCATCCCCCGTAGATCTATCACTCCATTTTCAGCCGTGACTGTGTAAGTCCTTTGGTTAGAATCGATCCAGATTAATCGAAAAGCAATTAAAATCACGATAAAAAAAGGAACAATCAGCCAAAACTTTTTATTCACACGCTCTCCATATGATGACTTTTTTCATTTTATGCAATGGATTGTCCTCCTAGTTTCTGTAGTACTGTCTAAGTTACTTTGTAATATAGCTCGTCAGTTTCTTCATAGCACACCCTAATTTGTACATATACACAGTAATATACCTTTCAAAAGATTTTAACATATACTTAGTGATACAAACAAAATGTATTACTTTTACTTCGTTTTGCCACATACATAGCTGAATCAGCGTATTGAAGCAATGTAGCAACATCTGTACTGTGCGTTGGATATAAGCTTGCTCCAATACTAATACGTATATCTATCTCTTCATTAGCCAATTTAAATGGTTTATCACAAATGGATTGGATTTCACTAAGTCTTGATTGAAAATTATCTTGATAACGATAGATGATGACAAACTCGTCTCCACTAAAATGAAAAACTTCTTTCGTAAGAGACAATGTCTGCAATCGGCTGCCTAGTTCCCTCAATATTTCATCCGCTCCACTATGTCCGTACGTATCATTAATCAACTTAAATTGATTAATATCTATATAAAAAAACACGACCTTTTCTGATCGATGCTCTACTTTTTGAAGATAGGATTCAATAATGAAGTAGAATGCTCTCCGGTTTGGCAATTTCGTCAAATCATCTTGACAAGCAAGTTTTCGCCAATAAAGCATTTCTTTTTCTACATCCCGACTATATCCTTTTGAGGTTCCGTCAAAACTTGCAATGGGTACTTGGTAAAACCCATTTGACATATTCTTAAATTTACCTGAAGGATATCCTTCTTTATCTAAATCATATATGAAATTTGAAGAAGCCATATGGTTCTCCCCTTTATAAGATAATATCACTCTTTTATATAGTATACTTTTAAACTCTTATAAAACTCTTAAACTTAACATAAAACGGTCAGCCTCATAAGAGACCGACCTTTATGTTGCTACTATTTTTTACGCATGCTTCTTTCTGCGTAAAACCCATGCACCGCCTACAATTAGCAAAATTCCTAGTGCAATCGGAATGACTGGATACGCTTCACCTGTCTGAGGTAAATTACTACCTGAAGAAGCGTTCGTGTTTCCACTTCCAGTAATACTGCTGATTGGACCCATACTACTAACAGTGCCATTTGGCGTGTTCGGAGTACTTGGCTTATTTGGAACTGTTGGTACAACTGGTGTACCTGGCTTGCCTGAAGCACTTTCTATTTCAATATAAATTTCACAAGAATCTGTGAGTGTCAATTTACTTATTAGCTTGCCGTCTACAAATATATCGTAGTTTCCATTCGGTAATTTCCCGGGGAATACTACTTTACCATCCGTAGTTGTTATCCCTTTTGCTTTTTCTTTGCCTTCTTGATTCAGGACAACTTCCTTACCTGCTGCTACTGGCTTGCCATTTTCCGTTATTGTAACAGTAATCTCATTACACACAGGCGCAGTCAATAAAGTTAACGTCTCTTCACATGTATTCGTAACGTTCACTTTTCCTACTTTTACATCTTGATGATATGCATCATACTCACCTTTAGGTAATTTTGTAATATCAAACACAATTACACCTTGTGCATTTGTAGTACCCACCGCTTTAACTGTCTTACCTTGTTTCAACGTGATCTGTTTGCCCGGGCCTACTAGTTTACCGTCTTCATACACTGTGAGTGTAAAGTCCTCACAAGTTGGAGCCAATACAATTGTTCCTTCTTCACAAGGATTTTCAATCTTAATATTTCCTGATTTTTCATCTTCTACATAGACATCGTAATCTCCTGTCGGTACTTTACCTGGGAATGTTACTTTGCCTTTTTTATCCGTCTTGCCTTTTGTTACTTCCTTGTCGCCTTTTTTCAAGATGATTTCTTTATCTTTTACTGGTTTACTGTCTTTTGTTACGATTGCAGTAAAGTCTTCACATACAGGAGCATATGAAGTTGTGCTTTCGCACGTTTCTTCCACCGTAACCGTTCCAATCTTTTTACCCTCAATAATTACATCATACTCCCCGTGCTTAACATTGGTTGGGAATACTACTTTTCCTGTTATGTCTGTTTTACCTTTTGTGATTTCCTTTATTCCTGACTTCAAGATAACTTCTTTACCTTTTGCGATCGGTTTATTGTTTTCATTGATCATTAAGGTGAAGTTCTCACAAGCCGGGATGGATGGGATGGTAATCGTGTCGTGACATGTATCCGTTACTTTAACTTTTTCACCCTCAATCTTCTTACCATTTACATAGACATCATATTCCCCATGTGAAAGTTTTGACTTGGGAATTGTGACTTCTCCTGTAATAGTTGTTGTTCCTTTAGCAACTACTATATCTCCATTCTTCAATACCACTTCCACACCTTCACCGACTTTATCTCCATCTTGTATTACAGTTAGCTTAAAGTCTGTACAGACAGTTGGCGTTGGAGTTGGTAGCACCGGTTGAACAGTTGCAGAGCATGTATCTGTCACTGTGAATGAATTAATATACGTGTTATTTTCGTATACATGATACGTACCTTTTCCTAATTTCCCTTGAATTTTAATTTGACCATTTGTATCAGTGGTTCCTTTTGCAATTTCATTCTTACCTGTTGAATCTTTCACTACAACATCAATATTTGGACGTGCACTTCCGCCTAAAGTATTAACTGTTAACGTGAAGTCTTCACATATTGGAGCTGCTGAAACTTCTGCTATACAGTCTTTATAACTTATTTCAATTTCTGTAATAAACAAATCGCCTTCATAAACAAAGTATTTACCCAGACCGCCAGCATTTTGAATATCAGTTAGCGGAACCTTCATTTCACCTTGAGCATTTGTTTTGGATGTATAGAAGGGAACATTCTTCTTTTCCTTCTTCACTGATATCATCGTACCAGCACGAGGTTTTCCATCCTGATCCTTAATAGTAATTGTGATGTCTGTGCATGTTGGTAGTGGTTGAACTGTCGCAATACAATCAGCATCAGATGTAAAATTACCAAGTTCCTCTTCTCCAACATATGCAACATAATTTCCACGTGGAAGATTTGGAAGTGAAACATTTCCATCCGCATCCATTATTCCTTTTTTAAATGTATCTGTACTACCTTTTTCTTTAATAGTAATTTCCGTTCCAGTTGGAAATAACTTTCCGTCAACATCTTTTACTGCTAACGTAAATGTTTCGCACGTTGCCATTTTGCCTACTGAAGCTTCACAATCAGTTAAATATGTGACTTTTACATCGCCTACGTATTGTTTTTCTTCATAAACTTTATAAATACCTGGTTTAGTATCTATGCTTAATACGATTTTTCCATCCTTATTTGATTTGGCAGTCATTGTATTTACTGCACTATCATCTTTATACTTCATAGTTACAGTAACATTCGGACGAATTGCACCCTCTTGATCTTCAATGATAATCGTAAAGTTCGTACATGTTAATATTAATTCTAATTCAGTTGCACAATCATCATTCGATGAAAAACTACCAATCTTTTCACCATTTTCATAAGCGTCATACTCTCCTGGTGGAAGATCCGGAATAGAAACTATACCTCCAGTAGTTGTTTTGATCGTTTTGAATTCAGCAGTCTCATCTTTTTTTGTAATCTTCATGTCGACGCCTGCCTCACGTAATTCTCCATCCGCATTTCTTACTGTCAACGTGAATGTTTCACATTTAGATAGTTCGCCTACTACATCCTGACAAGAAACATCTTTATACGTGACATTTACTTCCCCAAGGAATACTTTACCTTCATACACAGTGTAATTTCCTGCTGTAGTCGTTGAAGGTAATTCAATCTTACCTGCAGCATTAGTAGTTTTTTCAATTACAGTGCCATCCATTTTATGTGTTAATTTCACAGTTAGATTTGGTCGTATTTCACCTTTTATATCTTCTATTACAATTGTGAATTCTTCGCATTTTAACTCCTGCTTAAATACAAATTCACATTCATCATTCACTGTGAAACTACCTAATTTTTCAGTACCTTCATATACATCATACTTACCTGGTGCAAGCGCCTCAAAAGATAGTGTGTTTTCAGCAGTTGTTGTACCTACTATCGCTTTATCAGTGCTATCAGCTTTCTTTATAGTAACATTATTAACAAGCTGCTTTCCGTCTGCATCTATCACCGTTAACGTGAAGTTTTCACATTGTGCTTTTTCGCCTACGGATGCGATACAATCACTCTTATATGTGACGTTCACCTGACCGAGAAGTATTTTACCTTCGTACACAGTATAAGTACCTGCTGTAGTTGTTTTTGAAGGTAATTTAATTTTACCGGCATCGGTAGTTTTTGTAGTAATCAGGTCTACTGAATCGTCTGTTGTATGTTTTAATGTTACAGAAACGTTTGGACGTGCAGTTAGATCTTTATCTTGCACTGTAATCGTAAACGCATCACATGTTGGAGCTGGCTGTACAGATGCTGCGCAATCTTCCGTGTAATTTATTTCGACATCTTTTAACACGGTATTGTCTGCAGTAGTTACAGTATACATCCCTGCATTGATCTTAGTGTTTCCACTGGAAGGAATCTTAACTGATCCGTCCGTACCTGTTGTGATTTTTGAGACTTGGCCTGTTGCTTTGTTTGTTAATGTAAGTTCTTTATTCGCAACTGGGATTCCGTCTACATCTTTTGCTGTTAGAACAAATTCTTTACATATCTTGTCTTCGTAGCCTGTTGGGAAGTTTTCAATGTTTACAATTTGTTTTCCTGCGTATGTTCCACTTTTTTGGACAGAATCGCGATGTAAAGTGAAGTGTATATCTCCAGGATTATCATAACCATCTACTGTAGTTTCTTTTAAAGTATATTTCCCCTCAGTTAAGTTCATCCCCAAGTCAAATACTCCATTCGCATCTGTTTTCGCGGATGTTAGTGCTTTTCCTGGTCTGTACTCACTGAATAGAGTAAATGTAACGTCTGCCATTGGCAAACCAGTTACTCCATCAATTTTAATGGCAACGAATGGAACCTTAGTCGTTAATCCCGAGTTTCCATACGTGAAATTTTTTATTGGAGAACTATCAGAAGCATTCGATCCTTCAGTACTTATATAGTTCACTTCTACATTATTTGTAGCATTTGAATTCGCGCCACTAGGTCCGAAGTAAGTAGTTTCATATTCAACGTAGTACGCTTTATTACCATCCGGAAGAGTCAATGTGAATTTACCAGTCTTGTTATCTATATTTAGCGTGTATCCGCTTTTTAATTCAGTTTTGCCTATTGATGGCTTTGATCCTGAACCTGTCAAGGCTACTTCATATACTTTGAATGAATCAGGATCTATAATCTGATCAGGAGATCCATCGCTAGCCCCTACTGTATCTGTAATAACTACTTTTTGCAGATTTGATTGTGCATAGTTGAATTCAAAGTTCCACTTGATTCCTGCCGTACCGCCTACTTGTACTCCGGTTTTATTGATCAATTTATCTGTATAATTAACCCGTACTGTTTTTGTCCAAGAAGAAGTTAAGTCAGGATTACCGTCCTGTGTTAGCTTAGCTTGGTTTGTAATTGTAATATTACCTCTAGTTACTGGATAAACTCCATCTTTGTCTTTAGTTTTGTAGACCACTTTATGTGGAGTCGTAATAGCTCCTAAATCCAATGTAATTTTGTTAGGTTCATTAGCAATATTAGTAACACTTAGTGCAGTACCTTGTTGGAAGTTTCCAGCTGAATTAAGTGTTCCTGAATAGACCTGTATATCCGTGACCTCTTGAGTATCTGGTAAAACATCTTCAAAGATAGCGTTAGTAAACTTGTTGTAGTTAAAGTTTACCTCTACTTCCCACTCAAATTCCTGTGTTGCATAGTTGTACTTCCCTTCCTTTTTTCCATTCGCTTTTTGTTCCGATTTGATTGATACCTCTGCAGAATCTGATGGATCTTTAGGCAATCCACTATCTTTCAGTACAACATCATTCTTAAATGTACGAGTATTCGTACCGATATCTCTTATATCATAATCAGTTGTATAAGAAATCTTTATTTCTTTATCAACGGCCTTCAATAATGTAACTTTAAATCCGTTCTTTGAAATATCAGTGACAGTATAATCAGTGCCTTTTGTTAAGCTAGCTCCCCCAACTGTTACTTTAAGCGTGTCTTCCTGCAAAGTCATATTACTATTTGTGAACTCATCTTCGAAAACAGAGTTGGCATCCAAACTGTAATTTGCTTGGTTGGCAGTAAGACTCCACTTAATTGTTTTTGCCTCATAGTCAATTGAATTAGCAGTCTTGTTCAAGACAAAACTTTTCTTGGTATAAGATTGTGACGCAGTCTTATCGCCAATTTTTATGTCTTCACGTTTAACCGTATTGGTTACTTTGAAATCTTGTGCAGCGAATATATCACTTGGTGTTGTTTTATATTTAATGACATATGGTGTAGTCACTTCTTGATTGAATTGAAGCGTAAATCCTTGACCGTCACCATTGTCCGTTTTGGTATATACGTTTGCAGCAACGGGTGTAGTTCCATCTGCTTTATATACATTGAAGTCGGATAAAACTTGTTTTCCAGAACCCGCACCACCACTTGTAGTCCATGTATCTTTTAGTACAGCATCATTTTTCGAAATGGTACGATTATTGAAGTTATAATCAATTTTCCACTCTGTCGCTAAGTCAGAACCACTTGGCCTCTTAGAAACACTCTTTTTAAGAGGTGTACCATAAGTAACTGTGGCAGACTTAGTCCCGCTTTTCGCATTGCCGTATTCTGCGTTATTTTGATACTGCACAGATTCATTATTACCCGGATCTTCTGGTATAGTTTTATATTTTATTTTATACGCTTTTGTTCCATCCAGATTTAAGGACATTACTTTATTAGCTCCGTCAAATGTTGGAGTTAATCCAGTTGCAGATTCTGTATAACTACCGTCTGCCTTCATAGAAAGTTCAGTAATCACGACAGAAGTTTGATCATAAATATGTCCACTACCGGTATTGGTAGTTAACGTATCTTTGAATGCCACTGTTCCATTTGCTTTTAAGTCTGTATTTACTATTACTTCCCATTCAATAAATTCACTATTTGTAGCACTAGGTTTTGCTATACCACTTTCTTTCGTAATGGAGTTCCCATTCACTGGCGCAAAATTTAACTCAATAATTTGTTTTCCTGGTAATTCTACCTTTTGATTAGTTTCATTGTCTACACTCTTTAATGTTGCACCAATAGTAAACTTGGCATTTTCCAGTGCTGTTCCTACACCATGTTCATCAATAATCGAATCATTAAATGTTATCGTGATTTCTCTTCCGGATTTCGTGATTTCACCAAGTCCACCAAAATTAGTTCCTAGGGAGAATGTAATGCCTTTGAAGACTTCGGGCAAAGTATATTTTAATGTAGAACCTGGACCATATGTATGACCAGCTGCAAGTTCCAGATTAAATTGTAGTGTGGCGTTGTCTCCATTCTTCACTGCGAATGGACCTGTTCCTGAAATTAAAGTACCATTAATTTTAAACTTGGTACCGGTAATCACTGAGGCAGGTAGTTCTCCAGCGGCTAACGTTTCTATTTCTACTTCTTCCAACTTTTCTTCAATCAATTCTTCATCTAAGTCTGTGTCCTCTAGATCTTTTTCTTCTTCCATTACATCTTCATCCACAACTGCGTCAGGCTCAGAGTCATCTGCGGACGGAGACTCGGGTTTTTCCTCTGGTTTAACTTCTGGTTTTATTCCGGGATTACTTTCTGGTTTAACAACCGGATTTCCTTCCAGATTCTCTCCAGGATTTACAGAAGGTTTCTCTGGTTTTTCTTCAGAGTCTTTAGATCCCTCAGTTTCTGAATTAGGCTTTACAGGTTCTTTTGATTCTTCAGGTTTAACTACCTCAACTTTACCTGGATCTTGTTCAGGAAACTCGACCTTTCCTTCGTCCGCCTGAGCGGAATTTCTCTTCTCCTCTTTTTGTTGCATTTCATTTCTTACATCACTCGAAGTAGGCTGGGGAAAACTTTCCGCACTCGCCATACTCGCATCGATTGGACCCAGAATAGCCTGACCCAAAATCAGAAGTGTCAGCATGAATATGTGTATCTGTTTCTTCAATTTACGTTCGCCTCTTCTCTTTTCATTATATATTGCTCGGTCATTAGCCGCCGATCCATCAAATATATGTCCCCCTTTTGTTGCCCTTATCTATATGTAAATAATTCGGCTAACGCTTCTCCACTTCCTGAAGCTCTGCTTGCACAATCAATCGGTCCGGCGGATGCCAGCTACCTAGTGGTGTGCATGTGACGAGTGTGAGTTGCGGTGTTTCTTGATCTTCTAATACCGAAACATCTGTTTTATGTACAACGAATGTGTCGGTGATGCGGTAATGCAAGATTTCATTCTGCGTATTCACTTGAATGTCGTCGCCTACTTCCAGTTCTCCAAGTCGATTGAACTGTTTGCCATCCGCCACTGCACGATGCCCTGCAAGACCGACATTATGTTTTGTAAAGTCTTTATGTGGCTCCATGATGCCTGCACCTTTTCCGAGCTCGTTCTCGGTGACGCCGTCGAACATCAACATCTTCAAATCGATTTTATCAATTGAGACAATTCCACGACTGCCTTCTAGCGAAGGATTTTTCTTATCAGTTGGGGCCTCTGCTGATGTCGGATTCTTCGATTCATCCTCAAAAACTGTAGGTTCCATGGTACCGAGCTGATCAAAGGCTTCAAGAAGTTCCTGTTGTTGCTTATCGTATGCTATATTCTTCAACATTGGATAACTAACAACTAGCACTCCGGCAATGACAAGAACCCAACCTATACATTTTCGAGCCATCACACTCTCTCCCTTGATAGACATATTCTTCACTCATACGAGTATAATGACAACCTCTTACAAAACTCTTAAACAACAATAAAAAGAGACTAAACTTATGTCATGAATAGTCTCTTCAATCTATTTTAGTAATTCATCTCTAAACAGCGTCTTCATTACTACTGAAAAATTCTTCTTTCAATCGCTTTCCATACGCTTGTCCACTTTCACCACGCTGCCTCGGAAACTCTTGCATTACGATTGGCAGTACTCTTTCCCACAGAACATTCATCACATAAATATCTCGGTCAAATTGATAGTCCAATTCATTTAGCGTTAATTGTAGCGATTTCGCATATTTTCGTTTTTCTGCATCCCAAATCGTCGAGACGTTCTCTTTAATATATGCATCTATTTCATCTTCCGTTACCGTAATTCCATAAGCTTCCTCTGCAATGTCTAAGGCATCCTGATAATGATCGGTTTGCTTCTCCGCTATTCCTCTAAGGAATGGGGATGAGTGCTCTTCCTCTGTCAAATTATTTTTTACACGCAAACGAAATTCTGTCTTATTTATGGAAAATGATTGATCTAGCTGATTACTATGTATTCCCGATTGGATAGATTTCAGCTCTTCTTTAATTTCGGGCATATCTTTCAGCACTTTTTCCACGGATTGATTCATCTGGGCGTAATCTATTCCTATCGTTTCAATCTTTTGTTGTTCCGAACTCGCCGTTTGTTTAATCAACAACGTCCCAGCAATCAAGACAGTAAAACAAATCATAATGAGGTGAAACCGATTGCGAGCAGTCATAGTCATTCGCTCCTTCATCTGTTAGGTTGCTCTAGTATGCCATATGGGTTGTGAAATATTTGTTGAAACTACTGATTATCAGTAAAAACTTTCCTCTATAATTCGACAATAAAAAGCCCAAGAACCTGGTATGATCCGGATTCTTGGACAACTATTTATTGACGTGCAGTAGGTGTTTTTTCAATCATAAATGTTACGACTACGAATAAAGCAAAACTTACTAATAGCACCGTACCACCTACGATATAAAATATAAGTGCGAATACTTCATTGACATTGAAGGGTTGCATGAACTGTAACCACATACCCGCCGTTAAACCTATCGCACCGATAATCCCTGTCCAGCCTTGCAATGTTAATAGCTTTCTAGCACGAACTCGATAAATCTTGTAGAACACACCCCATGAAAATACTGACAACCAACCTACTAGTAAGATATGCGCGTGAATTGGACGGAACGCATAGGAACCTGCACCCGCCATGTGGGAACCAAGTACTGTCCCAATTAGACCAAAAATCGCCGCAACGCGAATCAATCGTAAACTCCATTTTTCTTGCATATGATATTTCCTCCTGTCGACTTTCTATTACATTAATCATAACACCCCAAGATGAACGGAAGATGAACTGCCTGTTACAATTTAGGTAAATACACGGTGAATGTCGTACCCCTACCTAACTCACTGATTACATCTATACGACCATCATGAAGCCGTACAACTTGCTCAACAATAGATAATCCAAGACCTGTCCCTTCTACTTCACGTGTTCTTGAGTGATCTGCACGATAAAAACGGTCAAATATTCGATTCTTAGTATCAGGTGAAAGGCCAATTCCCGTATCTTCAATAGAGAAACAGATTTCATTTTCGTACTCGGTCAATCGAATATCGATCGTTTCTCCATCTGGTGAATACTTCAATGCATTTGATAATAAATTCTCCCATACTTTCTCCAGAAAAGCAGGATCCCCTTCATACGTAACGTCATCAATTTCGAGCATAACCGACATCTCCTTTTCTTGCAATAACCATTGAAATTTCCGTACTGTTTCCTTTACTTGCTGGTCAATACGGAATATTTTCTTCTGCAATGGAGAGATTAATTGATCGAGTGACGTCAGCAATAACAATTGCTGCGTCAATGTCGAAAGTCGTTCTGTTTCCGATTGAATGATTCCTGCATAACGTATCCGTTCATTAGCGGGTAGCTCTTCATCTGATAATAAGTCTGCATAACCTTTAATATTCAATAAAGGTGACTGGAAATCATGCGACACATCACTGACAAATGCCTTTCGAATCTGGTCGTTCTCACTCAACCGATCAACCATCTGTTGAAAGCTCTTTGCAAGTTGCCCAATCTCATCACGTCGATCAATCGACAACTCACTCGTAAACTGCTCTTCGCCTACCTTCTTTGTCGCTCTTGTCAACACAACAATCGGTGCAATCAGTTTGTGCGCAACGACGAGCATCGCAAAAATACTGATAATCGCCATGACAATTACCATGCCACCAAGCAAATAATGAATTTCCGTGAATAGCATTTTAATATCTGGTCGCAAAAACAGCGCATATGTCTGACCACCATACATAAACGGTACGCCTACAGTATTAGCTGACTCATTAGAGAAATAACCCGTCACGAACGTCTCTGCCTTTAGATCTCGCATACCGTGATAAACCTTCCCACTATAGACCTTCTGAACTGCTTCGTCCTCGAGGTTATCTTCGCGAAATGCTTCCCCATAAATAGCTGAAGCCCCTGAAGGTGATTTGACGAGTAACTTATACCCCGTACTAGCAAGCATGTCGAAGTATGCAGGCAAATCCATCCCCTTATTCGCTTCAATGAACAACGCTATTTGCTCAGCAACTTGAACATTCTTTGCATCGTTCTCTTCTTTCAAGTATCGATGATAATATGTATTGACGGAAAGAAACGCTACTATCGCACTCGCTAGCATAATTCCAACTGTTAAGACGAGAAACTTTTCGTACAGCGACTTCATTCCAAAACCTCAAGCTTGTAACCAACACCACGTATCGTTACAATTTTCACTTGATTCGTAAGCTTTCCAAGTTTGTCGCGTAAACGTTTGATATGTACACTCAACGTCTGTTCATCCCCTTCATAATCAAAACCCCATACACGCTCCACTAACACTTCTCGCGGAAACACTTGACTATGACGAGAAGCTAACACTGACAACAATTCAAACTCCTTTAATGGCAGCAGTAATGACTTCTTACCAAACAATACTTCATAACTCTGTCTATTAATCACTATCGGACCGACTTGAATCATCCGGTCCACCGCTTTATCATAACGCCGCAAAATTGCATGTATCCGGAACAATAACTCTTTCGGTTCAAACGGCTTCACCAAATAATCATCCGATCCAGCCAAAAAACCGCGCTCCTTATCTTCCATCTCACCTTTAGCCGTCAACAACAACACCGGAATTTCCGTATCTTCCCGAAGCTTTTTCGTCAGCATATAACCGTCCATGCCTGGCATCATCACATCCACGACCGCTAAGTCTGGCCATTCTTTTTCGACTACCTCAAGCGCCTCTAATCCATTCATCGCTTTCACAACGGTATACCCCGCCTGTCGCAAATGAATACTAACCAACTCTAAAATATGTATATCATCATCCACTACTAAGATTTTCATTTAGACCGCCTCCTCTTTTTCCACTCTGCATTCAATAACCCCGAAAGAATAATAATCACTGCCGTTAGATAAAACCATAACACAAGCATGATAATCCCTGCCAATTGTCCATATAGCCTAGAATAATCCACCCGTGATACATACTCTCCGAATAGTAATGAAACGAACTGCCAACCAAATGCTGAAAGCAAGGCACCCGGTAGCGCTTCTTTCCACTTCATCTTTCCTGTTGGCATAAGTTGATAAAATAACAGAAAGAACAAAAATAGAAAGAACGTGCCAAGACCCCACTTTATATTAGGCCATATATACAACCAGCCTTCCCATGCATCTAGCACATCATAATATGCAATGACAGTATGTATAAGCTTTTCAATCAACGGTAAAAATAATGACATCGGAACGATCAGCATGAAAAGAATGGTTACACCAAGATTACGGATTATACTAATCCATAGAGCTTGCTGGTGAAGCTTTCGATTTGCCATGTCCAATGACCGTGCAAATGATTGTACCGCAACGGATGTCGTCCACAATGCAGCTAGCACACTGAGCGCAAGCAACTTGCCGTGACTTTTATAGAGTACGGACTGAACACTTTGCTCAATTAGCTGAAAAGATTCATCCGGCACGAATGGCCGCAGTAACGCTAAAATACTAGCCTCTTCCAAAGGAAGAAATTGCACAATCGACAATACTACTAGTAAAAAAGGCAATATGGAAAGTAACAAGTAATAAGCATTCTGCGCTGCTTGGTCAAAAAAGCGTTCTTTAAAGAAGCGTTTAATTATCATCATGATCATAGAATCCCCTCCTCTGCTATCGTACGTGTCATACTACCAATATACCCCAACTAACTATAGACTATTAGGGTAAATAAACTTTTATATAAAAGTTTAGTGTTCTTTTTAGGTAGAGTAGTGGGCCGTAGTACGGGTTGTTATGACTTTTTGAGCGGATACGTAGGGGCATAGAGCAATTGCCATGACTTATTGAGCGGCTACTGTGACACTTTGAGCGGATATACGAGGCGATTGAGCGGTTCCTGGAGTTCATTGAGCCGATATGCAGGGGCATAGAGCGAATTTCCAGGCTCATTGAGCGGGTACGCGAAGGGATTGAGCGATGATCGCAACTTAATGAGCGGTTAAGCAGCGCAATAGAGCGAATAATCCAGATCTATGAGCGGATAAAGTATGAACTCATCAAGTTCCAATCAACTCTTTCTATTATTAAATGCAAAAACGAAACACAAAAAAGCCACTCCCCATAGGGAATGGCTTCGCGTGCCTAGCAACGTCCTACTCTCACAGGGGGAAACCCCCAACTACCATCGGCGCTGAAGAGCTTAACTTCCGTGTTCGGTATGGGAACGGGTGTGACCTCTTCGCCATCGTTACTAGACTCTTTGAGTAAAGCTTGTTCACTCAAAACTGAATAAAGGACATTGTGTAGTTCAAGTAACTACTTTTTATAATAGGTTAAGTCCTCGATCGATTAGTATCTGTCAGCTACATACGTCGCCGTACTTACACCCCAGACCTATCCACCTCATCATCTTTGAGGGATCTTACTTACTTGCGTAATGGGAAATCTCATCTTGAAGGGGGCTTCATGCTTAGATGCTTTCAGCATTTATCCCGTCCATACATAGCTACCCAGCGATGCCTTTGGCAAGACAACTGGTACACCAGCGGTATGTCCATCCCGGTCCTCTCGTACTAAGGACAGCTCTTCTCAAATTTCCTGCGCCCGCGACGGATAGGGACCGAACTGTCTCACGACGTTCTGAACCCAGCTCGCGTGCCGCTTTAATGGGCGAACAGCCCAACCCTTGGGACCGACTACAGCCCCAGGATGCGACGAGCCGACATCGAGGTGCCAAACCTCCCCGTCGATGTGGACTCTTGGGGGAGATAAGCCTGTTATCCCCGGGGTAGCTTTTATCCGTTGAGCGATGGCCCTTCCATGCGGAACCACCGGATCACTAAGTCCGTCTTTCGACCCTGCTCGACTTGTAGGTCTCGCAGTCAAGCTTCCTTATGCCTTTGCACTCTGCGAATGATGTCCAACCATTCTGAGGAAACCTTTGAGCGCCTCCGTTACTCTTTAGGAGGCGACCGCCCCAGTCAAACTGTCCACCTGACACTGTCTCCTGCCCGGATCACGGGCAAGGGTTAGAAGTCCAATACAGCCAGGGTAGTATCCCACCAATGCCTCCTCCGAAGCTGGCGCTCCGGAATCCAAGGCTCCTACCTATCCTGTACAGGCTGCACCGGAATTCAATATCAGGCTACAGTAAAGCTCCACGGGGTCTTTCCGTCCTGTCGCGGGTAATGCGCATCTTCACGCATATTATAATTTCACCGAGTCTCTCGTTGAGACAGTGCCCAGATCGTTACGCCTTTCGTGCGGGTCGGAACTTACCCGACAAGGAATTTCGCTACCTTAGGACCGTTATAGTTACGGCCGCCGTTTACTGGGGCTTCAATTCGGAGCTTCGCTTGCGCTAACCCCTCCTCTTAACCTTCCAGCACCGGGCAGGCGTCAGCCCCTATACGTCATCTTACGATTTTGCAGAGACCTGTGTTTTTGCTAA